>JBCBLF010000133.1:0-12500 GCA_038520475.1 Cyanobacteria bacterium J06627_8
GGATTGTTGGCAATAAAGGCAATGTCAGACATTTTGATTCAGGCTGGGCAAGCTAGTGAAGAAATCTTTCGGGGCGATCGCTTACCCATCTTGCATCAACCCATCCATAACGCAGCAAATTACTCAATTCCCGACGCAGAGCAGTAGCAGTGGGTAGCTCTAGTTCATTGAAGTGCTAAGTCTTCTAACAACGATGACTTGCTGAAGAATCGGACGCCCTAAAACCGCTCAACTGTATCAGTCCTGAGGGTTAAAAAGCCTTCATTTATTAGATGTAAAGCGCTTACAAGTCTTTTTAGAAGCCAAAGAAGTAGAAATAAACCGACGAAACCCCATAGAATTATCACGTATTCCGCTGGGACAAGCTATGAGTTCAACGCTTCACTCATCAGGTGGTGCATCTCGTTCTGAGGTTACACTGGCTAGACACGATCATGATGAATTATCTTCTATCGCGACATCAGAAGACCTTTTTCTGCGCCATCGACTAAAAGTTGTTGAAGATCTGTGGGAAGCAGTGCTTCATCAGGAATGTGGACAAGACTTTGTTGCTTTACTCAAGCAATTACTTGCCATTGGGTTGCCAGACGGTCAAGCAGAGGAGTCTCAGGGCTACGAATCTCTCAACATGATCGAAGATATCGATCTGAATGAAGCGATTCGATTAACCCGAGCTTTTGCACTCTATTTTCAACTCATCAACATTGTTGAGCAACATTACGAGCAGCGGGGACAACAACAACTGTATCGGTCAGCCTACGAGCAGCTCAGTGATCGAATTGAGCAGGATTTTCGGTCGTTTTTTGCCGTTGATTCAGTTCCGCCATACATTGATCCCAACGATCGGGAAAGTGGCATTCAGCCCGATGCCTTTGAGAAATCCTCCAATGAGGTCGCGTCTGCGAAGCATGAAGCTCGAACATTTCTCGGCATGTTTGCGAAACTTAAGCGCCTCAACGTGCCGCCTCAACACATTCAAGCGTTGATTGATAAGCTCGATGTCCGTATGGTGTTTACGGCGCACCCAACTGAAATCGTACGTCACACCATTCGTGGCAAACAGCGGCGCCTCGTACGGATTTTGCGAGAACTCGATCGCATTGAAGAATCGAACAAAGCCCTGGATTTTTCAATGTCGTGGGAGGCTCAAATCCTGCGTCAACGATTGACTGAAGAAATTCGATTGTGGTGGCGTACAGATGAGCTGCATCAATTTAAGCCCACTGTTATGGATGAAGTGGATTACACACTCCACTATTTTCAAGAGGTTTTGTTTGATGCCATCCCGCAGCTCTATCAACGATTCAAAACAGCTTTAAATGCCTCTTTCCCTTGGTTACGCCCTCCAAGCTATAACTTTTGCTACTTCGGGTCTTGGGTTGGGTCTGACCGCGATGGCAACCCATCGGTCACTCCATCCGTCACTTGGAAAACCGCTTGTTATCAGCGGAGCCTAGTTTTAGAAAAATACATTCAATCAACGGATCAGCTCGTTGAGTTGTTGAGCCTATCCCTCCATTGGAGTGATGTCTTACCCGACTTGCTCGAATCCCTTGAGCAAGATCAGATTCATTTTCCAGTCATCTACGATGCTTTATCGATTCGATTTCGCCAAGAGCCCTATCGTCTCAAGCTGTCTTACATCATTCAGCGACTAAAGAATACGCTAGAGCGTAATCAACAGCTTTATCAGAGCGATTGCTTCCGTGATGAACTCCCTGAGGTCAATCAGGCTCTTGCGTACTCATCGAGTGCTGAATTCTTGGTAGAGTTGCGTCTCATTCAGCGCAATTTGAGCGAAACGGGCCTGACCTGTCAGGAGCTTGAGGACCTCATCTGTCAGGTTGAAATTTATGGATTTAACCTCGCCTACTTAGATGTTCGTCAAGAAAGTTCTCGTCATTCTGACACAATCGGAGAGATTGTCGAATACCTTCAAATCCTTCCAAAACCTTACGATGATCTAACCGAGGACGAGAAAAAAGAATGGCTCATTAGGGAACTCCAGACTCGTCGTCCTTTGATTCCGGCTGATTTGCCATTCAGTGACATCACCCGAGAAATTATTCAGACATTTCGGGTCGTCAAAAAGCTGCATCAAGAATTTGGAACATCGATTTGCCAGACGTACGTCATTAGCATGAGTCATGATGTCAGTGACCTGTTAGAAGTTCTGCTTTTGGCGAAAGAGGCAGGACTCTATGATCCAGCGACGGGAGCCGGCAACTTGCTCATTGTGCCGCTGTTTGAAACGGTGGAAGATTTGCGTCGCGCCCCTGCTGTGATGGATGAACTATTTCGGCTACCGCTCTATCGCCATTACCTTGCAAGTGGCGATAAAACGCGATTGACGTCATTTATGCCTGATTTGCAAGAAATCATGTTGGGCTATTCCGATAGCAACAAAGATTCTGGTTTTTTGAGCAGTAATTGGGAAATTCATAAAGCACAGCACGCCCTCCAGAGGACTGCTGACCCATACGGTATCTCCCTCCGCATCTTCCATGGGCGAGGCGGTTCGGTTGGACGTGGAGGTGGACCTGCATATGAGGCAGTGCTGGCCCAACCAGGCAGTAGTGTTGCCGGGCGCATCAAGATTACTGAACAAGGTGAAGTCCTTGCCTCAAAATACAACTTGCCTGAACTTGCGCTCTACAACTTGGAAACTGTTACTAGTGCAGTGATGCAGGGAAGTCTTTTGAATAATGGATTTGATGCCATTGAGCCTTGGAATGACATCATGGAGCAGCTTGCTGTGCGATCGCGACGGCACTATCGTGAGCTGATCTACGAACAGCCAGATTTCATTGACTTTTTCCATCAGGTGACGCCGATTGAGGAAATTAGTCAGCTGCAAATTAGCTCTCGTCCAGCTCGTCGAGGTGGGAAGAAAAAGGGACTATCAGGGCTTCGCGCCATCCCATGGGTGTTTAGCTGGACCCAAACTCGTTTCCTCTTGCCCGCATGGTACGGGGTTGGCACAGCGCTGAATGAGTTCTTCCAGGAGAATCCAGAAGAGAACCTTAAACTACTGCGGTATTTCTATTACAAATGGCCCTTCTTCCGCATGGTGGTGTCAAAGGTTGAGATGACTCTCTCAAAGGTGGACCTCCAAATTGCGGGTCATTATGTTCAAGAGCTGAGCAATCCTGAAGACTTGCCTCGTTTCGAGAAACTATTTGACCAAATTTCGCGTGAGTACAACTTGACGCGAGACTTAGTGCTTCAGATTACGCGCCATGAGACCTTACTGGATGGTGATCCTGAACTACAGCGCTCGGTTCAACTCCGAAACGGAACCATTGTTCCGCTTGGATATTTGCAAGTGTCGTTGTTGAAGCGCCTGAGGCATCACAAAAATACGGCAGCTGCTGGGGTGATTCGATCGCGCTATAGCCGTGGGGAGCTTCTTCGAGGCGCACTGCTGACAATTAACGGCATTGCAGCCGGTATGCGTAATACAGGTTGATGTGTTGTGATGCGAATAGGATTAGGTCTGGTGATATTAGGGTGCGACGCACCCTGTGTCGCTGCATGAGTTCTTGGACGTTACACACAGAAAAGATGGGTTTGAGAGGCTTGGCAAGTCCTACAGCCGTCGCCAGTTTTGTTAGAACAAAACGGCGAGCGATTTGGCCATACGCCAAGGAACCAAATGATACTGGGTTTCCTGGCCTAAATGGCTAAAGCTATCCTATTCACGGATGTCATATTGCTGCCGGTTTACCCATAGCATGTCCTGCGATCCAGCCGGTTGTCCACGCGCTTTGAAAGTTAAATCCTCCGGTGACTCCATCAATATCTAAAACCTCACCCGCGAAGTACAGACCTGAACACAAGCGGCTTTCCATAGTTTTGAAATTCACAGACTTTAGGGAAATGCCTCCGCAGGTGACAAACTCGTCTTTAAAGGTGCCCTTGCCGTGAATCTCGAATTCGTGCTGAGTTAAGGTCTTCGCCAGACGATTCACATCTTTTTTCGAGAGGTTGGCCCAGCGATCGCCTCCTTGCGTCTGATCATCGATCGTGCTGCTGTGAATCAAGTACTCCCATAATCGTCGAGGAAACATGAAGGGATTAACCGTTGCGATCGCCCGCTTCATGTGTTCCTGCTTGAACATAAGTAGAGTATCTCGAATATCATCGATTGAGTGCTGCGGCAGCCAAGACACCCGTAAGGTGGCGTGGTAATGACAGTCGTGCAATTGCCGTGCGCCCCACGCCGATAATTTGAGGATCGCGGGCCCGCTGAGTCCCCAGTGAGTGATAAGCACAGCCCCCTCTTGTTTAATGGTTGGATATCCTGCGCAATGAAGTTGAGCATGAACCTGTTCAATTGCAATGCCTGCAAGGGAATGAAGATGGGAATCAGGAATTTGAAAGGTAAAGAGAGACGGAACCGGAGGTTGAATCTTATGGCCCAATTGATGGGCGATGGCATAGCCTTTGGGATTACTGCCCGTCGCAAGCAGGAGGCGATCGCCCGTTAGCGTGTGCCCTCCTCTAAGTTCGACTGTGAAGCGAGAGTTTGACGCTGCTCTAGGACTAGTTGAATCCGGTGTCGCTGCACAAGTTGCATCGTGTTGATCTGCAATTGCTGGACTGACGGCGACATGCGTGACCACAGCTTTTGTTTTGATTCGGACACCGAGCGATTCTGCTTCAGTCATTAAGGCGTCGATGATCGTCTCAGAATCATCGGTTACTGGAAACATCCGACCGTCATCTTCTGTCTTCAACTGAACCTGGCGCTGAGCAAACCAGTCGACGGTATCCTTTGGCTGGAATCGGCTGAATGCTCCTCTTAGTGCCTTACTCCCCCGTGGATAATGCTGAATCAGTTGAGATGGTTCAAAACATGCATGGGTGACGTTACATCGACCTCCCCCTGAAATGCGAACTTTTGACAATGGCTGAGCACCTGCTTCAAGAATCGTGATGCGGGCATTTGGCCAAGCCTCTGCACAGGCGATCGCCCCAAAAAATCCTGCCGCGCCTCCACCAATAACAATCACCTTCATTTAATTACCTTCATGGTGAGATTCCTTTCTATGCAGCGTATGTATGCAGCATACGTGGTTCAACATCACGACTTAGCGATCGTCTCAAACCCATTAGTAAGGAATAGAGATGTTGCGCGCGCAACATCTCTATTCCTTCGTGCCTTTTACCCAGTCATGTAACTTCCGATTTGAACGGTTAGTACCTTGCAGGGCGCTTAACCTTCCGGCTTCCGTATCAGCGCATTAGACTCAGAGTTGCTTTGAACACACGGCAAATCAGGTGCTCAAACTATAGCCGTAGTTAGCTTAATTCTGACAGAGGTATTTGTTTAGGATCGCGGTCTATTCGCAACAACACGATAGGTCAAGCAGACATGCATCGGCTTTGAAACGGTGAAAACTGATCTGAAACTGATCCGAGATTTAACGAGGCCTACAACAGAGGCGTTGGTGTAATACAAATCATCTCTCTCACAAGCGAGCTTTTTGACATCAGTGTTACGATTGCGAGAAGCAAAACAAGAAAGAACAGAGGAAATTACGCTTCATGGTGTCGGAAGTAGAAAAGACAATATCCGTCGATGGGCGAGACATTCGACTCAAATTAGGATTTCTAGCTCCACAAGCAGGAGGAACTGTCCTCATTCAAGCAGAAGAGACTGCAGTTTTAGTCACAGCAACACGTTCATCAGGTCGGGAAGGTATAGATTTTCTCCCACTGCTGGTGGATTACGAAGAGCGACTCTATGCAGCAGGTCGCATTCCAGGAGGCTATCTGCGTCGAGAAGGACGCCCCCCTGAAAAGGCGACGTTGATTAGCCGCCTGATTGATCGTCCGATGCGGCCCTTATTTCCACAGTGGTTACGTGATGACATCCAAATCGTTGCAACGACGTTGTCAATGGATGAACGCATGCCTCCTGATATCTTGGCTGTGACCGGAGCATCTGTTGCAACCTTGCTGGCTCAAATTCCATTCAACGGTCCTATGGCTGCTGTGCGAGTAGGATTACTAGGGGATGATTTTATCATCAATCCAACCTATCGAGAGATCGAGGAAGGCGATCTCGACCTCGTCGTGGCAGGCTCACCGGATGGCGTCATCATGGTTGAGGCTGGGGCGAGCGAACTGCCCGAGCAAGACATCATTGAAGCAATTGATTTTGGCTATGAGGTGGTTCGCGATCTGATTCAGGCTCAAAAAGACTTGGTTGAAGAACTGGGCCTGACCCTTGTGAAAGAACCAGAGCCTGAAACTGATCCAACCGTTGAAGACTTTGTCCGCGATCGCGCAACGGCTCCTGTCAAAGACATCTTGAAGAAATTTGAGTTGACGAAAGAGCAGCGTGACGGAGAGCTGGATACAGTTAAAGACGGCATCAGTACTGAGATCGAAGAACGTCCTGAAGAGGACCCTATTCGTGTTGCGGTCACTG
The DNA here is from genome assembly GCA_038520475.1 of Cyanobacteria bacterium J06627_8. Classification (GTDB taxonomy): domain Bacteria; phylum Cyanobacteriota; class Cyanobacteriia; order CAKZMO01; family CAKZMO01; genus JBCCWF01. The sequence continues at coordinate 6,440 of JBCBLF010000133.1, forward strand.
AAGATACAAAAGCGCTCGGCAAAGTCTTCAAATCAGTGACGAAGAAACTGATGCGTCAGCAGATCATTGAAGACAACATTCGAGTTGATGGTCGTAAGTTAGATGAAGTTCGCCCGATTGGTTGTCGCACGGGAATTTTGCCAACTCGAGTTCATGGATCGGCAGTCTTTCAGCGTGGCTTGACTCAGGTGATGTCGGTGGTGACGCTAGGGACACCAGGGGATGCTCAAGAAATGGATGATCTCCATCCAGATGAGTCAAAACGATATCTCCATCACTACAATTTCCCTCCCTATTCTGTTGGTGAAACACGACCCATGCGATCGCCAGGTCGTCGGGAAGTGGGGCACGGCGCCCTTGCTGAACGGGCAATTATTCCGGTGCTTCCAAATCAAGAGCAATTTCCATACGTTATTCGAGTTGTATCGGAAGTGTTATCGTCTAACGGCTCGACATCAATGGGCTCCGTCTGTGGCTCAACCCTATCCCTGATGGACGCAGGCGTTCCAATTAATAAACCTGTCAGTGGAGCTGCGATGGGTCTAATTAAAGAAGGGGATGAAGTCAGAATTCTAACGGATATTCAGGGTATTGAAGATTTTCTCGGTGACATGGACTTCAAGGTTGCCGGCACTGAGAAAGGCATCACGGCACTTCAGATGGACATGAAAATCACGGGCCTCAGCATGTCGGTTATCGGAGATGCCATTAATCAAGCTCGACCTGCCCGGATGCATATTCTTGAAAAGATGCTTGAAGTCATCGACAAGCCACGGGAAGATCTTGCAGCATCTGCTCCAAGATTGTTGACGCTTCAAATTAATCCTGAGCTGATTGGATTAGTCATTGGCCCTGGTGGAAAAACCATCAAGGGCATTACGGAGCAGACTGGCGCGAAAGTCGATATTGAAGACAGTGGTCTCGTCACAGTCTCAGCCGTCGATGGAGAGAAGGCAAAGAAAGCCCGCAGCATCATTGAGGGAATGACTCGTCAGTTAAATGCTGGAGATGTCTATGCCGGAACCGTCACTCGCATTATTCCAATTGGTGCATTTGTTGAAGTCTTGCCTGGGAAAGAAGGAATGATTCACATTTCTCAATTGGCTGACTATCGAGTTGGAAAGGTTGAAGACGAAGTTGCTGTGGGTGATGAGGTAATTGTTAAAGTCAGAGAAATAGATAATAAGGGCCGCATCAACCTTACTCGCTTGAACATTCATCCTGACGAAGCTGCGGCTGCTCGGGAGGCTGCGTCTTAACTCAAGGAATTCCCTTTCGCATAAAGCAAAAAGGGGTAGCGGAGATGTCCGCTATCCCTTTTATTGTTCGTTATATAGTCCTAAAGTTTGCGGACCAATACTCTTTGAATTAAGACTTAGTCATAGAATCCGTTGTTGAAACGATCGCCGCCTTCAACCATAGCCTCAGATGGAGGAGTCGCCAAAAGGCGATCGCGATAGCGCTCAAGAACATCTTTTTGACGAGCCGTCAAACCAGGGATCTTGAACACGTCATCAACTGATGCGTACGGACTATTGCGAACAATAATGCCTGCTAACGTTGGATACATCCCAGGAAATTCAATAAACGCACGAACGTTTGAGTTGTTCACGTCAATCGTTGTACCAAAGCTATTTTTTAGCTTTTCCTCTACAGCATTCCGGCGCTCTGCTGCCAAGATTGGAGATGGACCAAACGTTACGCTATCTAACCCAGTCGCGTGAACTGGGAGAGGCGCAACAACCCAGCTCAGGACACTAACTACCATTACTAGAACTGCAAGTACACCAGCCAGTCGTTTCATTCCTAACAATCCTCCCAACGTCAGACAAAAACTATTCCCTTAAGTTTCAAGCAAAAGCCTTGATATAGAGCCTACCACTTCATCAGCACTCCCTTAGAATCCACGTATGTGAAGCTTCAAATTTAGCAACAATTGTTGCATCTTCTTACTACAGCGGTGCTTAGTCGGCTTAGAACCAACTGGGTGAATGGATAGGAGTTCGATGCGGTCAGAGACCTGATTCCTTCTCTCGATTTAAGCAGCGTGTACATCAACTCTTCAAAAACAGCTACGGCGCTACGTGCTCGACTCCAGTCTGTATTCGTAATCGCTTCATTTGTAGTTGGACTTTAAAGAAATGGCTGGATTTTAGGGAGCTGATATGAGGGGCGGGTGACCGTAGCAATATCTCAAAAAATCAACGATGCTGTAGTTTATTTGAAAGCCTAGAGTATTCTCAATCATCAGCCAAAATAAAGAAGAGCGCCGATAAGAACCTGATTTGACGACATAGACACTCAGGGATGCTCGATAAAATAGAGAGCAGATGAAAGTACGTCGTCTGCTGGTAGCCTGATGGGGCCATGCGAATTTTCGAGCATTTAGTGAATGGTTTGAGTGATGAAGGGGCTGTCTGCCATTACTGACACCATTGCGTAAGTTCTATCAAATGAGGATAATAACAAGCCGGCACTAAGCCGCGTTATGCCCAGCAGTATTTGCTTTTCTTCACGGTTCTCAGAGTACGATTTTTAGAGTAGGTACATGCAACTGCCAATTCCTGTCGAAACGGTTCTACAAAATCGCTACCGAATCCACAGCATTCTCGGGCAAGGCGGGTTTGGACGTACGTACCTGGCTGAGGATCGAGGGCGATTCAACGAATACTGCGCACTCAAGGAATATATCCCTAATCACAGTAGTGCCTACGCGCTTGAGAAGTCTCGGGAGCTATTTCAGCGTGAAGCGGCTATTCTATACCAGCTTCGGCATTCTCAGATACCCCAATTTCGTGCCACCTTCGAAGAAGGTCAACGACTATTTCTAGTTCAAGACTATGTGAAAGGCAAAACCTATCGAACATTGCTGGACGAGCGGATTGCTCGAAACATGGTATTTTCCGAGACAGAAGTCCTGTGGCTCGTACAAAATTTACTCCCCGTCTTGGCTCATGTGCATAGCAAGGGCATTATTCATCGAGACATTACACCCGACAACATCATTTTGAGAAATGATGATCGGTTGCCTGTTTTGATCGATTTTGGCGTAGTTAAAGAAATCGCGACCCGCCTACATCAGGCCGATCGGGTGGGTTCATCTACAACGGCTCAGCCGACAACCGTCGGAAAGCCTGGCTATGCTCCGAGTGAGCAAGTGCAAACTGGTCGAGCGTACCCCAGCAGTGACTTATATGCCTTGGCTGTCACATCAGTTGTTTTGCTGACGGGGCAGGAACCCCAAGAGTTATTTGATGACGTGATGCTGACGTGGAACTGGCAGCAGTGGGCGCGCATTAGTCCTCAGTTCACAGAAATCTTGAACCGAATGTTGAGCTATCGTCCGGGCGATCGCTATCAGTCGGTTAATGAGCTTCATCATGCGCTCAGTATGATGTATGGAACGCAATCCTCTGCCTCTACTCCGGCCTCCGCTCAACAACCCCCCGGCTCGCATTTCTCGGCACCTCCTTCTCCTTCTGGCACGTCGGCAACTCGCGCAGCGTCAGCAAGACCACCAGCCCCCTCAAATTTCCAGACCGTTGCTGTTGGGGGTCGCCGCTCCACGACACCAATGGGAGAACAGACCTCATCCGCTGCTAGAGGAGGCTATCAAAGCCCTTCGGCTTCTGGTCCCAGATCATACGGGAAAAAACAAACCGGGGATAATCCGCTCGCGATCATCGGGATCGGATTTGCATTAGCCGTGGTGACTGGAATTGGTTCATGGGCTGTGGTGAGTGCAGTGTTCAACTCCGCTCCAGAAGAAGATTTAAACCCCTCTGTTGTTGAGGAACCTATCTCTGAGCCAGAACCAGAGCCAGCAGAGCCAGACGCCGAACCTGTTGAATTTAGCCAACAAATTGACCTTCAGGCAGGTTCTCCGCGGGCGTTGGAGGGAAGCTTAAACCAAAATGAGACCTTGAGCTACGTCTTCTCGGGCACCCAAGGCCAACAGCTGACGGCTGAGTTAGAAAATGCAGGCGTTATTATGTCAGTCTTGGCACCTAATGGAGAGCCGGTTGATGGGCGATCGCAACAGGTTTCATTTTGGGAAGGGGCCTTAGAATTTACAGGCAACTATACGATACAAGTCACGCCTGAACCTGGAGTGGACAGTAGTGATTATCAGTTGGTTGTCACACTTCAGGAGCCCGAACCGGAACCAGAGCCGGAGCCAGAACCAGAACCTGTTCCTCCTCCAGAGCCCACGGTTGAAACTGAACGCCTGAATCTTGAGGAGAACAGTGACGGAGTCAGGGTTACGGCTCGAACAAATGCGCTCACTATCCGTCGATATCTGGTTGATGTGCAAGCTGGTCAAGGACTCCGGTTAGAACTCATGGAAGGTCCAGTGACCCTCTCAGTTCGATTCCCAGATGGCACACTGATTGATGATGCAAGTGGCGTAGTATTTTGGGAGGCTCAGGTACCCGAGAGCGGCGCTTATCAGATCGATGTTGTTGCCACTGACGCAACCTCATTCGAGCTAGAAGTGCGCGTTTTTGATTTAGACAGAGAATCCGCTGACTGATAGATTGAGGAAATCGTTATCTAACTCTATAAACCGGCTGGTCCACAGCTCTATCCACGACACATCGCTTTAAAGAATCAGCTAGTAATTTTTCATGCAGAAGTCTCTTTTCATCACATCGACAGGATTCGACGTTGGTAAAACCGTTGTAACGCTGGCGATCGCCGCTTACTATCAGACCTATTGCTCCGAACAGTCTTCTGTCGCTGTCTATAAGCCAATCAGCTCAGATCTCACTGACCCAAAGCAGTATCAAACAACCCTCAACCTCCCACAATCCCTTGAAGAGCTGTCAACAGTATCCGTGGAAGGAGAAGGTGAGCCGTCAATTATGGCTGCCTGTATGAATTCATCACTTAATCTGGCGACTATTTGGAAGCACTATCAAGCACTGTCAGCGTCTCATGATCTTGTCCTAATGGAAGCATTTGGTGGACTCGGCACTCCCCTCACGCCAGAGACCACCGTTGCTGATTTGGCATGGGACTGGCGCTTGCCGACGTTTCTTGTTGTGCCAGTTCAGCCTGGAGCGATTGGTCAGGCGATCGCCCATGTTGCGTTAGCTCGTCAATCACGAGTACATCTGAAAGGTTTGATTCTTACCTGTCCGACTGCCGTTTCTCAAGACGACATCAAAACCTTCAAGGATTTGCTCCAATCACTCACTCAAGTGCCTACTCTTGGCTGTGTTCCCTATCTAGCTGATTTGGGCGATCGCACGAAACTGGCCCATGCTGCATCGAATCTTGACATTGAGCGAATTCTTCCATTCCTCTAGTGAAAGACTGGAGAATATTGATGGGTTGTGTTGATTACCGTTCTCTACAGCTCATCTAAGATTGCTATAGATCGCACGAGTCCTGATACTTTATCCCTGATTATGTTAGGTATAGATAATGTCGTGTTCGTTTCTTAATTGAGACTTGGCGGTCTGAAGATATTCGTTTCCTCGAAAATTTTGGAGAACTGTATATTTTTTGAGGATTGTTTTGAAGACTCTGTTGAAGGTTGCACTGATGATGAAGGCATCGTCTTCTCCCCACGAAATTGCCTGATGTCATGCAGCTGGCAGTTTCAGCTGGCGTGATATCACTAATGTGGGTGTGGTGCGAACCACATGACGGTACTGAACCAACGCACATACCCTGTACATTGAGACAGGCTATCAAGTCCTTTTGTTTGAAGGACGTTCGCTGAAAGGATATCTGTCATGGACTCTGTGTTGATAGAGCCTTCTCACCGCATGAACTAGGTACGACGTATTCGATTCATATCTTTCCATTTGCATTTTTATGGTCACAACTTCCCTGCCACCGTCAGTGAATACGGCTCAAATTCGCCCAGACATTCGAGCACTCCAGCCTCAACTGGTTGAATGGCGACGACACATCCATCAACGCCCTGAGCTAGCCTTCCGCGAACAGCTCACGGCTGATTTCGTGTCTCAAAAACTAACGGAATGGGGAATTGAGCATCAGACAAATGTGGCTAAAACTGGCATTGTTGCAGTGATTCATGGCCTGCAAC
>JBCBLF010000134.1:0-12383 GCA_038520475.1 Cyanobacteria bacterium J06627_8
CCGCCGCCGCATTGCCTAGCGTCAACCTGGTCACACCCAGCCTGCGATGAACATCAGCATCAATCAGATCAAGTTTGAGGGCTGCCAATAGATCACGAATCGCGGCTTTGTGTTGTCCGAGCTGATAGTACGTGAGGCCACGGACGAGATAAGCAGATTTCAGTGCCACAGCATCACTTTGAGGCATAGTAGATGGCTGTGTTTCAAGAATTTGCTGCCATTGAAGTTTCGCTGCTTGGCGATCGCCCAAATAATAATGAGCTAATCCTCGATAGTACTGAACCTGAGCGGTGGTATCTCTCAGGGCTCCGGCTTTAGCTAGATCATCAAGGGCACGGGAATATTCACCGAACAAAATCAGAAGCTTACCTCGTTCAAGGTAGGTGCTCCATTCGGGTTCACACTCTATTGCCTGAGAAAAATCATCCAAGCTTCCGTGAAAATCACCTAACTGTTGTCGTGCTAAGCCGCGACCAGTAATCGCAGCAGCGGAATTAGGGTAATCGTGGAGCGTTGTATTGAACTGCTGAAGCGCACGCGCATACTCCCTCTGTTTGATATCAATCCATCCTTTGACGATCAACGCATCGAGCCTTTTATCCGAGGCATTCGTTGATAAGAAGTGGTCGATATCAACCTTTGCCCGTTCTAGCTTCCCAAGGGTCAAAAAAGCACAACCTCGATCAAAGTAGACTGTCTCCGTTGCTGAACGAAGTGAAATGGATTGACTAAACTGGGCGATCGCCTGCTGATGGTGATGATTGCTGAGACTCTTAATGCCTTTTTGATACAGCTTCTCTGCCCGAGATGCATTGAGCTGCCGATTTAACTTAATCAAAAATGGGATAAAGAAAATCGTAAATAGCGTCCCAAATCCAATGGCTAGCCACCGAACTCTCCGGTCAAGGACATCTGCTGGAGTTAGTCGATAAATATTATCCGTGCCTGCATTGCCACTCAGCTGAGCAAAGTCAATGAGAGCGTTGTCGATGTTAGCGCCCTCTAGATTTGCTTCCCGTAAGTCTGCGCCTCGAAAATCGGTCTGAGTAAGAATGGCATCTTTAAAGTTCGCGCGGCGTAGATCGGCTCCACTAAAGTTAACTTCTGTTAGATTCAGACCCTCAAAGTTCGCTCCTCGCAGATTGGCCCCCGACAAATTAAATCCAGGCCCACCCAAAACAGTAAAGTCCATCCCCTGTAAATTGCATCCGGGACACTCTCCGGTCTCCATCAGATAGGCCATTGAATATCTCTGCTCTCGGATTTCTTCTACATCCGTACAGGCCACTGACGTTCCACACAAAACAGTGAGAGCAACCATAACCACAGCGAAGCGAGTGTGGGGGATGCGGAGATTATTCCATCGGCTAATGTTAACGCTCAAACGTTGGAGGAGTCTTGGGCGGATTGGATTCAATCCCTTTCGCACGAAGGAGTGCTGACCGCTTTCGTCGAGCGATCGCCTGCATATCAACAATCCGGTCCGTTTCATCGACGATTTCATCTGTCAATACTTCGAGCACATCTTCCAACGTCACGACTCCAGACACCCCGCCATATTCATCAAGAACCACCACCAGATGTTCACGATAGTCTTGAAACGATTTGAGTAATTTGTCTGCACGAATCGTCTCTGGAACAAAGCGCGCCTGTCTTGCCAAATCGGTGACTCGTGCTTCTTCTCGATGATTGATTAATGCAACCAAAAGCTCGTCTTTCAGGACAATCCCCGCAATATGATCAATGGATTCTCCAATAACCACAATTCGACTGTGTTGCGACTGGATGATGTCAGCCTTCGCATCAGCAAGCGTGCGATCGCCTGATAAATAGGTCAATGCAACTCGGGGCGTCATCAGATCAAACGCCGTTACGTCATTGAGCCGAAAGACTCGCTGAATCATCTCAGCTTCGTCTTCCTCAATAATGCCCTCCTGACGACCAATTGCTGTCAGAAATTGAATTTCAGCTTCATTCGTTGATGGAATTCGGCGGCCCTGGGTAACGGGTGACGTCACCTGTTCGACCAACCACACCAGGGGCGACAGCCCAACGGTTAATACTTGAATCGGACCTGCAACACCGAGAGAAATCGGCTCAGAAAATCGCTCTCCCAGCGTCTTAGGGAAAATTTCTGCAAAGATGATGATGAGAAAGGTAAACACGCCAGAAACAATTCCTAGCCACCTTTCTCCCAGGGCCGAAGCCGTCACTTGCCCCACTAAAATACTGCCGACAATATTGAACACGTTGTTGAGAATCACAATCGTCGCAATAGGACGATTAATTCGCTGCCGGACGTTTAAGAGCGCGATCGCTGAGCGTTTCTCTGATTGAGCCAATTGACGGACACGAATCATGGGGACTGAGAGCAGCGCAGTTTCTGTACCAGAACACAGCGCTGAACCCACAATCACAACCATCATGACAAGAGCAAGTTGCAGCATCAGTTCATCGTTGCAGAGCAGAGATACCTTATCTTAATCCGGCGATGGGCACGAATATTTCTTTTCAATAGTAAATTGAAGCTACTAGAGACGCATCACGCACTTGCTTGGCACTGTAGCAAAAGTGAATCGAGTTCTTTAGACACCTGCTCAATTGAATTCATCGCATCCACGCTCATCATCAGGCCCTTCTCTCGATAATACGGAAGGAGTGGCTCAGTCTGAGCTCGATAGGCATCTAATCGCGTTTTCACGGTTTCAGTATTATCATCCGCGCGGCGCTTAAATTCAGTAGAACCGCAAATATCACAAACTCCATCTACAGCTGGAGGCTTTAGAAAATCGTTGTATCCTTCACCACATTGCTTGCACGTGAAACGTCCTGCAATGCGCTTCACGAGAATGGTTTCATCAACCTGAAATTCAATCACGCCGTCCAAATGACTATCCTGGTCGGTGAGCATTACATCCAATGCTTCCGCCTGAGCGATCGTTCGAGGAAACCCATCTAAAATAAAGCCTTTTTTACAATCTGGCTGAGCAATCCGATCTTGAATCATCTGAACAATAATTGCATCTGATACCAATTCACCGGCTTCCATAATGGACTTTGCTTGCTGACCAATTGCTGACCCAGAGGCAACTGCTGCTCGCAACATATCACCCGTTGAAAGCTGAATAATACCTGCTTCTCGCTCTAAACGAACAGCTTGTGTGCCTTTTCCGCTACCGGGGGGTCCAATAAAAATCAGCTTCATAACAATGGGTTCCGTATGGTTATCTTAAGGGTTTTTAAAAATACCCCAATTCTCATTTATACACTAGAACCTGTTCTTCACCTGAGATCCGCTAGGCTGCTTCATTTAAATCCAGATAGAGGTGTCCATGGGTTAGCAAACTCTTATATTCATTCATAAGCTTGCTAATAAGTCACTTATGGTAATGACTGCTAGACACACTTGCTTAAGAACGCTCCTAAGTGAGTTGACTGCAGATCAATCAAATTCTGAGAACCCTCATTAATTTAAAATCTCATCAATCGTGTTACGGAATGCCTGCCATTCTTGAAGCGCTTGATTGTTTGAATCTTCTCCTCGCTTCAGCATCACAATTCCATCTTCATAGTGCACAACACCATATTGTTGGCGCTCTAGAAGGCGATCGATGGGTGGAACTGTGCGACGGATTTCGTCACGGGCTCTGCGAAATTCGGCTTCCGGTAACCAGTGTCCGATATCAGCAACGATGTATTTCACCCGCCGTGGCTTTTGCTGGTCGTTGAGATATTGGATCTTTGGCATTTTCAAAATCGCACGGCGATTGGATAGCGCTGGAATCATGAAACGAGTTGATGAGACGCTAGCATTTTCTGGAATTTGAGCAAGCACATGAGATATATGATTTGCATGGCTCCATGCACCAGGCAGCGAGCGATAGACCCAAGGTTGCACAGAATCAGGGACTAAGAAGAAGACCGAACGATGAGGGTTTGAGGTGAGTGTGAATATCAGCGAAAGGCTGATGCACAAGATCCAAAATTTACGAAACCACGTTTTGAACAGCGATTCTCGATAGCTCCACCAAATAATGGCGCCATAAAACAAACCAGGAATCACAGCAGTTGCATAACGAACGGTGATCGACATGGGAGTCGTTCCTTGCTGCAGCAGAATTTGGAGTAATGGCAAACCGGCAATCGTCCAGGATGCTGGGGCGATCGCCGGGACAAACGCTAATGGAAGCCAATGGCCAAGAAGATAACGAATCGTTTTGTCACGTGGAGAGATTATTTCTTCAACTAACTTGAGGGGTTGAGTGGCGATCGCCCAAATGATGTCAATCGTTGAAGCAGTATCGTTTTCAACAAACTGACCAAATCGCTCAATCATAAACCGCTCAGAAATGTCAGACGAAAACAACGGCATTGCCCAGTTTGTCACTAACAAAAGATATCCAATGCTCAAGCCACAAACGCCAAGGCCAATTTTGGGGTATCGTCGGCTCAGAATGAGGTAAAGTCCAACGCCGCACAACACAACGCCAGCATCCTCTCGGACGAGCAGCGTCAATCCGGCCATGGGCCAGAACAAGGCCCACCATCGCTTCTCCATCGCAAGTAGCAATGTAAAAATGTAGAGCGGTATTTGAGAGTAATCGTAAAAGTTGCCGAGTGCAGGTCCAATAACAGCGTTGGCTCCGTAAAAACTCAGCGCAATCATCGCAGATAGGCGTGGCTGTAAGCGCTGTCGAGCGAGATAGTAAAGAACAACTCCGGCAGCTGTAATGAGCGATACCTGGATAATGGCCAGCGTGAGCGGATGCTGAGCGATCGCATAGATTGGCATCCATATCAACAACGCTGGGGTAAAATGCTGTCCCAGACGGTGATAGTAAACCGCTGGAACTTCATCGTGATGAATAACGTTGGTTGATAAAGCAGAGGAAAGAGAACTCTCAAACCAGCGACCGTGGACACTGTTCCAGAAGACCTGATTAAAAATGCCGTGATCAGTATTCGAGAAGAAAATCAGATGGCGATGTAGCGATAAAGCGCCCACAATCACAAAGAAGGCGATCGCTCCAAACATGACTGTACGGTTTGCAGACTTGAAATCTACTCGATTCTGAACTTGTTTTTCCTGCTCAACGTTCATGGTGAATCACCCGTATCCACTAGCCCTGAGGATTATTCAACCATGATGCAATGCCAAAAGCCCTATTTCCTATAACCAGAAACACCGACGGTGGCATTCTGTTCACAGAAAATAGTGGCTTTCAGTTGATCTAGGTATTTGGATTCTTACTGGATGTTGTTCTAGATAATGGTTCCGTCAGGAATAACCGCGCCCTTCAGGATAACGGTGACGCCATTTCGGATGTAGAAGCCTGCATCTTCTCGCTCTGACTCTTCAATGTGGTCTTTATTCACAATTTGAACATCACGGCCGATACGAGCATTCTTATCAACGATGGCTCTTTGAATCAAAGACCCAGGTCCAATACCGACAGGAATAGTGTCAATCTCCTGTTCACGTACGGATTGCTTGGCTTCAAACTTTTCATAGAAGTCAGCACCCATCAACATACTGTCACGGATGACACTTCCCTCTGACACACGGCTACGCACACCAAGAACTGAATGATGAACTTGGCAATTCTTCAAAATACATCCATCGCCAACAATCGATTCAGTGATCTGGCAATCCAACAACTTAGAGGGCGGTAGAAATCTAGGTCGAGTATAAATTGGAGCTTTCTCGTTATAAAAGCTAAATGGAGGGCGGGGCTGCTTGGTCAATGCAAGATTTGCGTTATAGAAAGCTTCAATTGTTCCAATATCTTCCCAATACCCATCAAACAGGTAAGCCTGGATATTGTGATCTTTAGCGGCATGTGGAATGACTTCTTTTCCAAAATCGGTCTGTTCGAGATTCCGCTTCAATAAATCAATCAATACCTCTTTCTTGAAAACGTAAATTCCCATCGAGGCAATGTAGGGGTTTTCGGCCGCTTGGTCAGCCGTAAGGCCAAGTGCTTGAGTATCGACCTGCATTTGCTTGAGCGCATCGCCCTTCGGCTTCTCCATGAAATCAATTACTCGATTTTCGTCATTGAGTTTCATCAAGCCAAAGCTAGACGCTCGCTTTTCATCTATCGGTACAACAGAAATGGTGATGTCTGCATTTGTTTCCCGATGGCGTTGAACAAAGAGTCGATAATCCATTCGGTACAAATGGTCTCCTGATAGAATGAGGAACTCATCCATGTCAAAGTCCTCTAGGAGCCAGAGGTATTTTCGCACCGCATCCGCTGTTCCCTGAAACCAACTTGGATTATCTGGAGTTTGTTGAGCAGCGAGCACTTCCACAAACCCGTCAGAAAATACTGAAAAATTATAGGCACGCGTAATATGCCGGTTTAATGATGCTGAATTGAACTGAGTTAAAACGTAAATTTTAAGAATTTCTGAGTTGATACAGTTACTAACTGGAATATCAATTAGACGATACTTTCCTGCTAACGGAACGGCGGGCTTCGCACGCTGCTTTGTCAAAGGATATAAGCGGGTTCCGGCTCCCCCACCTAAGATGATTGAAAGAACTCGTTTCACAAAAACCCCTTAACTGCTTTTTAACCTTAGTGTTTTGTTCACTTACAGTGTGGGACGGTGGGGTGCAGTTTGCAAGAGGCGATCGCAAGATTGTCTAGATTTCCGCAGTAGACTGAGATAATGAAACCGGGCTTCTTTGTATCAAGACAAACAGTTGCCCTGCAGTCAGTCACTCCCAGCTCATGATTGTGAGTTCGGCACTTTTATATCGGGCATTCCTCAGGTCTCTTGCATTTGTGCTTTGAGAATTGCGCTGCCTCTCTCCAAATATCTAGAAATCAGACCCTTATGTTGCGTCAAATCTTCAATTCTCAAAAATGGCGAGCGATCGCCCTCTCTCTCTGCCTGTGGCTGATGATGGCGATCGCCTCTGCATCTCCTGCTTTAGCGCTGACTCAGGTTACGCTTTCTGATCTCGATTACAAATCTTGTCCGGCTGATATTGCTGAAGGTTCCGTTCTTTCAGGGTCTAGTCAAGAAGCAAATTGCTTTCTCGTCACAGGAAAAGCCATTAATCCAACCAGCAAGCCAATCTACAACGCAGATGTCTTTGGTCGCATCTATGACGCTAACAACAATCCAGTCATGCAAAATCGAACTCGCGTGGGATCGATTGACAATGTTCCTCCGGGGGAAAGTACGTTCGAACTCCGTATTAGCGTTGCTGCTAATCAGCCAACGCCATTGAAGCTAAAGCAGTTTAAAGCCTCTGGCTTCACCGGACGCGTGCGCCGATAACGAAACATGATAGCGGCATAAAACGATTGATCTATTTCTTGTAGCACTGCGTTCCTCAATGGCCGAATGAAGCGGTAGTCAGAGAAGATCATTGATAGGTCACCTCTCTTGCCTTGATGTCGTCTCTGACTACCTGTCAACACATTCAATGGGATTAATGGGAAATGTAGCCGTGATAGTCGTCTAGCCGCGATGACAGCCGATAGACAAAAAAACTACTCGTAGATTTCCTGAACACGGTAAAATGCTCCATGGTCTGAAATTTTCTTGTCGTTCGTCTGATTCGGAAGCCATTCTATGATTCATGAAGTGTTCATGCCTGCACTCAGCTCTACAATGACTGAGGGGAAAATTGTCTCTTGGCTCAAAGAACCCGGAGATAAGGTTGAGAAAGGCGAAACCGTTTTAGTCGTCGAATCAGATAAAGCCGACATGGATGTCGAAGCCTTCCATGAAGGTTTTTTAGCGACCATCATTACCCCTGCAGACAACTCAGCTCCTGTAGGTGAAGTGATTGCCCTCATTGCCGAAACTCAAGACGAAATCGCGATCGCTAAGCAACAGGCTCAATCTGCTTCATCGGATTCAACATCATCAGGTGCTTCGTCCACCACACCCTCGGTTGCTGCCTCCGTCCAGGAACCTGTTGCTTCAGACGCTGACAGCCGTGTCGCTGCAACAACACGAGAATCAAACGGTCGAGTTATCGCATCTCCTCGAGCGAAGAAGCTTGCAAAGCAACTCAATGTTGACCTCAAAAACTTACGTGGCAGCGGTCCCCACGGACGCATTGTGGCAGCCGATGTCGAAGCATCGGCTGGCGTTACCCAAGCGGCACCCATCAGTCCGTCTACTGTTTCGGCCCCGCCAATGCCAACATCGAGACCAACTCCACCACCTGCCGTCGCACCAGTGCCAACCGGAGCAGGAGAGGTAGCTGCATTCACAACACTACAGCAAGCTGTTGTTCGGACAATGATGTCCAGTCTAGAGGCTCCGACGTTCCGAGTCGGATATACCATTACAACCGACAGCTTAGATGCGCTCTACAAACAAATTAAGTCTAAGGGCGTCACGATGACGGCACTGTTAGCAAAAGCCGTTGCCACCACCTTGAAAAAGCATCCACTCCTGAATGCAAGCTATACCGATAAAGGAGTTCAGTACCGTCAGGACATTAATGTTTCAGTTGCGGTTGCAATGGACGATGGGGGCCTGATTACTCCTGTCTTGCGCCAGGCTGATCAGTTAGATATCTACTCACTGTCACGGTTATGGAAAGATCTTGTTGCGCGATCGCGATCAAAGCAACTCCAGCCTGAAGAATACAGCACTGGAAGCTTTACCGTTTCTAATCTTGGCATGTTTGGGGTAGATAGGTTTGATGCAATCCTCCCTCCCGGACAAGGCTCGATATTAGCCATTGGTGCCTCCCGACCTCAAGTTGTCGCAATGGAGAATGGGTTAATGGGCGTTCGTCGGCAAATGCAAGTCAACATTACCTGCGATCACCGAATTATCTACGGGGCTCATGCCGCAGCCTTCCTGAAAGATCTTGCTGCCCTCATTGAAACCAACCCACAATCGCTCACGCTGTAGTTTCCTCCGGTTTTATCACCTTGGATTACATGAGGAGGTATCGATTCGTTCTGAATCGACTCTTCATAAGATTCTCTACATGACTGAGTACACTTAACGAAGTAATAGAGGGATTGGGAGCAGACTGCTCCCAATCCCTCTATTACTTCGTATCAATAAGATTTAACTGGCAGCGTGAATGAGCGTTGGGTCTTTCATGCCTAATCGCTCATGCTCGACAACAAATACATTCGAGTAGAGATTTGCGATAATCTGCTGCCCTTGTTGCGTGAGCTCCAAATAGCCAAGGCCATCTTTGACATATGGAAAAACGCCATTCCAATAAAACTTGGGATAGTTATCTCTCAAATCACCAGGATGTCGATATCCCAGGGCCTTACTAACACCAGTCTCAACAAACTCGTAGTAGAGTGCACCGATTTTTTTCAGATAGCGCGGATCACTCAACTGACCAATGAGATCAGAGGCTCGCACTAATCCTGGGTAATTTGTGGTGTTCTTATGGTCTTCAGCATTCGGAACCGGAAAGCGCGTCAACTCAATGTTGCGCTTGATTTCTTCAGCGTTGATGAGAGCATGACCTCCAAATCGCTCATCGACAAACAACTTTGCTCGATCAACATGATGAGGCGTCAGGCTGGCATCCGAGGCTCCCGGCGGAAGCTGAATCATTTCTTCACCTTTTCCAGTGGCATACCAGCCATTGCGATCTTTTTGGCACACTCCCTTCACGTAACCGATGTCATGACAAACCAGGGAAATGATGAAGTGAAGCCAGTCTTCGCATGACACCCCCCCTTCCCGGATATGCTTTCCTCGCAAAATCTCTTGGCCGACCAGAGTCACCAGAATCGTATGCTCTACGTTGTGATAAAGCGCATCGCTTCTCGCGATGTTCTCGAGCGCCATCGAACCCACCCAACCAATGATGTCTTCGTAATTGGTCTTCCATGCACCGTAGGTGCGGTGGTACCCGTCTTTTAATTTCCCGACGAAGTCGTCAATCAACAATTCTGTTGCATTAAACATAGCTCGATGCTCGCCTGCAAAAGGGATAATTGTTTACATCAAGATAAAAAATCGAGGTAATTTTCGCCATTTGTCTAATTGACTGTCATCTGAGGATGAAACCCAATCAGCCAATAAAGTTGAACTCTAGCCTTAATTCAACCGTTGACGATGATTGTATAAACAAACGATAGCAATCGCTATCTACTGAGAAGACCTCGAAAAGGAAAAACAGGAACTCGAAGACAAACGTGCTGATATAGATTCTAAACTTACTGTATATGATGCCCAAATAACTGAGTGCAGCAACTTTAGCCTAATTGCAAGATTGACACACGTACACATCCGTAATATCACGAAAAACGCGCTTAATTATCTATTAAGCAAGTGTTCATCGGTTCAGTCAGGCCACTATATCCATTTTTGAATTGGCACATGACTTGATTATCATGCCGTCCTTCTACCAGATAAGTCTCTTAACAATCAGAACTTAAACCTTTCGCATAAGATCCTTCCTGAGCTTGGGGAATGTCTTTGTCGCGGGCTGCGCCCGCGACAAAGACATTCCCCTGCATGAATCCTAAAAGTATGAATGACATCTGTCCGGAAAAATCATCATCGTCGTCGCTTCTCACTGCTGTTTTTAAGCATCAACTTTTAGGTATCAACGTGGCGATATCGACAAAAGGACATTTATGATGCTTCATCAAGATGACTAATCACATCATCTGCCATCAGACATAAGTAGAGTTATGCAGAGAGAAAAAGCAGACCACAACAATCGGCCATCAGTAGTTGATTCGTTCAGCTCTCGTTCAACAAACCCTAAGTTAATTGTGTAATCGTATGTAGACGGTTCGGAATACGCTATTCGCTATGAATTTTCACCAGAAATCTCTTTATATTCCAACGGATGGGAAAACACTCCACCGAATCACGTCAGATGTGCGCCGTGTTGTTGCTGAATCGGGCATTACTGAGGGAATGTGTCACTTGTTTTTGAGACACACATCAGCAAGTTTAGTCATTCAGGAGAATGCCGATCCTGATGTGTTGAAAGACCTAGAAAATTTCTTTGCGATGCTGGTTCCAGAGAATCGACGCTACATCCACGATGCAGAAGGTCCCGATGATATGCCAGCACACATTCGCACAGCACTCACTCACTCCTCTGAAAATATTCCTATTTCCCATGGACAGCTGATGCTCGGCACCTGGCAAGGCATTTATGTATGGGAACATCGGCAGCGTCGCCACCAACGAGAACTGATTGTGCACGTGATGGGGAACTGATGAAACCTGAGATTCAAACGATCCCAATTGCTTCCCTGGCGTCGGGCGATCGCCTTTTCTTAAAGTTATATACATTTGTTGGTCAATCCCCAGGGAAAACAGCCTATCTCCAGGCCAACCTTCATGGCGCAGAAATTGCGGGCAATGCCGTTATTGATGAGTTGATTCGTTACTTTCGGCGACTGCCCCCCGAACAGTTATCAGGTGAAGTTCGCCTGGTACCTGTTTGTAATCCAATCGCCATGAATGAGCGATCGCATCACTTTTCATCGGGACGGTTTAACCCCTACGACGGCAAAGACTGGAATCGGATTTTTTGGGACTATGAGAAGTATGGCCAGGATGACCTCATCGAATTCGCGCAAATCAACCTAACGCAAGAGATCGAGATTGTACAACAGCACTACCGGCAATCCATTATGAATGCCTTTGTCCGTGCTAAAGCCTCTATGGCAACCCCTAGTAGTGCCCCCTTCCATGAAAAATATCGCTCCTGTCTCCAATCCCTGTCCTTAGATGCAGACTACATCATTGATCTGCATAGCTCTACAAATGATGGGCTGAACTATATTTATTACTTCCAGGATCGAGCGAACAGCGCGAAGCAGTTTCTAATGCCGATTGGAATTGAACTGGATGTGTTTGATGGGGATGCGTTTGATGAAGCATTTATCCGTCCTTGGCTCAAGCTCGAAGAGCAATTCGCCTCACTCGGACGTCATGCACAATTTGACATCGAAGCATTTACGCTTGAGTTAGGCTCGGGAATGCAGATGAATCCTGACTCTATCAAGCAGGGCGTTGCCGGCATCCAAAACTATCTAAGACATAAGCAGATGCTGCACATTCCAGATTCGTCAGCAGATTGCCCTCAACCTTCAGCAATCTACCTAACAACAAACAGCCGTGTGGAGCGATATTATGCGCCAAGCGGCGGCCTAGTGACCTCACGCGCATCCCTTGGCCAAAAAGTTGAAGAAGGCGATCCTCTCTATCATCTACTCTGCTTTTCAAAAGAGGACGATTATCCAATCACGACAACTGTTCAAGCGAAGCAATCCGGACTCGTCTTTGATCTGTCCCTCAACAATTCCTTGAACGAAGGCGATTATGTACTCAGCATCTTATGAATAACGCTTCGACTTTTTTTTGGGGAATAAAGCATCTGCATCTTCCCTTGATTTATC
>JBCBLF010000135.1:0-12295 GCA_038520475.1 Cyanobacteria bacterium J06627_8
CCTACTCAGATAAAGCCAGCACTATCTGAGTAGGGAATTTCTGATGATAGGCATGAATGACATCTTGCGTTCCATCAGTTGATCCATCATCTGCAATAACAATTTGAATATTTTTGTAGGTTTGATCAAGAACGCTATCAACAGCCTTCGATAAAATATCCTTTTGGTTGTAGCTTGTTATCATTATTGAAACAAGAGGGTGTTCTAACATTTGAGAACCTCAATATTCATAGGTCGAACAGATAGATTGAATCAATAACTTGTACCGCTTTTTGAAGCATCGCTCCGGTCATTTAGGCTAGGACACCGAATATGTTCAGTTCCTTGGCGTATTGCCAAATGGCTCGCCGTCTTGTCCTAACGAAACTGGCGACGGCCATAACTCATCATTTAATTTTTAACAGAGCCTGCCCACTGGGCAGGCTCTGTTAACCTATTTGATATACCCATTCCGGGATAATGGCATCACGTATAGATGGCAACATTCTGATTCTGAATAAAGTCAAGAAATCGCTGAACCTGATAATGGGGATTAAACTCCGCACGCTGGCTATTTTGATGGGCCAATGTAGCGAGCTGGTGATAGGCCGTTTCATCCTGACGAAGCTGGCGAATCGCGTTTACATATCCTTCTGGCTCGTCAATCGGATCAACTAAGATGCCGCCTTCACCCAAGGTATAGGGAATACCTCCAATCTGTGCGGCAACAACTGGAATTCGATTCACTTGAGCCTCGACAATCACACGACCAAATGTTTCTGTGAATTGAGAGGGAACCAGTAAGATATCCGTCATTTTGTAAATGGCCCGCATATCTTTTTGATGGCTGATGATGTCGACGTTGGGCAATGAATACGCTTCTTTAATAAACGCTTCTCGCCGGTGTCGGTTATAGCGCGTCCACTTTCCTTTTACAAACAAAAAGCGTTCATTCGGCAATTGTCGGGCAACTTCAATCGCCAACTCGACTCCTTTTTCCGGTACAGGGTTGATGAATGTAATGTAGCGGCGATCGCGCTGAGCAACCTGATAGTGATCTAAATCAATAAATGGGAGGACGACCCCAACTTGATTATTCGATGCTGATTTTGCCTTAGATGCGGTAAACGGAGAATTGGCGATCGCATGAATCTGGTCCGGAATGCGCTGTCCAGACTCAATGCTACTCAATTCACGCACAAAATAAAAACTCGTAAACCCTCGCTGAGCCGCATGGTTCAACATTGGACATTTGGAGCTTGTATATCCAACGACGGTGTCTGGTTGAAAATCGTCAAGTCGCTGATCTAGCCATTTGAGCCAATCCTTCGGCTGGCTAAACTTCATGACTCGACGCCAACAGGGAAATCCCAGATGATCGTCTTTTATGGTTCGAGAGGGTTTTTGACCTTTGAGTAAGGATTGGAAGAAAACTTTCCGGAACAAGGCCGAGCGAATCGATAGACCGCACATGACTTCGATCTCCCAACCCAGCTGTTGGAGCTGGTTAAACAGGAACATAGTAGATCGCTGTGCTCCTCCGGATGATTCTGGGAAAAAGGGGCGCGTCGAAACAAAGAGCAGCTTAGGCATAATGCAATCCAATTTTCGAGTGCCAAGTTGGCTGACTAAACTGTACAAAATGACAGACTGGAGAGCTGCTATCCATTACCTTTCAAGCGCTGTTGGTTCAGCTTCTAGCTTCGGTATTGGAACACGTACAGCAGCGTATCCCCAGAAATATCGATATCAACTATGACGCACCCTCGCGTTAGACCTATCTTCTTAGCGAGCAAAAGGAGATCACTCCTTCAAAAGATATGGACGTGTTTAACATGTACTTATCTAAAAAGACATCTTTATCAACAAAAAGTTTCCATAGATTATCCCTGTCCGAGAGAATCAATGGGTTTTGCCTTCTTATTTTTTCTCTTTGGAATAACAATTTTGACCAAACCGCCGAGTTCTTGAAATAGATTGGGTTCAAAACAGACAACGATGAGAGCATAAATAAATCCTCCCACTGCCATGCAAATACCCAGTAATACAGGCTCTAGAACCTGTAGGCTTAAAACATCCTTCAAGCCAATTATTATCGCGATCATATAGACAGAGCTAATCAATGGAGTCCGGAACTGTCCTAGATAAGTTATCAGATTCATTTTGATCAGCTTGGCGATGAGCCAAAGTCCGACGGGTGTAAATAGGTAGCTTCGAACAACAAAAGCGATCGACACCGCTAGAATGCCCCCACCCAACCTCACAACGGTAAAGAAGCAGGCGACATTCAGGACGGTATTCATGATGTTGATCTTAAACCGCCAATCAGGTCGCCCCATCGCCATCATGATCGGCCCATTGAACTGGAAGACGGTTCTAAGAATGCCAATCAATGTTAGGACCTGCATCACCGGGATCGTTGGCGCCCACTGTTCTCCAAACATCGTAGGCACTAGTTCAGGGGCTAAAGCCGCAATGCCAAGAAATGCTGGAAATGACAGCAGACTCGTGAGATGAGTCGCTTTATAGAAAGCCCGTTCAAGCCGTTCGGGTTCATTTTGAAGCTTGGAGAAGGTTGGAAATGCGACCTGATTCGTCGTCTTCGCCAGGAGGGTAGTCAGAACTGTCAAAACCCGATAGGCAACGGTATAGTACCCCAGAGCCTCCGAGCCCAGGTAATATCCAATGAGCAAATTGTCGGAATAGTTGTTCAAAAACACAAGGCCATTCATGCCAATCACATGAATGCCGAAATTAAACATCTCTTTGAAGTGTTTGCCCGAACAACGAAACGTCGGGCGCCAATCGGTAACCGCCCACAAAATTGGAACTTCGATAATGCTATTCGCAAGCTGGTATCCCACTAAGCTCCAAACCCCAAACCCGCTCAGCGCCATCGCAACGCCGACGGAACCCCCCGCAGCAATGCCAATCAGCGATCGCACGGCCAACGTTTTGAACGCTAGATTTCGAGTCAAAATTGCGTTTTGGACACTGTTGAGTGCTTTAAACACAAAGTTGATTGACAGGAATTGGATGACCTGAGCTAATTGCGGTTCATGATAGAACTCAGCAACCCAACCGGCCGATATCCAGGCAAGCGCCGTGAGCAGCAGGCTCGTCCCGATACTGACCCAAAAAGCAGTATCCAGGTGTTCTCGCTGAATCTCTTTGCGTTGCACAATGGCCGCTGCAAAGCCCTGATCCAAAAACACCTTCATAAACGCGATGAATACCCCCGACATCGCAATCAATCCAAAGTCTTCAGGGCTTAAGAGTCGTGCCAGCAATAGGAACACACTGAAGGAAATCAGTTGGCTCCCCCAGCGCTGGATAAATGACCAGACAATTCCTTTCGCAGCTTTTTGCTTAAGACTCATAATCCGTTGACCTGCCTATTGCGTTATGTCTCCCTGTCATGGCTTTATTTAGCCTGCGTGCACACCCAGCTTTTTAGCACAGGTCGCGGAATGGGCATTTCGAATCACATCTTGGTAGAGCTGGAGATAATTTTTGGCAACAGCAGCGGGTTCAAAATGTTGGTATGCAAAAGCTTGGGCATTTGTTGACCAGTGTTGCAACTGGTTTGGATGGGCTAATGCCTCTGAAAGACGCTGAGCCGCTTGCTCGGCATCACTTGGAAAGACGAGACCTAAATCATGCTGTTGAAACAGCTCTGCAAAATTGATGGTGTCGGCTACTGCACATGGCGTTCCTAAATACATCGCTTCTGCAATCGAGATTCCAAAGACTTCCCAGCGAGCCGGTTGGATATAAAGACTCGCTTCTGAAAGGATTTGAAACTTCTCTGTTCCATAAATCGGACGATGAAACACAACATTAGCAGGCTGATCTTGCCGAATGGTGTCGAGCCACTCTTTCGTTTTTTCGTCTTCAGTCCCGTATAGGTGAAATTCAACGTCAGGCAAATGGCGGGCGATCGCCACCAATCGATCAATGCCCTTATGGAGCACATCAAATCGTCCTAAATATACCACTCGCTTTGGAGTTGAAGAATCAGTATCCGGTTGACTGCCTTGCCATTTCAATCCTTCTAAACTTTGGGTATCAACCGGATTGGGCATCCACCGAATGATGTCCTGATAACGGGGCACAAACTTCAGCACAGGTTCTTTTTCACGGGGCGTTACGACGGCGATCGCTCCAGCATTCTTAAACCGACGTTTTTCGAGTAAAAAGCTAAACAACAGCTTTTGCAATCGCCCCCGCTCCAGCACCTCTGGAAGAAGTCCGCCTGCGGGTTTAATCACATAGGGAATGCCCCGTCGCTGAAGCTGCATTGCAAGGGTGGCCTGTTTCGCTTGAAACACGGAATGCATGTGAACAACATCGGGAGGCTGGCTATCGAGCTGCTCTCGAATCATCGCCCGCTCATATTGCCAAACAGTTGCAGGAACATGCAAGACACGGAATCCAGCCTGCTCGGCATAATCGCGCCCAGCTTGATCCGGTGCTGAGTGAACTAAAAAAGTAACGTCGTGACCGAGTCGAGCTTGTTCTTTTGCCATCAGCCAAGCCGACATATTCAAACCACTGACTCGTTTGGGAGAAGCAGATGCCCCAACGTGCCATATCCTCATGGCGACCTCCATCGCTGTAATGTTGTCGATAAGCACATGCACCAAATCATCGTTGTCACTGTTGTTGAGTTAAGACATCAATTCGCCACAGAAGAGACTATTGAGTCAGCATCCGATTGGCATAATCCATACGGCGCAGTGCATCACGCTCTATCGGAGCTGTGTCTTAACAAATGTCGATACAATCTCTTTATTGACAAGCGCTTGTTGTTTGGTCTGTGCCCAGGTCGCATCTTTAATATCTACGGGAGAACACGCCACCTGAACGACTCGCTGCATTTTTTCTTGGGCGATCGCCTCGGTTAAGTCATGAATCAAGGTGCACTGGGATGAGCGTCCAATCTGCTCGAAGAATCGCTTTACCTTTGGATGAACCGCGCAAGACTCAGCATAGACCCCCATGGCATAGGCCACGATCGCCACATGAAGCTTCGTTGTAATCACGGCCGATAGCTTTGAAATCAAAGCGATTGTCTGCCAAACCCCTTTAAATGGAACCGTCAAACACGAGCGTCCCGTTTCTTCTTGAATGAGTCGAGCAAGCGTATCGCAGGGTTCTGAGAACTTTCCGCCGCCGTCATCGGCAAAAATCACCGGGACAACCTCAGGAGCCGTTTTCAACACACGAATGAGTTCAGTCCGGAGAGCGATCGCCTGAGGAGTGTCGGCCAGAATGTAGCGGGGATGATGAATACCTAAAAGTGGGCGATCGCCATAGGGAGCGAACAGCTGCTCTACCCGCTCCATCGCCTCGGGGAGAATTTCTTCTTGTGTAAGAGTAAGAGCTGCATCAGGAACAATTCGTACATCCTTAATGCCCAACGACTCTTGAACATAACGCTGAGATTCTGCATTACGAACGGAGATAGTATCGGCATGGTTGAAGATACGTTTCACTTCCTGCCGCACCATTGGATTCGTCAGAGGACCCACACCCACTCCAGCAATCAGATAAGGAACTTGCCTGCGAATACACAACTCAGCAGGCATCACATGACGAAGAAAAAACCGTAAACTCCAGCTACGATAACCACGGTAACCTTTTCGGGCTTGCCGATGGGGTTCTCCAAAATGACCGCCACCAGCATAGAGGAGTCCCTGCCACTGGTTCCAAGACTTCATGCCAAATTGGGTGTTTGGAAACAAGCGCCCAAATCGGTTGTATTCTGACTTTGGTAAAAGGGGATAGACAATCGAGGACGAAAAAGCAGACCGGACCCAGTTTTCAAAGATTCGCATGAGCAACAAATCTCCGAAGTTGTTATCGTAATAGGCTCCGTGAATGGCAAACATGGGAATAACTCCAGGGTAAGACGAAGGTAAACGAGACCAAATCGAAACGTTGGCTCCAGACGGTGCAATCGAAGTCACCCGTAAGATGCAATCGTGTAAATCAACCCTGAGGCATTATTGATGTAGCAAAAGCGTTCGAACAGACTTACCAACCGTTTTCTTGTCAGCTGGCTGCTTAGACGGATGTTGAGCAATCAACTCATCGTAAAAGTCGCTGATTTTCTTGACTTTCTTCGGCCAAGTCTGAGTTTTGGCATACTCAAATCCACATCGACCCATATTTTGGCGATCGCTGGGATAGTGGTAGAGATGCTCAATCGCGTGGGTTAACGCGCTGAGGGTTTCATCGGGGTTCGTCACTGCAACCTTTACCCCGGCCTCTTCAGGAATGTGATCGCCCGCGCCATGATGGTTAAGCGTGATGATAGGCAAGCCTTGGGCCATGGCTTCGAGTAATTGAGCACCGCCTGTATCTCTCAAGCTAGTGAACAATAGAGCATCCTGCTGTAAATATTCAGCCTTCACCGTCTCCCAATCTAAGAACCCTAAACAGGTGACGCGATCGCCCAGTCCGAGTTCTTCGATCCATTGGGGAAGTTCATGCTCTTGGGTTCCACCACCTGCAATGGTGAGTTTGACAGGAATGGCAGGATCAACACCAGCCAAAGCTTCCAGCGCCAATCTCAAGGCTTTGCGAGGAAACATGCGCGCCACCCAAAAGAGCCGCAGCGCATCAGAGGGCGATCGCTCCGGTGGTGCCTCAGGAAAATAATCTTCAGGTAATCCAGCGTCAAAGAATAGCTCAGCTCGCGGAGCACCAATGCGTCGAGAAAGGGCAACCGTGTCACGATTTGCGGCAAGCACCAGTTTCGTATGACCAAATGTGCTGCGAGTCAGGGGATTCAGGGGAATAAGCTGTTGAACAATGAACGAGCGCCAGGCCTCTGTCCACCACGCCCCATAAAAGTATTTTTTGAACGCAGCTGGGGCAATTTGGCCTCCTCCAGCTGGCCCAAAGACAAAGGGCTTCCCAAGTTTCCAGAGTAATGAGCCACCCGTCAGGCTTCCCATGGTGACGTGGTGAACGATTGCAAAATCATGCACCTTATCAAGAGCCTTTGCAATGTCATACGCTTTCCACTGCCAGAGAAAATATCGCAGAATTGTTCCCGTCTTATTGGTTAGATATCGACGAATCAAGTCGGAATCATCAATATAGATGAACTTTAAGTTTGGCAACGCATGACGCTCAAGTTCGGGCGCGACATGTTCCTTATTCTTAGAGGGCGTTAACACCCAAACGTCATGTCCAAATCGTGCTAGCTCCAGAGCGCAGTTCCATCCACGACCTTGTTCGCGCCCCCGGTTTGGCTCACATTCATAGGCAGAGAGCAAAATCTTCATACAAAACATCCTTCTATCAGAATTCTCATCGAATCTAAGAACGCGCCACTCGCTTTCAAGACGCAACGCTGTAGGAAGATGCCCTGTTTGCCTCAAGAAGTCATTGACTCCCCAAAGGCCATGGTAGAAACCATTGCACTACCGATGCAGTACAACCAATAGCATGGGGTGACAGAGACCGTAGAATTCAGTCTCTGTGGGTCACACAAATGCTTTATAGAGTATGCACAAACCTGGGAGTGAAATCAGCACGACTTAGCCATAGCTTTAAACTGAATCGCGTGAGTCAGGATATCTTCGTTCAACCAACCATCCGCGTCTCACATCAATGATTCGAACTGGTGCGCGACTGGGTTGTTGTGGAGCCTGCCCATTAGGCAGGTTCCACAACAACATTTAGGCATCCACGTCGGGAAATCGTCTCAACGATGTGGGCAACGGTGATCAAAACCAACGCTGAATTTGGTAACCCGGCTACATGGCTTAATCCGAAACCTGCACAATCGCCTCTCATCTCTTAGTTCGTTAAGACCTCATCAATATTGAAAAGTTCCAATGAAGACAGTCATCTCCAGCGTTATGACTTGGCCAATTTTACGAAGAGATACGCGTTGGCCAATTTGCGTTTCGTCGGTGGTGATGAGTGCCATCTGCCACCATTAACGAAAATGCATGGACACCATGAATAATCCTGAGTGTGCTAAAAGGTGCCGCGATAAATGATATAAGCTCCCCAAAGAGTGGCGGCGATCGCCACTAGGGTTGACCAGAGTGGGTGACTGCTATGAACGAGCGTTCGACCATCTGCCCGAATTTTTTCAACATCAATCCATACCGTCGCTCCGCGTCGAAACCAGCCTGTTACGCTGACAGAGCGGCCGATTAGACTCGCCGGTCGCACACGTCCAATCATGAGGTTCCCAAGAGGACCGACGGGTGAAATCCAATGCAATTTGATGGTTCCTTCAGAAGTTTTCAACATCAGGTCTTGTCCGATACCATTGCTGAGTCCCGAACGTCCCAATAGCCGACCCTCAAATGTAACAGGAACACTGCTGAGAGGAGTCGCATGAGGATCACGAGTAAGAGACGCAAGGGCTGATTCTGATTGGGTCTGACTTGGGCTAATATCAGGGAAAAATCGATTGATTCGCATCAAAATACCAAAGCTAAGGCCCATCGCCATACATCCGTAAAGCAGCGACATGTCTTTCCACAGCCACTCCAGCTGATCCACATCCACTGCATCCGCAATACCTCCAACGATCCAAAGGGCGATCGCCAGGGTAAATCCAATCACAAGCCCGAGGTAGGGTGAAATTTGCAGCCAGAATGACGGCGTTTTCTTGACGAGCGATGACTGACGCGGCGAACCTGACAGCAATCTAATGCTAGGTCGCAGGCGCAACTGCTCAGCATCATGGTTCAGCATTTGGATGCGATCGCCCAACAGCGGATGGGTATTGTTGATGAGCAGCCATTGCCGATGCGGGTTATTGGAATCCCAGGTGAGCAACGACGATAATCGTGCCGTTGAATCTGGCTCGCTCACAGATTCAGCCGTTGTTCCATGCATCGCATCCGTTTTATCAGCTGTGCCGTTCGAAGGGGGATGAATCCACACACTGCCAATCGTCAACGCTTGCAATGGGCTGACCGGCATTAACAGATCAAAACTTGCCAAGATGAAGTCAGTTGATCGATTTCGCTCAATGGCTTGGGCTATTCCCCCGGTCATTGCTGCTAGCGCGCTAACACGGCCATTAGGATTTCCAGTTAGATTCACTGCATCGCGATCGCCTTGAACTTGGCGAGTGCGGGAAAGCCAAAGTGCTGGCCATCGCCCCAACCAAAATAGTCCGTAAGCAATTGAGGAAAGACCAGTCGCAACACCCCGCAAAAGCCGATTATGGTAGCGATCGCCCCATGCAGCACTCCATCGATAGAGCAAAAATGGGACTTGAGTCATCACTGTAACGAGCATCAGCAACAGCGTCCTGCGATGCTGAATGTGTCCTAATTCTCCAGCGTAGAGCGCCGCAATTTCTGCATCATTAAGTTGAGTGAGCGCTCCTTGACTCACCACAATGTGAGACGTGCGGGGCAAGAGACCATAGCTCATGGCAAACGGAACCTGACTAGACACTAGTTTCAACCGAGGGATTGGAAACTTATGCTTTTGGCAGGTCCGCTTCAGCAGACGAAGTGTTTCTGGGCTGCGTCGGTCGAGTTCTCGCTCTGGCAAAGGCTTGACGCCATAGCATTGCCCTAGAATCACATTCAACACCCACTGGGACACCACTAATCCAATAATCAACAGGATAATGATCGTCAACATCGTGTGATTTTCCAGGTAAAACCACCGGGGCGGGGTCGTAAATCTCTGAAGAGATCGCCAGACAGG
This sequence comes from Cyanobacteria bacterium J06627_8, assembly GCA_038520475.1. GTDB lineage: Bacteria > Cyanobacteriota > Cyanobacteriia > CAKZMO01 > CAKZMO01 > JBCCWF01. Next base: position 9,682 of record JBCBLF010000135.1, read on the forward strand.
GGTGGCAGTCTCTAAGGCAACGCGAGTCAATCCAGTAAGTAAGATAACCAGAGCGATCGCCGTCCATAGATAAGAGAGCCAGAATTCAGCTTGACGAATCGGCTTAAGAGGTTTCCAGTTCCGAGCCCGCTCAGCCGCAGGAGTAGGTAACGGATGTTGCGATACCTTCCGCTTTCGTCGCCGTGGCATTGCGACGTTGAGCGCTGCCGCGAGTTCTGGATCAACGGCCTGATTACGGGTCACTGTTGGTTTGCTATCGACCGAATCTTGGGATGTTTCAGGATGAGGCTTGGAGGTATCCCCTCGACCATTGCCAGCACTTGGAAAAAAGTCAGGAGGTAAAGGAGTCGTCGGTGGGAGATCTGATGCCACTGGAAAACCTGCCACTGGAAAATCCGCAGGGGTCTGGGATGCCGTGTCATCAAAACTCACATGATCGGCTGAAGGAATTCCATTAGAAGTATCCCCGAGTCCATCGAGATCAAAAGCAAAGGGATTATCTTCTAACCCATGTTCCCCGGTAGTCGAAGGGGGTGTTGATGTGGCAGGGTCACTCGATGACATCTCATGAGAAGGATGTGTCAGTCGCGAGACTGAAGAGGTTGAAGAAGATTCAGGAGATGGGGGTAGTGGCACAAACCCAGTCAAATCTGCGTCCGGTGAAACGTCTGAGATCGGAAGGTCCGACACGACCTCAGCATCCACAGAACCAGAGGCCGCGGAATCAAAACTTGATGCCGGGGCCGGTCGATCATCCAGGGGCACAAAGCCTGTTGACTGTGGTAAGTCGTTAAATCGGTCTGAATCTCCAGCTAAATCCTCTTGCAAACCTTCGGCTTCATCAACACCTTCGCCAAACCAGTCGTTGATTTCATCTAAATCCGGACCTCTATCTCCATCTGTGACGCCATTATCAGAGTCATCTGTCGGAGATGCTGACGTATCAACGCTCAGCGGATCGAGCAATGTAGAAGCTTCCGACGAATCCACAAGGGTTGATTTTTCAATCGCTAATGGATCAACTAGGGTTGACGCTTCAGTCGAAAAAAGCGATCGCTTCTTTTCATTAGGTAAGGCTTCCTCATCTGACGCTTCCTCATCGAATAACACAGCGTCAATTGAAGGGATGGACGGCTGCAATCGCTGGGGTCGAGACGGAGAAGATTGGGTCAGCTGATTGAGCGACTTTGGAAGTTGAGTATAGCGTTGCTTAAGAACGCCCATTGCCTCTTCTGCCCATCGGCGAGTGGGTTCACTCGAACTCTTTAGTAAATCCTTGCAGCGAACAAATGCTTGCTGATATTCCTTGTTGCCTTCATAGGCTTTTACCAGTCCCATCTGCGCTCTCAGTCGCGTGGAGCGTCGACTTGCCTGCTGATAAACCGTTTCAAGTTGGGCGATCGCCTCAGAATAGTTTTTCTTTTTGACAGCATCTAACCCTGCCTCTAGAGCAGCTTCAAATGTCTTTCCTGATGGGTTTGATGAAGCAGATGGATTAGGTTGATTTGGTTCGGAAGACTGTGACATGGTCATCCCTCATAGAGAGAGAAACATTAATTATGTTCGTTAAACAGGGGCGCTTCGCTTCTTAAACGACGTCGATAGCCAGTAGGGTACAACATTATTTATCTTGCGCTGACTTCAAGAAATCGGGGTAGAGCAACGCATTGATGAAACAAGATGCAACAAAATAGGCCCCCAACTCTACCTTGGGTGCCCAATTAGACTATCAAACTATCTTTGGTGTCGACCAGATCAGCGCGATTACCTCAAGCTGACCTTCTCTGATCTTGTTGGGCCCGTATTCCAATAAGCATGAAGGTTATAGGCTAGCCTTTTAAGAAAGCCGAGCACTTAACCGAACTGTCCCGTCACTTCAGCGTCCAAATGTGGTGATAGGAGGAGTTGGAGCAGGCAGGTGCAGCATCCACACATCCGATTCTTCATCTCAGAATGCCTAGCATGAAAGATGTTCTAAGGCGTTCTGAGTCTCGTAAAGCACATCTTCGACCTCAATGCGGTAGTCTGCATTGACCCATCCCAAAGAAGCTTTAGTAATCATGCCGTTTGTCAACGTCACAAAGGAGAAGTTTCGTAATTTTTCGCCGTGATTTTCAATAATGCGCGGAACGCGAGCGGCGTTTAGGTTCACCGTTTGAGCTTCATCAACAACAATTTGTTCGCGGAGACGTTTTTTCGTGTGACGAAGTGCGTGGTGCATGTGCCCAAACGTGACCAGCGGCACAGTTTTGCCAATGCTGCGGGCATAGACGATCGCCGCTGCCAAGTCAGGATCTCCATAATCGCCGCCCGGCGGACTCCAATCGCGCCCGCAGATATCTTCAGGGCGATCGCCCAATCCGGTTGGTCCGGTATGACCAATGAAGATCAGCGTATCGTACGCTGCCTCATGAATGGCAACCTTCAATTTCTCGACAGATTGGTCAAAGTTTTCAACGCCATACCATTGGCGGTAAAACGTTTTGTTACGCCAATCGGGTCCGCCCCAGCTAAATGGACGAGCCCCAACAACCGTAACCCCATACTGAGGAAAGTCGAGTTTGCAATAACCAACATGGGTGTCACCCAAGAGATCGAGCTGTTTTCGAACCCG
>JBCBLF010000136.1:0-12282 GCA_038520475.1 Cyanobacteria bacterium J06627_8
ATACGCCTAGACACGACAGGACTTCATACCTGTTTTGAACGGCGAATGCAATGATGTTGATTGTCGGCGGCTTAGCCTGCCCCGATGGCCTTATGCATACCCGTCAGTTTGCCGTTGATTCGAGATTCACGTTTTGAGTGGAGACCAGATGGCAACCGTAGACGCAGTACTCATTCCAGGGGGCGGGCTTTTACCCTCGGGGGACTTAGTTCCCTGGGTTAAAGCTCGCCTAGATCGGGCGATCGCCCTTCGGCTTCGTCCTGCGTACTTCATTCCGCTGAGTGCAGGCACCACACATAAGCCGCCACCCTTAGACGAAAACAAATTTCCAATCCTAGAGTCGGTTGCGGCTGCTCAATACATCGTCAGCCAAGGCATTTCTTCGGCCCAAATCTTACCTGAAACCGTTTCTCTCGACACGATTGGCAATGCCTATTTTTCTCGGCTTCAGCATACCGATCCGCTGAACCTCCGGTGCTTGCATGTCATTACGTCAGCCTTTCACTTGCCTCGTGTCGAAGCAATTTTTAATTGGGTATTTGGCTTGTGTCAGCGGTCTCAGCCCTACACTTTGACGTTTGAAGCCGTTCCTAACGTTGGAATGTCGAATAGAGCACTTCTGTCCCGCTATCAAAAGGAACAAGCCTCTTTAGAGAAAGTCATAGAGCTGTAGGTCTAGCTCACCTCGCTCGTTCAGCTTCATCAGTGGCTGTATTCCTATCATGAAGCCTATGCGACCTCTCAGCGGCCTACCCGAATCACAGGTCCGGCGATCGCCACCTACTAGATTGCGTTGAATCTCTTAAGGCGTTTAATCTCTTTAACTTTTTGGCGGCTTCTGGCCCGTAAATAAGGTCTCAGAACTATTCTGTTTTAGAAACTGAGTCACCGCATCATGCTCCTGTTGAGTGGTATAAGCACGATAGGCTACGACAACACCTTGAGCCAGCAGTGCCGAAATCGCCGGAGCCACAATTGGAATCCATGCCTGCTGACCGTACATGAAAAAAGCAGTGCCTGAAATGGCGAGCAGAAGTGAGATACTGCTGATGGCTAGGGTAATAGGGTGACGAATGAATAGGGCGATGGTCCCTCCCGCAACGGAACACAAGATAATGTAAAAAATTTCTCCCCAGTCTGGAAGAAACCAAATCAGCGATCGCTCCTGAAAGGCAATGTCTAATAGATGACTCACCATTTGCGCATGAATCATCACTCCGGACATTTCTACTTCATCGCTTCGTCCAGCGCTATAAGGCGTGGGAAAAAAGTCGCGACTGCTCGGTGCGACGGTGCCAATCAAAACGGCTTTATCTCTAATCGAATCGGCATCAATGGCTCCATTCAACACGTCAACAAACGAAATCATTGGAACCGCATTCGTATCTGCTCGGTAGTCTAATAGAATCTGATAGCCTTCTGCATCCTCGTTCTGATATCCGCCAGCATTTGGCGTTAATCGAGGCATCGGGACCTCTCCCAACTGGAGTTCTTGGGAGTTGTTGGGATTATTTTGTAGATAAATCTCAAACGAGTCCAGATACGTTCGAGCGATTTGTAGCGCAAACGAATGATAAAACTGATCGTCTGACGTTCGCCCAAACAGCAAGTTTCGCCGCAGAACACCATCGGCATCAATTGGGAAATCATTAAACCCAACCCGCTCTGGAGGAACACCAGGCGGTGCTTCGATGCCAGGATCGCCAGTATCTTCCAGCTTCGTAATTGCGATAATGTTGGAAGCATCGATGGCGCTCAAAAACGCTTCTCTTCCAGGTTCTTGCGGGATTTCTCGGTAGAGATCAATGCCGATTACCCTAGGCTCGTATTGTTGGAGATTTTGAATGACGGTTGCTAACGATTCATCTGATGGCGTGGGTCGTTGAAGTTCTCGCAAATCATCTTCCGTAATGCCAACGAGCAACAGCCGAGAATCGGTGTTCCCATTGGGAGAAAGTTGAACAATCCGATCATAGGCAACCAGCTCAAACCGTTGGAGCCAACCCAGGTGTCGAATTCCCAGCGCAGCAGCAGATGCAGCAACCGTAGCGATCGCCACAGCCCGTGTCCCGCGAATCACTCGCTGACGCAGGATATCTCGACGAGATGGGGGTGTTCGTTGATTGGATGCAGTTTCTTCAATGCCAAGCGTGCCATAGAGTTGTGATTCTGGAATGCTCGTCAGGTCGGTTGGCAGGTCCGAGAGTTTGTCCAATCCTTGCAACACTTCGCTAGCGGATTGATATCGATTGCTGAAGTGAAATCGAATCATCCGATCGAGGATAAGCGACACCCCAATGCTGGCAGCAGCGCGATCGCGCCAAATGATTTCTCCAGTGGCCAAATCTTCTCGCAGTTGATATGGTTGAAGGCCAGTAAATGCTTGAATAGCAGTGATTCCAAGTGCATAGATATCGCTACAGTATCGAGGCTTTCCACCAAGCTGCTCTGACGGCGTATATCCTTCGGTCCCAATCCCAACAGTTAATTTTGTTTGTTCATTGGTGTCAACAATTTGAGTCTGAATTTCTTTGACCGCACCAAAATCAATCAGAACAAATTTTCCGTCAGCTTTGCGGCGAATTAAGTTCTCGGGCTTAATGTCTCGGTGAATGACTCGCTGTGAATGAACAAAATCCAAAATACCGAGAACATCTCGAATCAGGTCAATGACCTGAGCCTCAGTCATCTTGTGAATCTGGTCGAGTTCGGCATCCAGTGCCGTACCGTCAACAAACTCCTGAACAAAATAAAACTCAAAATTTTCTTCAAATGAGTCATAGAAGGTGGGAACTTGATCATGCCGACCGAGGCGCTTGAGAACAGCAACTTCTGTGTTGAATAAGCGACGAGCAACTTGGAGAAATTTTGGATCTTGGCTAGCAGGCTTAAATTGCTTGACTACGCAGGGAGAAATTTCGGGTCGTTGAACATCATTCGCCAGATAGGTTTGCCCAAATCCGCCTGCTCCTAGAACCCGAATAATCTGATAACGTCCATGAAGTACAGTGGTTTCCATTGCCAAGCTAGCCAGACGTTTGCGCAACTCGATTGTGCCACACAATTCTAAACGCCATGGGCGTCCAGAGAGTGAGGCCTCATGAAAAGTACAGTATCGCTTAATCTACGAAATGCCATGACCCAAGGATGAGTCCAGCTGCAAACATAACGATCCCACCTTAACGTTGCCTGTTTATATTGAGAGCCTGTTTATATTGAGGATTGATGCGATTCATGGATGGCGGACACAGTCTCCACCATCTATGAATCGCGCTGGATACAGAGTAACGAGCATACGTTTCTCTGTATTTATATAACTTCCCACAGAGTTGATTTTGGGCGACAGCGTTACAGTGCTCTTAGGATACATACACCGGGGATATTGGTTTTTCGTGACAAATTTGATTCTTCTTGAGAATTCAGTAGAATCAATCAGTTCTCTGTGATAGAGGTGAGAAGCGAATCAAATGGCAATTCGTATAGAAATCAAATCCTAGATGAATTGTGAGAGGTGCCGACCCACCTCTCACAATTCATTGCATCAATCATTTAGGAACGCGATAGATAGGGAGCAGGTATTAAGTGAGTAGTGGACTTACGGTAAAAGGCACAACAAAGTTACTGGGAGTGATTGGGGATCCAGTCACGCATTCGTTTTCTCCAGTGATGCACAATGCAGCGATCGCCCATCTCGGCGTTGATTATGTCTACGTGCCTCTACCCGTTGCCGCCCACCAACTAAAAGAGGCACTGCTTGGATTTGACGCCATTGATGTACGAGGGTTCAACATTACCATTCCCCACAAGCAAGCGATTATGCCCTTGCTAGATACGATTTCGGACACGGCTCAAGCCATCGGAGCTGTCAATACGGTATGGAAAACAGAGTCAGGCTGGAGCGGCACGAATACGGATATGGATGGGTTTTTAGCTCCTCTTTACTCGATGGAGCGGTCTTGGTCTCAGGCGAAGGCTGTTGTATTGGGCAATGGTGGTGCTGCCCGAGCTGTTGTTGCGGGCTGCACAGCAATGGGCATTCCGTCGATCTGTGTTGTCGGACGTAGTCGAGATAAATTGACTCAGTTTGAACAGAGCTGGCAGGGTTCGACGGTCAATCCTGCGCTTTCAACCTATACATGGGAGCAACTCCCCGATAGTCTTGCAGGTGCCGATTTGATTATTAATACAACCCCAATCGGGATGGTCCCAAATATCCATGCTTCACCTCTTAGTGATATGAGTGTGAGTCAGATTCGACCGGATGCGATCGCCTATGACTTGATTTATACCCCCAGTCCAACGCTATTTTTGCAACAGGCGACTGAACAAGGGGCGATCGCCATCGATGGGACAGAGATGCTTGTACAGCAAGGTGCAAAAGCCTTAGAAATTTGGCTCCAACAACCCGTTCCGACTGAGGTTATGCGAACAGCACTACTGGCACAGCTTGAGCAAAAGCAGGTGTAGTCAGGGCTGGACCGCTGATTTCATTGATTGACTGAGCCTTATGTTCTTCTCTCCATAGCTTTGTAAAGGCTTCAACATTTACCTCAGCGGTTTCACGAATAGAAAGTATTAAATTTTCCGGGACACGTTAATATAAGTTGCGATTAAAGGTAAGGGAGAGTGCATGTTGGACTGACTGTGGCAAACAGTCTGTCATAACATGCTGTGGCGTTAGGCACTCAAGATGAACGAATTGATTAACAAAAGCCTCGTGCTGCGTGGATTTCGTTAATCGATGCCTCCTAAGCCATGTGCATAAGGCTATACGAGCTCGAACTGGTACCCGAATCGTGCATGAGACACCTATGTCCGATCACTGTGGCAGTCAAATGAATGTCAACTTGGCGATCGCTTTTGCTCATTGCACGGCTAACAATTAAGCGATAAGCATTTTGTTGCGTTTGGATTTGGATCATTTCACCCCCTTCTTCATCCCATGAATGTATTACCCCTTGAGAGCCAGCAGCAAAGACTTCAGCCCCTTATGGACTACTCTTCAAAGCCCCATGACCGTAGTCGCACGATGGCAGCCATTGACGTCGGCACAAACTCAATCCACTTGGTTGTTGCTCAAATTGATCCCTCACTGCCAGCTTTCAATATTGTGGCCCGTGAAAAAGATACCGTCCGCCTTGGAGAACGCGACCCAGAAACAGGTTGCTTGACGCCCAAAGCAATGAAACGTGCAATGAACGCGCTGAAGCGGTGTCAAGACCTTGCTAAGAGTCTTGACGCAGAAGAAATTGTTGCTGTTGCCACCAGTGCTGTGCGCGAGGCCCCAAACGGCCACTGGTTTTTAGACACTATTAAAGATGAGATTGGTCTGACGGTTGATCTGATTTCGGGTGAAGAAGAAGCTCGGCGCATTTACCTGGGCGTACTGTCTGGTATGGAGTTTGACCAATCTCCCCATGTCATCATCGACATCGGAGGTGGCTCAACCGAACTGATTTTAGGGGATGGACGCCACGATCCACGAAGCCTCAGTTCGACAAAAGTTGGTGCCGTGCGACTAACCAATGAATTTGTGAGTACCGATCCAATTGAGGATACGGAATTTATCACGCTTCAAGCTTACATTCGGGGGATGCTCGAACGTTCGATTGATGACTTGGTGGCTAAATTTGAGCCTGGAGAACGTCCTCGCTTGGTGGGTACCTCTGGCACGATCGAAACGATCGCAACAATCTATGCCTACGAAACCTTTGGCAGCGTTCCGATGACGCTCAATGGAGTGACAGTCAGTATGAGTGAACTGTGGCGAATTGTTGACCGGCTGAGAGCATCAAATCGATCCGAACGACTAGACATTCCAGGCATGTCAGAACGCCGTTCTGAAATTATTCTGGCTGGTGCGCTGATTCTGCAAGAGGCCATGACCATGCTGAACGCAGAGTCGATTACGGTCTGTGAACGTGCCTTGAGGGAAGGACTCGTTGTGAACTGGATGTTGAGCAATGGCTTTATTGCTGACAGTTTGCGATATCAAAGTTCCGTCCGCAAGAGGAGCGTTCAAAAACTAGCAAAGAAATACCAGGTTAATGTGGAACACAGCCAGCGTGTTGGCATGTTTGCTCAGCAGCTGTTTGATCAAACTCGTGATGTTCTTCATTCGTGGGGCGATCGCGAACGTGAATTGTTGTGGGCAGGGGCAATGCTCCATAACAGTGGTCATTTCGTCAATCACGCAGCTCATCATAAGCATTCTTACTACCTTATTCGGAATGGTGGCTTACTCGGCTACACCGAAGCCGAAATTGAAATTATCGCTAACCTTGCCCGATATCACCGCAAAAGTCAGCCAAAGAAGAAGCACGAAAACTATCGCGCGTTGCCCAGTAAAGAATGTCGAGGCGTTGTAGATCAGCTGGGTGCCATGCTTCGGGTGGCTGTCGCTCTTGATCGTCGCCAAATTGGGGCGATCGCATCGATTGAATGTCACTATGATGACGCTGAAAAAGAGTTAAAGCTGTTGGTCTATCCAAGTCATGGATCGTCTGATTGTGATTTGGAACTCTGGAGTCTTTCCTACAAGAAAGCCTGGTTTGAGGAAGAATTTGACTTACGACTCTCCCCTGAAGTTGTCTTCAAATAGTCTTTTCGCAACGTGTAGCTTCCATTCAATACAGGTCGTGGGTACGGTCCCGCAAAGCGCGCCCTAAACGCTACAACTGTGAGGCAACCTCCAGCAGATCTGGAGGTTGCCTCACAGTTGTAGATAAATGGTTTTGCGTTGCTAACTGTAGAGATGTTGCTACCACCAGGCTCGTGTAGGAGGGTTCGTCGATGTCGGTGGGTTGGATTGCTCTTGAGACGAGGCGGGAGGATTAACAGACCCGTTTCCAGGATTTGGTGGGTCTTGTGCCAGCGCCTCTCCTGTTGAGGATTCTTCTGTCTGTGAGGCAATATTTGTATCTGACTGATCTCGAAGAGCACCGATTGCCAGGGTTGCATCACGAAAGGCGGCTCGGGCCGTATCAACTTCGCCCTCTTCAATTGTCTGGTTGCGGGCATCCCCAAGCCCATCTGTAAATCGCCCTGGAAGGCGGGCGATCGCAATGACACCGAGTAAGACCAAAAGCCCGATTAGGATAAGTTGCTGAATGCCTCGTCGCAAAATAGAAGCAAGAATGAGCACGATTAGCAACCCAGCAATAATGATATCTAACACTCACTCCCCCTTTTAGTTCATCTTGGCTGAGCATCGTTATGCAGTTTCTGGACGAACCGCACTCTTGAAACAATTGATGATCACATCTTATCGATCGCTGACACTCGATCGCTGCGTTCTGTTCCAGACGGATGTCATTCTTAGATACAAAGGCGAATAGATCAAAGGCCAATGTCTTCAGCTATCTTGCCCCTGGTTTCTCTGTCAATAACTCCGATTTTGCTCATTTCCGTTATCGCCTGGAACTAAAGGATACACGAATGTTCTGGAGTCCACACGGACTGAGACCCTTGTCCCCAAAATCCGTCAAACTTCGTCACGCGAACATCGCCTAAAATCGTCGTCTGACATGCTAATCGTAAATCTCCATCAGGGTTATGGGGCGGAAGCGATCGCCGCGTGCGATCGCGCCAGTTTGGAGGAGAAACATCTCCATCAATTTTTACTGCACATGTGCCACAGGACCCAATCCCGCGACAATTAATCATTGTTGCATTGCCGTTGTGCACATTAATACCATTGTCAAGTAACACTCGACGTAGGTTACTTCCGACTTCGCATTCAACTGATCGTCCCTGAGCGGTTACGGTTGGCATCATCTATCCTCTTTAAGCGGGATTCATAATTTACCGCAGGTTCGTAAGATGTGCAGCCCAAACAAGGCCCATTTGGATTAACCGCGCAACGCATGATCGAGGACTGCGCGTTGTATGCACAGCTGACATCACCAATGACCCAGCGATCGCCAACGAGGCTTGCCTCACTCGAAGACTCTGATTCTTGAACGAGGAGCACGATCTTACACAGTTGATAGCGGCCAGATACATACTGATAGCGGTGACGACGCTCTAGCACGGTATACGTCTGTCCCTGTAGATTGAGAAATGTGCCAGGCTGTGGATGCCAAGGTAATGACAAACAGTCTAACTGTTGAAACGGGTGATTCTGAATAATTTCCGTGAGGAGAGGAGGATGAACCTGTTCCATCGTTTAATTTAATCGTTAATCGTCGGTCGTTTTCTGTGTAACACAGGTCATTTTTGGGATGCGTAGGACACGTTCTCCAAAATGGCTTAAGACCAAGGCTATGGCTATACTAACCATATAAATTAGGACTCACGCTATTTCTCAGGGGCGTCGCAGGCGCATCGCTCCCATCCACAAAACAGCACACGTCCTAACGATGAAGAAAGCTATAAAGACGAATTGTGTTCAAAACGCTCAGGGGAACCCTCTTAATTGGATTAGGCTACATGCTATCGCCGCTGTCATGGTGGAACGATCTCTTTTTCAACCTCCCGATTGCTTATGCGTTTGGATATGTCGTCAGCCTAGGGCATTCGAACTGGTTTCTACCGGCCACGGTGGTCGGTTACTGGTTATCCAATGTGTTGGGCTTTGTGTTGATGCAGATTGGAGTTGGTGATGTTGCGTTTAAAGACAGACCCCGAAACCCCAAAAAAGATCTGCTGATCAGTCTTGGAACGTCAACTCTGTATACTGTCGCTGTTCTTGCGTTGTTTCAACTCCACATCTTTGAAACACCTGAATTTCAGGATTTGGCAATATTTACGAAAGAATAAAAGGATTGAGCACACAATGTGAGCCCAATCCTTTTATTCTTTCGTGATAAGTATGAAACTTTACTCAGGTGCAAGAGATAGGAGATTACATTGGCGATACCAAGTTCGTTGGTAATTGAACTCTAAATACTGTTCCAATGCCGATTTGGCTATTGAGATAGATTGTTCCTCGATGCAAATCGACACACCGTTTAACGATGGATAGTCCTAGACCTGTCCCTGGAATTTTTCCTACGTTGTCTCCACGATAAAATTCTTCAAATATGTGGGCCTGATACTCGCTTGGCATTCCAATGCCGCGATCGCACACTTCAATAACGACACTGTCTTTGGTATCGAAAATATTAAGATAAATGCACGTTTCAGCAGGAGAATATTTCAAAGCATTTGACAGAAGATTCTCCAAGATGTGAGACAGTAAATTTTCATCTAAGTTATGACGCGAAGCCTGAGTATCCATCGCGAGGTGAATGCGTTGGACAGAGATGTCTTCTGGTTGAAAGTGATCAATCATTTCCTGGCAAAACTCCCTCAAATCAATGGATTTGGGGGCAAATTGCAGGCCCTCACTTTGTGTCCGTCCTAGGATCAACACATCATCGACCAGTGTCTTCATGCCTAAAATTGTGTTTTCCATTCGCTCGAGATAATCGAGCTGCCTGTCTGGGGATAGTTTGCTTCCGTGGGCTTTCAGCAGTTCAACACAGGTCCTCATAATTGATAACGGTGTCCGTAATTCGTGAGATGCCATCGACACAAATCGGGTCTTCAATTCGCTTAATTCAACTGCCTCAGCAAGGGCACCGCGAATTTCGGTTTCAGCACGTTTGCTTGCGGTAATATTTCGGATCAATAGCAACAATCCAAAGGGCGAAGGCATCGAAGATTGCGAACGAGCTGAATGATTGTTCGTCTGACGCTCCTGAGCCAGACCATTCGATGATTTGGGTTCAATTAACGGTTCCATTCTGAGCTCATACCAGGCCTCACTGCGGTTGACTTCCCAACAAAATGCTTTGACCTGATGAACGTATTCAATACTCTGAGCCCATTGCTGTGGCGTGCCCCAGCTTGGAACTAAACACGTTTCTAAAACATCTCCCACATGCAGATTTAGAAGAGTGGTTGCCACGGGATTACACATCCATACCGTGCCATTCCAATCTGCTGCCGCGACTCCTATCGACAAATTTTGGGCGATCGCCGCATGGAGGGATTGCGATCGCCCAAACCGTTCAGCTAACAACGCAAGCTGACTGGCTCGTTGAGTCGCGATCGGCTGGATTGACATCTGCTCAATCGTTTGTTGATGTATGCGCTGTGGATGTCGCAGATCAGATTCTTCTTTTCTGCCTAGATTTTTATTGGCGTCAGGATCGGTGTCAGGGTTGCGATCAACGATATTGTCAGGTTCTTGCTCAAACGATGATTCCGTCGCAGATGGAGAGTGCCATTCAATGAGATCAGGATGATAGGTATTCCATAGTCGATTAACCTCTCGATATAAGATTCGATTGGCTCTCCAGCGTTCAGCGACTTCAGTCAATCCATTTGTGAGTATCACCAACGCAATCGGCCAACCAATGGGCAAGAGGATATTTAGACTCAACCCCAGTACGCCAATCAAAATCCAGCCGATGCAAAACAAAAAACTACCGAGCCATCGATGTTGACTCATTCGATTGCTGGTCAGACCTCCTAAGAGCGGTCCACCCGCAAATAAGATCAGGAGCGTCCATATCTTTCCAGGCCGATGGAGCATATTTTGCTGCAAGATATTGCTGAGAACAGCCGCATGTAAATAAACTGCTCCCATGGGAGGATTGCGGTTGAATGGCGTAGATAGAGGGCTACTTCCAGATGCAGTAACGCCCACCAGCACGATTTTGTTCTGAAATGCATCAGGGTCCACTTGCCCTAACAGAACATCATGGAAAGAATAGGATTGAACGTGATGCGATGAGCCCGGCCAGTTGATCCAAAGCACTCGGTTCTCGATGCCATGATTCGTGGGAATGTTGATTGGTTCCTTAATCAGGTCGTAGGCTTGGGCGATCGCCACACTAAGTGACGGCACGTTCTGAACGTACGGAGCGATCACCCGAGTTATGCCATCGCTAGACGGTCGATAAAGAACGTGTCCTAGATTGACAGCCTGCTCGGACAAGACAGAGACTGGCAAAATTGGTTCTCGGGTCCTGCTCCAACCCAAGGCCAAAACCACACGATTGAGACGATCCATTTCAGAAGCCAACTCACGGTCACCGTCATCGGCTTCTGAGAAAACAATATCGATGCCGATAACACTTGGATTGCCCATCGACAGTTGGTTAAGCAATTGAGCGTAATACTTGCGCTCTAACGGAAATTGATCGAGAGTCTGAAGACTCGTATCATCAATTTCAACAACCACAATCCGATCATCCCAAGAAATGGGTCCTCTGAGCTGAAACAACAGGTTGTAGCTCAGAGATTGAAAGGCTTGAAATGCCCCAAATTCTACAAAAAAAACAACAATTGCCACAGCAATTAAGCCGGGCCAAGATCGCCTAATCAATTGCCTGGCTAACGGTTTCACATTGACAGTAAGCCTACGGAATGGCAAGGTCATAAGTCTGCTGCCCGCCCAATGGTGTGATCACTTTTGCTCGGATCAATCGGTTTTCCGGAATCGGAACCTGGAGACTAAACAAACCGCTAGGGCTAATCTCCTGGACTTCGTCATCCACAATGAGTAAATTGATGGGGTCAATCACCCCCTCGATTAGAGCAACATTCCTACTGATCTCAGTCAGCACCCGGGGGGTCAGTCGTGTATCTCCAAGTCCCTCAAATGGAACAGGGGGCAGAGGAGGCTGATTAGGAATCACTAAGGTTTGAAACCCAGCATCAACATTAACGGTTTCACCTTGACCAGATGTCATGACTGCTCCTTCTAACGTTGCGACCCCAGTTTTGCCATCTGGAGCAACGGTGACTCCAAATTCAGTTCCACGAACCGCAGTCCATCCGGCAGGAGTTTCAATCTCAAGCTCAGAGCTGTCATGGGTGAACGGCCTCACTCGAAGTCTTGCCTGCCCTCGCCTAACGGCTAATTTAGTAACGCGTCCCCCATCCGAAATAGAGCGTAATTCTGTGATAGCAATCGAGGTTCGTTCCGCAACGTCGATAAATCCAACTCCCGTATCCACGGCAAGAGTCGTTTCTGAATTCGCTTCAGTAGAAAGCATATCGCCTATAGATTGTAGCCGGCTACCTACGCGAGCATTTTGTAACGGTCCTGTTCGTGATTGAAGTGTGACTAATCCATTTAATTGACGAACCTCAATCCATCGGTTGATACGGACTTGAACATCTTCGTTAGTGATTTGTTGACCAACTGTTATCGAGGGCAAAAGAAATAGACAACATCCAAGGCAAACAATGACACCCCACTTTAGCGATCGCATTAAGAAAACCGTTACACGCTCACTAGACAATACAAAATTAAATGAGATTTTTTAGCAAGTTGCATATCAATAA
>JBCBLF010000137.1:0-12214 GCA_038520475.1 Cyanobacteria bacterium J06627_8
ACATTTATTTTCAGGAAAGCCTCGCGTCGCGAGGCTTTCCTGAAAATAAATGGATTTAATTTAGCGCTATGCGCTATATCTTTACGCCACTAAATTTCATGCAACAGTCGAAAATAATTGTTCATCTGAGTACTGAAATTCCTCAAAATAAATTGCTGTTCGGTACATAAATGGGTATGTGTCATGCTTTCAGTAACATTACTGAAAGCATGATGACTTCATATAAATAAAAATGCTCAAACCTATATGTATAAGGAGTCTAGGACCTCTTCTCTGCCTTCTAAAAGAAATTGCTTTATCAAGCCTTTATCGGACAATTGTGTCGATTGTCTAAAGATGACGATGACGAGTAGTCAGGACTAAAGCGAGTTTCATATGCTGCTTTTAGAGCATATACAGACTTCACAGCAGGGTGCACTTCCTTTTTTCTCCTGATGCGACTAGTTGTCGCAGCCCCTCAGCAATGCAAGGTTGTTTTCTAATGTCAGTATCCAACGCTTCTCTTCGCTCCCGTAGCATCGAGCTTTTGATTGAATATAAGCAGGCTCCATCACGCTCATTACGCAATAAACTTGTTCAGTTAAATTCAGGACTCGTACGCAAAATTGCTTTTCAGATTAGCAATCAGTGCTCAGAGCCCTATGAAGATCTTGCTCAGATTGGATATCTTGGCCTGATCAGAGCTATTGAGCGGTATGACTCAACGCAAGGGTGTGCCTTTAGTTCATTCGCAGTTCCCTACATTCGAGGCGAGATGCTGCATTTTTTGCGCGATCGCAGTAGCACAGTTCGAGTTCCACGTCGGCTCCAAGATTTGCAATCTAAAGGACAGAAGGTACAAGCCGCGCTCATCCGGTCATCGGGTAATCAGCCAACCGACCATGAAATTGCTTCAGCAATGGATGTTTCCGTGGATGACTGGCGTCAGGCTCAACTTGCTGCTCAGAACCGCCTTCCGCTGAGTCTTGATGCCATGATTGGCTACCACTCAGAATCATCCATCACGCTGGGTGAAACGCTGATTGATCCCAACTATCAGTCGCTTCAATACATGGAAGAAGATCGGCAGCAGTTGCAAGGCGCCATGAATCAGCTTGAAGAAAAGACGCGAGCGATTATTGAATGCGTCTTTTTCAAAGGGCTTTCACGCAAAGAGGTGGCAGAACGCATTGGCGTCAGCCCGATTACAGTGACTCGCCGCATTCAAGCGGGTATTCAGCAAATGATGCAGCTTCTCAATCCACAGAACTTGCAACCTGAACCTTAATGAGTGTCATTGGGTGATACTCCTCTGGTACCAAATCAGATTTGCAATTACCATTTCAAGACACGACTTGGCAACGTTGACGAATAAATAGAGGGGGTGCGCGCAACTGCGCGCACCCCCTCTATTTATTCGTAATGAATTTAATCAGATTCCGTTGCTGCACAGACATAGTCATCAAACCACTTTAGAGCCAGATCATCGAGTGTTCCATCTGTTTGCATCTGGCGAATCGTTTCATTAATGGGCCTTAGCCATGACGAACGCTTGGGCAAGGCGATCGCCACTCCTGCTGTGTCGTCATTTTCAACAACAATCGAATGGATATTTGAGCGCTGCCGTACATAGTATGGAGCGAGCGCTGCATCTAAAATGGCTGCATCAACCTCCCCTGTTTTCACGGCACGAACGAGTTCACCCGTCCTGTCAAAAGTAATTAACTGACCGTTTGATACCGTTGAGGCAAGCTGGGCATGCACTGTTCCAGGTTTAACGCCAATGCGCTGGTTGGACAGATCTGATAGGGCATCAATAGGACGGTCTGCTGGACTAATGATGAGACTCTCTGTGACGTGGTAAACAACGGAAAAACTGACTACTTGCTTCCGTTCTTCCGTTGGTGTCAGAGCGGCGATCGCCACGTCTGCCTCGCGAGAACGTAACGCCAGAATAATTTGGTTAAACGGCATCGCGTCAAAGTGAATCGGGGCATCGAGCTGTTCAGCAATGGCCTCTACAACGTCAATATCAAACCCCACCAAGGCATTGGTTCCGTTTGTTGAGTCGATGAACTCATAGGGGCAATAGTCCGGAGAAGTCGCCACATGCAAGACCTGTGCATCCTGCTGACGCTGGTTAGACAAAGCCGTTCCCAGAAAAATCAGAACGGATACAGACACAATCGTCAAGAAGAGACGCCAGCGCATCATAGGGATTCGGTATTCAATGATGGAACGATACGGTTACTGTTTGCCTGCGAGCCGCTATCTACAGGATTTTCTCTAATCCATAGACCAGTGACTTCAGCTTTGTGACGGCTCGAATGGAGAGCAACACTCCTGGCATAAATGACGAGCGGTGAGTTGTATCATGCCGCAAGGTATAGATTTGACCCGTCGCACCAAAAATAACCTCTTGATGAGCGATGAGTCCCGGCAGTCGGACACTGTGAATACGAATATTTTCATCGGCTGCTCCCCCTCGCGCCCCAGCAATTGACTCTGTTTCGGTTACTGATGGAGGATTAAACGGCTTACCCATCTCGGCTAGCATCTGAGCTGTTTTAATGGCCGTTCCGCTGGGAGCATCGGCTTTTTGGTTGTGATGCAACTCAATGATTTCTACATGGTCGAAATATTTTGAAGCTCGAACGGATGCTTCTTGCAGCAGCACCATGCCAATGGAGAAGTTCGGAACAATCAAACATCCGGTGCTGGCTTTGTCAGCGAATTCTGCCAATTCCTGGATTTGTGCAGCAGTGAGTCCGGTTGTGCCCACCACGGGGCGAATCCCATAGGCGATCGCCGACCGCACATTTTCATACACCGAATCAGGATGAGTGAAGTCAACCATGACGCCGAGTTCTTTTTCTTGAACCGCCGAGGCAAGGGTTGCTTCCATCTCATTGAGAATAGGAATTTCGAGGGGACCGCATCCTGCCACTTCTCCAACATCTTGACCGATGACCGTCGGGTTGCGGTCGATGGCTCCAATCAACGTCATGTCGTCAGCATCAGCGATCGCCTTGACGACTTCAAGTCCCATCTTTCCGGCTGCGCCGTTCACCACTACTGGAATTGGAGCATTCGCCATGTGTTCTATCCCGTCCCCTTCTACATTTGTTGTACGGTCTTATTTGTTGTACGGCCTTACGTTGTCACGCTAAGACGTGTTGTTACGCTGAGACGTTGAGTGAATCGGCATTCTCCCTAGTATTGGAGGGCACCCGACTCTGCCCCGCAGGCTGTCTTCCTCAACGGCACTCATCCTAGCGTATTTAAGCGATCGCCTTTCAGGTTTCTTCACGAGTGTGTCTATCGCAATCCTAGATGAGTTGTAGAAAGCATCATGCATATTCCATAGATGCCAGAAAACGGCCTGTTTCAACGACAGAAAAGCACCAGAGCGTTATCCTAAGAAGTAATTTGGATGCTACACGCCTCAGTGCATATCGCATGAACTCCATCGAGAAAACGACATACCACGATAATGTGATTGACCGCGCTTTCATTTGGCTATTTTCCCGCAAAATGGCAAATGCAGTGGGTCGGCGAACAAAGCAGCAGGGCTATGACGGCTTTGTTGATTTATCAAAACAAATCATGACTGGGCGGAATGCCCAACAGCAGCAGGAAACAGTTGCTGTTGTGTTGCAGTCATTGGTACCTGCCCCGGTACTCTATTTGATTCGTACGTTATTTTCTCCGACTCAACTGGTGTGTGAACTCAATGCTTGGTTTGCCACCGTCCTATTTGAATGGTTGGTCGGTCCGTGTGAGGTTCGTGAAGCTGAGGTTATGACGGCATCAGGTGAGGTGAAGATTCAGAAGAGCAATGTTCACATTAAAAAATGTCGTTACCTCGAAAACAGCCGGTGTGTTGGCATGTGCGTCAATATGTGTAAGCTGCCGACTCAGGACTTTTTCACCCAGAAATTTGGTATTCCCCTCACGATGACGCCCAATTTTGAGGACTTTAGCTGTGACATGGTGTTCGGACAATTGGCACCTCCGTTAGAAGACGAAGACTGCTATCAGCAGCCATGTTTAGTTGGGCAATGTTCCGTGGCACAGTCTGATGCAGATGCCTGTCCAAAAGTACAAGACTATTAATCACTTAAAGAAACGAGTACAAGACTATGACACCCAATTCTTCTGTCATTCAGCTGAGAAAATTTTGCTCCGTGCGGTCTTGGGCGATCGCTTCTCTCTTTGTCAGTGGAGTGATAGTCCTATCTAGTGCTCCTCTCTCAGCCACGGCTGTGCCATCTCGTGTTGAACCGGTATCTGGCGATCTTCACCACAAGGATGCCCATGAGCCTGCTGCTGAAGCCACTCCTGATGCAGGGTTAGTTGTGATGGCTAGCCCGTATAGCGTTGAGGAAACGGCTGATCGATTTGAAGCATTGCTGATAGAACGAGGCGTGACAGTATTTGCGCGCGTTGACCATGCTGCCGGAGCGGCTGGCGTGGATCTAGAGCTTCGTCCGACTGAAGTGATTATTTTCGGCAATCCTCGTGTGGGAACACCCCTAATGCAGTGTGCGCAGAGCCTGGCAATTGACCTGCCGCAAAAGCTGCTGATTTGGGAAAATGAAGCAGGTGATGTTTACCTCGGCTACAACGATCCGCAATATCTCGCGTCTCGCCATGGCGTCCCTGGATGTGAAGAGGCGATCGCCCGAGTCGAACAAATCTTGATGGGATTAACAAATGCCGTGATTAGTGAGGAGACTGGAGAGTTGTAGTGTGCTGATATGAGGAAGCAGATCAAGGTGACGGGAGATGTCGATTCAGATTATTAAACCCTTGCATGTTGCGGTGCTGGTCTCTGATTTAGACAAAGCCACTTATTTCTATGAGACCGTGTTGGGATTACAACAGTGCGATCGTCCGCTCAAATATCCTGGCGTCTGGTTTGAGCTAGGTGAGTATCAGCTTCATGTGCTTCAAGACGACACAACGCCAACGGGGATTCATAATTCAGAAAAACTCGGACGAAATCGCCATATTGCTTTAGGTGTTGCAGATATTCAACAAACGACGGATCATCTGGTGGCCAATGGCTGCTTCGTCCAAGGCAGTGCATCCGGAAGACCAGCCGTGTTTACACACGACCCAGATGGCAACATCGTAGAACTCACTCAAATTTAATGCATCCATTTCAGAGAATGATGTCAAGTTGTTTAATATCTCAATTTGTGAATTATCCCTATTGAAATGTGGAGAAATGTTGCCTTGCCCAATGGAAGTCTCCCTCAAACTTGATAGACTCAAGTGCAGGATTTGTGCCAAATACAGCTTTGGAAAATAGAAATTGTTTATTGTGAAATCCTGATAATAAAAGGATTTCATAGTTCATAATGACTGTTTTTCGTTCGTGGGTTTGGTGTGAGTTTTCTCTTCCATGAAGGGCTTATATAAGGCTTTATGGATTGATGTGAGTGGTGGCAGGTGAAGCTTGCGACGACTCCTATGAATTCACTCAATAGGGTGGATTTGTATCGGTCTTATTGAACTTAGTTCTAATGCTATTTTCTTTTTAACTTGCGTAACATAACACCCCTTCTGAGCAGAAAATCACTGCACTATTGATACGTTAGATGTCTGCTCGTTCAAACTTGCTTAATAATCACACTGTCCCGTTTGGCGGAACATGGAAAAATCGTTGGGAGGAAAAATGAATATCGCCGTTGTGGGTCTCAGCCATAAAACAGCTCCAGTTGAAATTCGTGAAAAGCTCAGTATTCCTGATCCTCAGGTAGAAGAGGCGATCGCCAAACTGACCAGTTATCCCCACATTGAAGAAGTCGGAATTCTCAGCACGTGCAACCGTTTAGAGCTATATGCAGTGACAACTGAGACTGAGCATGGCATTAGAGAAATTAGCCAATTTTTAGCCGACCAAGGGCGTGTTTATATTGGCGAGCTGCGGCCATACCTCTTCACATTGCTGCACCATGACGCAGTCATGCATTTGATGCGAGTTTCAGCAGGACTAGACAGCTTAGTGCTTGGAGAAGGTCAAATTCTCGCTCAGGTGAAGCATACTCACAAGATCGGCCAGCAACATAAGGGAATTGGTCGGACGCTCAATCGATTGTTTAAGCAAGCGATTACAGCTGGAAAGCGAGTTCGAACGGAGACTAGCATCGGCACTGGCGCGGTCTCTATCAGCTCGGCTGCGGTTGAACTGGCGCAAATCAAAGCTGAAACCTTGACGGGACGACCGATTTCAATTTTGGGCGCAGGAAAAATGTCTCGCCTGCTGGTGCAGCACCTGTTGTCTAAAGGTGCAACCGACATTACGATTGTCAATCGTTCGATGCGTGGAGCTGAAAAACTGGCTCAACAGTTCCCAGATGCGGCGCTCAAGCTCCATACCCTCGAGGACATGTTGCCCATTGTTCAAGCCTCAGAAGTTGTGTTCACTAGCACCTCTGCAACTGAGCCATTGCTCCATAAAGATAATTTAGATGCTGTGTTGAGTGTTGATCAGTCCCTTATGCTGTTCGACATTTCTGTGCCCCGCAACGTTCATTCCAATGTGGCAGAACTTCCGCAGGTGCAATCCTTTAACGTGGATGATTTGAAAGCTGTGGTTGCACAGAATCAAGAAAGTCGGCGTCAGATGGCATTAGAAGCTGAGAGTTTGCTGGAAGAAGAAGTGGACGCCTTTGAAGCATGGTGGCGATCGCTCGAAACTGTCTCAACTATCAGTAGTCTACGCAGCAAGGTCGAGAACATTCGCGAACAGGAATTAGAGAAAGCTCTGTCTCGCCTTGGGTCTGAGTTTGCTGAAAAGCACCAGGAAATTATCGAAGCGCTGACCCGTGGTATTGTCAACAAGATTCTCCACGACCCAATGGTGCAACTGCGTGCTCAGCAAGACATTGAGGCGCGTCGTCACGCAATGGAAACGTTGCAGACTCTCTTCAATTTAGAGACTGCATCGAATGAAAAATACAGTTAGCCATGTGCTTGTTGCTGTGACTTAACCGTTTTCATCGAAGCGGAGTATCTGATGCATGTTAAGGGGGGATGGCAGGTTCTGTCTGTTGTCGCCCCTTAAAATATGTCAGTCTTGGTGTTGTTTGCTGCCTGTGCCGAATCCCATGAGCGTTTTGATTTCAGTCATCACCGTATGCCGCAATGCGGAAGCCACAATTGAGCAGACGATTCAAGGGGTCATCTCTCAAACTTATCCGCATATCGAATACATTGTGGTTGACGGTGCATCGAGCGATCGCACCCTAGACCAGATCAAACGCTACAGCGACCACATCGATACCATCATCAGTGAGCCAGATGATGGTGTCTATCAGGCCATGAACAAGGGAATTCGTCTCGCCAAAGGTGATTGGCTTTATTTTGCTAATGCCGATGATTATTTATTTGGACCAGAGGCGATCGCTGACGTGGCTGCACATATTGGCAACAACCCTGACTGTGATTTCATTTATGGTGACCACGAAACGCGTTTCCCCTGGGGTAAGCGCTCAACCTATGCGCCTGCTCCACCTGAGGAAGCCCTCGAACAGCTCATTTCTTTAGGGAACTGCTTTATTCAGCCAGCCAGCTTTTTCAAGGCCCATTTATTCGAAACGATTGGCTTTTTTAACGAACGCTATCGAATCGCGTCAGATTATGAATGGTTGTGTCAGATGCTCTCAAATCCAACTGTTCGGGTCTGTTACTTACCTCGAACGATTGTTTCCTACTTTCAAGGTGGATTGTCGAGTGATATTCCTTCTCTTTTCGAAGAAGTGTTTGCTATTCAAAATTCACTTCCGATTTATCAGCAACCGGAGTGGATTGAGAAGCGCATGAAGAGCCTGCAAGCCTCCTTCATTGATAAATACGATCACCTCGAAAAAAGCAATCGTCTCTCCATCAGGCGACTTAATCGCATTGAAGAATTAGACCCGATTGCGGCCCGTGTCCCAGGGCTGCTCGATCAGATTAAGGTGTTAACGATGGACTACGAACAGCAAATTTCTGCACTGAATACGAGAATTGCTGCCATGGAAAGCAGTAAATTTTGGCAGCTTCGAGAAAGCTGGTTTAACGTAAAGCGGAAGTTTGGCCTTCCTGTTGATGACGATGAGTAAAGGGGCTGACCGAGCTAGGAACAGGATCCATATGGGTTGATCCAACTCATAACTTGGCAATATCCAAAACAATAGGGCCGACGCATTTTTGCAGAACGTGGCGGGCTTAGTCCGCCACGCTCTGCAAAAATGAGCGAGATTCAAGAGACTTGGATAAATTCTGCAAGAACAGTAGAGGGTTTAAGGGAGTTATCGTGTTCCAGAGGCTCGTTTGTTACGAGAAGCTTTGGATGCTGTGTCTTGTATCCGTTTTTCTCGGGTCTCCTGCTTTTTAGCGAGTTTTATCCAGCGGAGAATATCGCGCTTTGCTGAGTCAGAGAAGTTTGCGTAATTCTCTAGGGCAGGTGGATGAGTTTCCAGGGCCTGTTGCAAATCATCAGGCACAATTAGCGCATCAACATCGTTCATAAAATCCCATGCGCCCGATTGTTTAGCTACTTCGACTGCTTTGAGACCTGATTCATGCATTCGACCGTCTTGTGTTAATTGAGCAACGCGGTCTTTATAGCTTTTGGACCAATGTTCGGTTTTACGAGGGGAGAGCAGTTGCATCGTGCGGGTCTCATCGAGCTTCATTCGTCGCCCGTCCATCCATCCAAAGCACAACACCTCATCCAGCACCTCTTTGATGGAGACATACTTATTTGGAACGTTTTTCTTATAAGTCACTAGCCAGATGCTTTGTTCTTGAGAATGATATTGTTCAAACCACTCTCGTAATTCTTTCACTGATGCGACTTCAACTCTTTGGAGGTCTTTCATCTCGAAGTGAATCGGTTTAGAGACATCTCATTAACTTCTCCGTTCCAATGACGTGGGAAGATCCACAACAATCATTCATGCATTAACTTGGTCGTCCATTCGGAAAATGATGGTCGAATTACTGAATATTGGGTTATTGAACAATTCCGCAAAACTCTAATAACGGCTGGCTGTGCTCCGCAAAACTTACCACTTGTTCTACAAGGTCGTCGGCCAGCCAAGCACGTCGAGGAAGAGCAATTTGAGTAATAAAACTTTTAAGCTTTAAATACTCTGCATGTTCATGATCACTGTGTTCCGAGTATCCCCTGGGCATTGACTTCAGCTTTTCATCGCGACTGAGAGAGAGTTCCCATCGCTCTAAACGATTGATGACATCGGAAAACGCCTCTGGTTCCTCAATGATTTCATCCCGTATGAGATTAAGCGTGGATGTGGGCGGTTTATATAAGCCGCATGCACTCATTCCACCCGTCGCATCCAGATGCAGATACAGCAGCCCTTGTTTTTCGTCTTTGGCTCCTGATGGGGTCAAGACGCCGCTGACATGAGTACTGTAAGGAGATTTATCCTTGGAAAATCGGATATCCCGGTTTTGACGAAACATGGTTTTAGCGCTGCCAGAGAGTGCGATGTCACGCTCTGATAAATGGTCAGTCACCTGTTCCAGTAGATGAGCAAAGGGATGTCGGAGATGTGACTCAAACTCTCGCTTGTGTGCGGTATACCACTCCTTATTATTGTTTTCCTCTAAATCTTGAAGCAGCTGAAACGCTTTCTCGGTAAAGTTCCCGTCGTTCATGTTGGTTCATTGAATTAATTCATCGAAATTTTGATGCGCATATCCTGCACCTTGTCTGATCATTTAGGATTTCTGAGTGTTATGGATGCGCGCCTGCAATATTCAGGTGCAAGATGTAAGTACGCATTAGGGCAATGCGATTGTATTATCTGGCAAAGCCATGTCAGCCTCGGTTACAGATAATTGCTCGTCTGATTTGGGTCTCTTCCTAATCGCCAGTACGTAAGCTGCCGGCACAAAATATAGCGCTAAGAGCGATGCTCCAGCGATGCCACCTGTAATCGCAATGACCAAGGGACGCCAAAATGGGTTGCCATCGAGTAGTAATGGGACAAAGCCAACAATGGTGGTCACGGTTGTTGTGAGGACGTGACGTGTACATTTGATTAGCACTCGTTGAACGGCTTTTCGATTACCTTGGCTTGCCTCTGGGTCTTCATTAAATGCACTGAGTACGACGATGGAGTCGTTGATTGCAATACCAATCAAGCCCATCGTTCCAACGACTGCCATAAAGCCAAGCAGTGACCCAAACACTTTGAGGGACAGCAAAGCCATACCAATGGAGCCCACAGCCACCACTGCCATAATGCCGGCCTGTCGAAACGAACTCAGAGATAGAACTAACGCCGTCAACATAACGAGCACTAACACGGGCACAAAGAGGAGTAGGTTACCGATCGCATTCCCTTGTTCTTCAGATTCGCCGCCGAACTCATAGCGATACCCTGGTGGCAGCTGAAAATTCTCAGCATCAAGGCGCTCTTGTAAGGCAGTGAGCACAGTGCTAGGCAGTACTCCGACTTTGATAAAGGCTTGGACCGTATTGACCCGCACCTCATTACGGCGGGCGATCGCCGCCAACTGTGGCTGTAGCTCAAACTCCCCTAATGCTGTTGTAGGACGAAACCCTCGGTCTTGGGGCTGATCAGGCCGCAGATCGAGCGAAGCAAGCTGATTCAAACTAGCGCGGTCTGCTTCAGCCAGGCGTATTCTTACAGGGAGGTTCTCTGTGGATTCTAGGATTGCTCCCCCAGTCACCCCTTCAGAGTACGCTTCAAGTTGCTGAGCGATGTCTGTATTGGTTAGACCAGCCTGTCGGGCCTGTTCCTCATCAATGCTCAGGCTGAGCTTGGGCTGTTGCTCGGTCAAACTGTCTCGTGCCTGCACAACCTCTGGAATGGAGGTGAGCATGGCTCTCACGTCCATTCCCAACCGACGCAACTCTTGCAGATTAGGACCATAGATGCGCATTTCGATGGGAGCATCAAAGGGTGGCCCTTGCTGAAACTTTTGCACAATGACCCGCGCCGAGGGAAACAGGCGATTCAGTGTGTTCTGAACCTCCTGGACGGTTTCATCAAGCCCCTCTTCAGATGCCATTTGCACCATCGCCTGGGCATAATACGATTCATTTTGGCGATCGCCCTTGAGGTTGTAGTAGAACCGGGGTGCACTCTCACCGACAAACCAATGAACCTCCTCGATATTCTCCTGTTCTAGGATCGCGTCACGGGCTTGTAGTACCTTTTGGCGAGTCTGCTCAATGGACGTTTGAGAGGAAAACTCCATTTCAACTTGAAATTGGTCTCGGTCCAGTAACGGGAAAAATTGGCTGTCTAGTGTTCCCGCCAAAATGAAACCAAGCAACGGAATGGCTAATGTGATACCGACTGCTAGCATTGGCTGCGTCACTGCTCGGCCAATGGACCAGCGATAGAATCGAGCTAACTTCGGAACCCTGATGCCATCATTCCACCAGGACCCTGGCCGCATCAAAACTAGCATCGATCGCCCCCAAAGTCCCCGCTGCTCGCGACGAATGAGTCGCTCATACTGATGTTTGCTGCGTTCTAACATGCGTGCAGATAAAGCTGCAATTACCGTCAGAGAAATCGCTAGGGAAGACACTAGAGCCAAAATCACGCCTAGGGCGATCGTGCCGACAAACTCTCCTGCGCTGCCCGGCAGCAGGTAGATGGGCAAAAACGTCATGATGGTTGTGATCGTGGATGCGAGTAGCGGTACTTTTAGGTAATTTACGGTCTTAGCAGCAGCGTGAAGCGCGTCTTCTCCATGCTGCATCTCCATCTGAATCTCATCCACCACGACGATCGCATTATCGATTAGCAGTCCCAAGGCGATAATCAACCCGGTCACCGACATCTGGTGCATGGGAACGCCAAACACAGACATCCAGCCAAATACAGCGAAGATACTGAGTGGTAGAGCACTGCCGACGACGAGAGCGGATTGCCATCCCATTGCCACAAAGGTGACTGCGATGACCAAGACGGCTCCGATGACGAGGTTCAACATCAAGGTGCTGATTCGATTCGCCACATAGTGGCTCTGGTCAAAAATCACGTCTAGGGTCACGCCTTCAGGCAGGCGATCGCGGAAGCCATCAACCCGCTCACGCATCACCGCGGACCACTGATCGATGCGTTGCCCCGACTCCATCATGACTCCCAACACAATGGCGGGTTGACCATTGATGATGGCTAGGTCACTTAATGGTTCACGCACACCACGGCTGACGATGGCAATGTCACTC
>JBCBLF010000138.1:0-12122 GCA_038520475.1 Cyanobacteria bacterium J06627_8
ATCATCCGGCAAGCGGGTACGAGTACGGTCATACGTACTGACGATGATGACGACATCCTAGTTGTACTGTTTAACACTCGTGCGAATCAAATTACGCGTAGAGACTTCCGATAAAATAGCTGAGTGAATCAAGATTCATTCTGGGACTTACGCAGTTGAACGGTTTTGCGCAGCAGCCCGCGCAAAACCGTTCGACTGCCTCAACTTTATATTCGTTTGAGCGGGGATGGTGGATACAGTCTGTCATCCCCATCAATATGAAGATTTACATTCATTCTTTTAATTAGTGGATGACTTGGTTTGTACGGAACCCGTCTGAAGAGATGGTTCCCTGAAATATTGAGTGCATCCATTTCAGGCAATGATGGTTTCAATGGACTTTCGGTCGTCCCAACGTCCATATCCAAAAGGGATGATTTGAGAAGGTCGTCAGGTGAAGCTAGTCATGTTGACTGCATGAATCCCCAAGCGCGCTGAATCGATACCGTGAATTTTCTGCTGCGCGATCGCAATCAATCTGAAACATTCGGGCACTCTAGCAAAGCATTTGACGATGGCCCTATTTCTTCGTTATGGATTTGAGAAAATTGCCAAGTTGTGTGCTTGAGGGAGATGAAGCGGTCGAATAGATGGGGGTGCACTAATTCGCACAACCACGATGGATTAACGAATCAGTCGAATGTCTTTGTATGACTGCTATTCAACGATAGACATTTGGGGCTCTAGAACTCCCAGTTCCCCAAAAAAATCCCTGTGACTCTGGCGATCGTTACAGTCGTCATGTTTAATGTCGATGAGTCAGGGATTCTCCCTTTGTCATTTCATTTTTCCAATAACTTTTATGAATGCCTTGAATAGCCGCCAACTGTCGCCACTTGTCTCTCTTGCCTTCAAAACGATTGGGATTATCATGATCGTCGGTCCAATCCTAGATATGATTATCCTCCCCTTTCCCTATGAGTTTCAGAATCGGGAATGGATTGTGGAGTCTATTTCTGTCGCAGTTGATCGTGGCTTTGTCCCGATGTTTGGCATTTCTTTAATTCTTGCTGGTGCTTGGATTGATAGCCTTGCAACGACAGAACCGAAATCTAGCCCACTGTGGCGCTCGTTTTCGTTTTGGTCTCTGATTTTAGCGACGCTGTTTGCAGCGGTTTACATGCTATTGACTATTTTTCATACGGTGAATGTTCTTTCTCTTCAGAATGAACGCATCGCCTCAATCGCCGACGAAGCTGCCCAGGCGACGGATCAACTCGAAAGTCAAATTGATGCTGAAATTGGGCAACGGCGACAGCAGGTTGAACAGATGTTACAGGATGAGCAATTGCAGCAAATTCTTCAAGATGAGCAAGTGAGGGAACAGGCGATCGCTCAAGGCGTTATTTCTGCTGAAGACGCTGAACGCTTCCAATCATTTCAAGATGATCCAGAACAGCTTAACGTGTTCATTCAAGGATTAGAGGATCAGGCTGAAGGTGTCCGAACTGAAGGGCAAACTGAGATCGGTGTTCGACGAGAAGAAGCTCAGAATAATGCTAGAACGGACGCATTCAGAGCACTCTCTCGCGTCACGATTAGCAGTGTTATTTTGGCTCTTGGCTATGGCTTGATTGGATGGACCGGACTGCGACTCTACCTCCGAGGAACATTGTAATAATCGTGTTTTTCAACGGCTGGGGTTCAGCGATGGAGAACAAAGGCGTGCACTAAGCCACCAGGAGCATATACCAAGCTAATCGGAGAGTGAATTGATTACTATTTTTCGGTGGTTTGCTGATGTTCTCGATCTATATCCTCACCTACAACGAAGAGATTGATATTGCTGCTTGTATTGAGTCAGCGCTCTTGTCGGATGATGTCGTTGTGATTGATTCCTACAGTTGCGATCGCACCGTTGATATTGCGAATCGATATCCGGTACGCGTGATTCAACATGCGTTTGAAAGTCACGGCAAGCAGCGAACCTGGATGCTAGAGTCTGTTCCAGCGAAGTATCCGTGGGTTTATATTCTAGAAGCCGATGAACGCATGACCCCGGAGCTATTTCAGGAATGCCTGAGCCTGATTCAATCGGATTCTTTAGCTGTCGGATACTACGTTGCTGAGCGAGTCATCTTCTTAGGCAAATGGATTCGACGCAGCACTCAATATCCACGCTATCAGCTCCGTCTGCTGAAGGTTGGGCAAGTCTGGTTTACAGACTATGGCCATACGGAACGAGAAGTCTGTGACGGAGACGCGGGCTTCTTGCAGGAAACCTATCCTCATTACACCAGCGGCAAGGGGCTCAGTCGATGGATTGAGAAGCACAATCGATACTCCACCGATGAAGCGGTTGAAACCTTAAGGCAGCTTGAGTCTGGCACAGTTGATTGGAGACAGCTCTTTTTGGGCGAATCAGAAGTTGACCGTCGTCGTGCACTGAAAGATCTATCCCTTCGCTTACCCTTTCGCCCAATTATTCGGTTTATTTACATGTACGTGTTTCTCAGAGGAATGCTAGACGGTCAAGCTGGGTTCCGCTGGTGCATGTTGCAAGCTTTCTACGAATATCTGATTCTACTGAAAGTGTGGGAGCTGAAACACCTACCTCCTGAATCGCCGTCTATGCAACAGGCTTCAGGCAACGCCGCCTTAGCCGATACTGCCTCGGTTTCCAACTACATCAAACCTCAGGCATAGATGTCGATTATGATGATTGCTGCTGATTCTTCCAATGATGCCCATGCAAGTCAATGACGGTAGGCATGCATGTCTCGGTTGTGTTTGCACGGTTTTGTTGATTCTAGACGCTTCGTTCCATAGCCTCCCCTTATCCAACTGCTACATTTCTTCGGTATGGCTGTAGCCAGCTGAGTGATGACACAGTGTTGTTTAGGGCACGGAACGTGCTCTAAATAATGTTTTAGAGCCAATGGCAATGGCTATGGCTATATCAGTTTGAGAAGTTGCCAAGTTGGTGCCCTACCTGCTGGGGTTATCAATCTACGAACGCGTAGCAGGTGTAGGAAATGCAAATCAGAATCGTGGGAAGTCGCTCACTGCCTGTGATGTCTGGTGAGCTAATGGGCATAATTTCTAACAGTTTTTTAACGGATGCGACATTACTTGAATCCCACGTTTGGCAAGAAACAGAGCCATATTAATTCGTGCTAAAATGTCGTCTAGACTTGCACTATTTTTGTCACTTTTTTGCGCTGCTCGATTCCGCATAGTGCACCACAGTTAACTCTTCATTCCTCACTCGTTTCGGAGCTTTTTTTATGACCATCATCCCAACTGATTTACGCAACGAAATGTCGCGTTCCTATTTGGAATATGCAATGAGCGTAATTGTTGGGAGAGCGTTGCCAGATGCCCGAGATGGCTTGAAGCCAGTGCATCGCCGCATTCTCTATGCCATGCACGAGCTTGGCTTGTCTGCCGATCGCCCATTTCGTAAATGTGCCCGTGTTGTCGGAGAGGTTTTGGGTAAATATCACCCCCATGGCGACACCGCGGTTTACGACGCGTTGGTGCGGATGGCTCAAAACTTTTCGATGCGATCGCCCCTCATTGACGGACACGGAAATTTTGGCTCTGTCGATAACGACCCGCCAGCAGCCATGCGATACACGGAGTGTCGCCTCCAGTCCCTCACATCTAATGCGCTCCTGCAAGATATTGAAGCCGATACGGTCGATTTTGTTGGCACGTTTGATGGGTCTCAGCAAGAGCCGGTTGTGCTACCGTCTCGTATTCCTCAACTGTTGCTGAACGGTTCGTCAGGCATTGCGGTCGGTATGGCGACGAATATCCCTCCGCACAACCTGGGTGAGCTAATTGATGGACTTATTGCTCTGATTCGAACCCCTGAGATTTCTGATGTTGATCTCCGTCGGATTATTCCAGGTCCCGATTTCCCAACCGGGGGACAGATTTTGGGTACTCGTGGCATCCGCGATGCCTATGCCACTGGGCGTGGCTCTGTAACCATGCGAGGGGTCGCAACGATTGAAACTATTCAACAGCGCGGGCGGCCTGAACGAGACGCCATTATTGTGACGGAGTTGCCCTATCAAACCAATAAAGCTGGCCTCATTGAGAAAATCGCTGAGCTGGTCAACGACCATCGCATTGATGGCATTGCAGATATTCGAGATGAGAGCGATCGCACCGGTATGCGGATCGTCATTGAGCTGAAACGTGATGCTTATCCTCAAGTTGTGCTCAACAATCTCTATAAGCAGACGCCGCTGCAAAGTAACTTTGGGGTCAACATGCTGTCTTTGGTAGACGGTGAGCCCCAACTGCTGGGGCTGCGTCAGATGCTCCAGGTCTTTTTGGACTTTCGGATTGAGACGATTATTCGTCGGACGCAATATCAGCTGCGCAAGGCACAAGAGAGAGACCATATCTTACAGGGCTTGCTGATTGCCTTAGAGAACCTAGATGGCGTGATTCAGCTCATTCGTAGTGCTCCGGATGCGCCCACTGCGAAGGAAGAATTGACGACCCGATATGAGTTATCTGATACTCAAGCCGATGCGATTCTGCAAATGCAGCTCCGTCGATTGACGGCACTAGAGGCTGAAAAAATCCAGCAAGAACACGAAGAGCTACAGACTCGCATTGCAGACTTACAAGACATTCTTGCTCGTCGTGAGCGCGTACTCGACATCATCGTTGAAGAGGCGACAGCCATCCGAGAGGTCTATGCGACGCCCCGACTCACTGTGATTGAGCAGGGCTTAGGCGATCTGGATGACATTGATTTGATTGCCAATGAGCAAGTGATTATCTTGCTGACTGAGCAAGGCTATATCAAGCGAATGCCCATTAGCACGTTCCAAGCCCAAAATCGCGCGACTCGCGGTAAGGCCGGGGCACGAATGAAGGAAGACGATGGAGTGGATCACTTTATTGGGTGCTGTGACCACGACAGTGTGCTGTTCTTTAGCGATCGCGGCGTGGCCTACTGTCTCAAGGCCTATCAAATTCCAACGGGTTCACGGACCGCACGGGGCATTCCAATTGTTCAAATGCTTCCGATTCCAGCTCATGAGCGCATCACGTCGATTGTTCCAGTTAGCGAGTTTACCGATGACGAATATTTAGTCATGCTGACTCGCGGCGGATACATCAAAAAGACTGAGCTGTCTGCCTTCAGCAATATTCGAGCAAACGGGTTGATTGCGATTTCGTTAGAGGACGGGGATCAGCTTCGTTGGGTGCGGCGTGCTCGTGTTGATGACAGCATTATCATCGGTTCTCAGCAGGGGATGACCATTCACTTTAGAGCTGACCATACGCAACTTCGGCCGCTGGGGCGTCCGACCCGTGGGGTTCGCTCGATGTCATTGCGTGATGGCGATGAACTCATCAGCATGGATATTTTGGCTGGTGAACTGGTGGATCAAATCGTGGGCTCCGTTACCGATGAAACTGACCTCGATGCAACAGAAAATGCTGATCTTAATGAGGTTGATGGCGACGAGCAGGATGGGGGATGTCCGTCGGAGCAGGGACCTTGGGTGCTTGTGGTGACCACTGGCGGCCTAGGCAAGCGAGTGCCGGTGTCTCAGTTCCGTTTACAAAATCGAGCTGGAATGGGAGTTCGAGCCATTAAGTTTCGGAAAGAAAATGATTGTCTCGCTGCGTTGAGAATTGTGGGCGAACAGGATGAAATGATTCTGGTGACGACGCGAGGCGTGATTATTCGTCAGGTCGTGAATGCGATTTCCTGCCAATCTCGCATGGCAACCGGGGTTTACGTTCAGCGGTTGGATGACGATGATGCGATCGCCGCTGTGGCTCTGGTGCCGTCAGTTGAGGATGATGACGAGTTGCTTGAAGATGACGATCTCGACGGCGCTGATAGCGCTCTTTCAGATGTGAGTCTAGAGGGTGAGTCTCCTGCGGTTGATGTTGCTGCCGATGTTGTCGAAGAGGCGAGCGCTGAAACTCCTGACTCGTCAACCGATGAAGACGAGTAACTCCAATTCATCAGACATCGCAGAAGATGAACCATTGCGGCTTCGGTTGAGGCGGTCGATTGCCAGCTTACTCTCTGACTGGAACTGGAAGCACGTCTGTTTGGCGCTGCTAAGCGGTATGGCAGCAGGGTTAGCTCCGGAACCATTAAATGCGTGGCCGTTGGCCTGGGTGGCGCTTGTTCCGCTGTGGACGATGGTTAGTTCATATTCCATGCGTCCGTCTTCCTTAGGGATATGGAGACAGGGCCTGTTCGGTGCCGCGTGGGGGTTGGGTTTCTACGGCACCGTGCTTATGTGGATTACGGGGCTCCATCCGCTGACGTGGATGGGCGTACCGTGGTTGGCGAGTGTGGCGATCGCCCTCTTCGCGTGGGTTGCTGTCACTGGATGGGGCATGGTTTGGGTGGCGCTATGGGCGGTCCTGTTTCGGTGGAGCACCAGGCGGCTTGGGCCTGCGACAGCGAGCACGGGCGGAATGTCGCCTCTCAAACAGGCATGTGCTCGTGTTCTCATTGGAACCGCTCTATGGTGCGTGATTGACGGATTATGGAGCCAAGGCTTCTTGTATTGGCCGTCGCTCGCGTTTACCCAAAGCCCAACCAATCTGTGGATATTGCAGCTTAATCAATGGTCTGGGCCAACAACAGTGACAGCCATGATCCTTACGGTAAATGGATGTCTTGCGGAAGCATTAATCGCTTGGTCAGCCAGTTCATCTTTACGGACATCATCACGGACATCACCTGCGTTTTCGTCTGCGTCTGCGATTGCTCCAGCATCATCGATCTACTCTTTATCGGCATCAGGGGTGGTTCGATCATGTGTTGCGATCGCCTTGACGCTGTTTCTGAGTCTTCATCTAGTTGGAGGAATACTCTTTTATCAGCCCGTTTCTAAGGCTCAAGCGGATGCGTTAAGCATCGGCATCGTTCAAGGCAACATTCCCACTCGGATTAAGCTCTACGCGGAGGGCCTCCGGCGGGCTTTTGATGGTTATACGCAGGGCTATCGAAGTTTAGTTGCCCAAGGAGTTGATGCCGTACTGACACCAGAAGGTGCAATTCCCATCTTTTGGTCAGCTCCGACAAAGACACGTACGCCGATTTATCAGGCGCTATTGGATGAGAAGGTGCCTCTATGGCTCGGAACCTTTATTCCAGTGCGGCAAGATTTTACGCAAAGCATCATCACGTTAGATGGTGAAGGTGAAACCGTTAGTCAATACAACAAAATCAAACTGGTTCCTCTAGGGGAATACATTCCATTTGCTCAAGTCCTGGGCGCGATCGTGGATCGACTTTCTCCATTGGATGCTTACATGATTCCTGGTGATATGAATCAGCAGATTCAAACCCCTGTTGGACAAGCCATTCTAGGTATTTGCTATGAATCAGCATTTGCTGACTTATTCCGACAACAGGCAGCACGGGGTGGCGAGTTTATTTTGACCGCCTCCAACAATGACCCATACAACACCATCATGATGGCTCAACATCATGCTCAGGATGTGATGCGGGCCATTGAAACGAGTCGATGGGCAGTTCGGGCAACGAACACAGGCTATTCCGGAGTTGTCGACCCCCATGGACGAACCATTTGGCGATCGCGTGCGAATGTGTATGAGACTCACGTTGCATCAATTTATCGGAGGCAGTCTCGGACACCCTATGTTCGTTATGGCGATTGGCTGACGGTCGTGTTATCCATCGGGGCGATCGTTGTGATGCTGACCTATCGACGCTCTCGATAGATTTTCTGAGAGCAGCATAATCATGTTGGTTCCGAGTTTCTTCGCCAGCATCATCCAATCAAGCCTTGACATGATTTATAGCTTTGTGAGCGTTGGTTAAGAGTTGTGTGCTTGACTACCTTGAATACCGCCATAGCTGGGTGACGCTTACAGAAAAATGAATATGTTGAGCGTGCATCCAAACGCTCCATCTCTTCGTCATGGATTTCAGACGTTTGACACATAGTGTCGTGGGACGAAGTCTTCGTTTTTGGAACTGTAGAGAACTGTATCAACAGGATCTTCCATAACCCAGCGGAATAGTACACAATGATGTGAATCGTCACTTGTTTCGCTTGTCGATGAACTTCAGGATTCAGGGTCGCGGGGCATCCAGGCTTAGTTTGCACGTCCCACAGCCGTTATCGGTATCTACCACATTCCAAATTCGGTTAGGTTTCTGATGATTCTGGCATCGATAACTTCGGTATTGATTGTGCTGAGTTAGCAGCCTCTATAGCCCCATACGTTACGTCTAAATAAGGTTCCGCCACAAAGCGGGAGAGTCGCCTTGACTCTGAATCCTAGTGATAACCGTCAGGCTATGTTGGGATGTTGATTCTACGCCTTGAGATTCGGCTTCATCCCTCTTTATTCAACGAGCCATGTTTGTTGGACTTTTAGCCGCGCTTTCTGCATCTGCCGCAGTTGGTATGCGGGTTGCATTTTCGCTTCTTCTTTTAGGACTGTTCCATGGGTACGACCTATGGTCAGATGTTCCTATTTTGTCGTCCTTTTATCCCCCACTGGTGATGGGGCTGTTGGTGTCATGGGCGCTAGCTGAGCTTTTGCTATCAAAAGACAAAGTTGGCGTACGTGTCATTCAAATCGTTCAGTTATTCATGAGTCCGTTGTTTGGGGCGATCGCCGGGGTCACATTTGCCTTACCGTCGATGCAGAGTCCTGAGGCGCTTTGGATTGTTGCGATCGTTTCGGGTGTGCTGGCGTTGTTGCTGCAATTAGTTCAAGTGGGCTGGTTTTATCGGTTGAGGGGACTACCCATTTGGGCAGTTTTTCTACAAGACTTTTTATGCGTAATTTTCTTGTTGCTGGCGTTTGATGCGCCTCAACAGGGCGGTTTGTTTGCGCTCATTGTCATGTGGTTAGCATTTCGCAGTTCGATCTCATGGCAACGCTGGTGTCAGCGACCCAAATTACTTCCTCAACCGCCGGAGGGCGATCGCCTCCAGATTGGGCAAAAGATGAGTGATTCTCGATTTGAGAAAATCATCACCGATGAATGACGTTAAGGACGGACCTGACGCTGCGGTTTCTCGCATCGAAAGAGCTGATAAGGGAATCCAATGCGATAGAACTGATCGGGATCAACACGACAATCGGTTCGTCGCCTTCGATTGGATACCCGAAGCTTGAGCGTTTCTGGATAGTCTTTGGTTTTCATTCCAGGAGATGCCACGACCCAGAGATTCAAGGGTAGGGGCAAATCATGGTTGAGATCAGCTAGCGATCGCCAAACCTGCCGATACCCTCTAGGACGATGAATAAAGGCGACACGGGCCTGTGGATCGGGCTCGGATTCATATCGCTTTTGCATTTCCAAGGCAAAGCTGAGACCCAGTCCGACTTCTTGGAGCGACTGATAGCTGACGGCTAACATCACGGGGCGATCGCCCTCAGCGGTGAGATCGCGAGCAACAGTACGGGGATAATAACCCTTTTGGAACACCCAACCATTCACCACAAAAACGCTACTGATCACGCCCGCTAGAAGGGCGATTGCTAACGGTTGCCGGACCAATGTTTGTCGGACCCACCGCCATGGGTTTGATGCCTGTTGCGACCGAGACGTGTTGGTGTTTTGATCAGCCAGTGATTCCTTAAAGAGCCGTGATTTGCTGTCGAAACAAGTGTTCCATCGTTGACTCAGGCCAATGCCGATCAGCGCAGCCACGCCTGGATAGTAGACGAAGGCATATCGCGGAACTGATGTGACATCCTTGTCTAAGACGTAGGTGATTGCGAAGAATTCTAGAAGAACACACCCAACAAATGCGAGCAATAGCAGGAGACCAGGGCGCTGTGCCGGACTCATGTTCCACTGTTGTGTTAAGCCGACTGCGGTCTGCCACCCGATCCATCCGCCAATCATCATCATTAACAAGGCAGATAGTCCGCCGATGGTCCACGGTTGCCCTTCAACGGGGAAGGCAACCACCATCAACAATAGATTTGACACGGTTTGATAGATGGGAGCAATGCGATCGCTCCAGTCAGGATTGTAGGGCTTGAGCCAGTCGGTTTCAGGTCGGCTAATGTGATTTAGCAACGTTGGAATCCACGGCAAATAGCTGATGACAAGCAGCATCACGGCCAGCACAAATCGAGTACCGTGCTGACGTATTCGCTTGCGTAAAGTTGGGCCCCGTTGGATGGACGTTTGTTGAGTGGGGTGAGAGGATGTAGCGAGGTCTAAATGCGATAGGTCTGAATGCGATGACAGAGGGGGATGACCCGTACTCCAAGCAAGCACAGTTATGATGGCGATCGCCTGACCGACCACGACTAACAGATAAAAATAATGGACGTATAGTCCGATGCTGCTGAGGACAGACCAGCCGAGGAGCCACGACCAGGGAATTGGGCGATCGATCATCATGTGGTGCTGAATGTGAGCCAGTATCCACAAGGTCAGCAATGTCAGCAACATGGGGAGTGTGTAATGACGAGCTTCTTGCGACAAATACACGGCGAACGGAGACACGGCCATTAACAATGCTCCAGCGATGCCGGCTGTTGGAGTACTTAGCTTCTGATTCAGGCCATAGATGACCGGGAGACACGCAACACCGAGCACAGCCGGAAGCGATCGCAAAACCCAGATCCATTGCTCCCCATTCGGTTGCCATAGGGAAAGCCACTGATAGGCAAGACAAAAATATAGCGGTGGATGAACAGAATCAGTACTAACCGAGTGCAAAATACTCGCACAGGTTGCATCGGCGTTTAACTGAAACAGCCCACCTAGTGCCGAAAGATCAAAAAATTGATCGAGCGGTACGTCATTGAGGTTTCGACCAAAGCTAAAAATTGCTCCAATGACTTCGTCTAACCATAGGGCCTTACTATCAAGGTTCCAAAATCTTAGCCCTGTACCGACTACAACCACCGCCAGGAGGGCACCATAAAGCCATAGCCCACGTTTGACGTCGGCGCTAGAACGAAGCGGAGATTGAGAATAAGACGACAGGTCTCGAGCCATATCGACCCTAAATCAGCTGACCTCAATCGTACATGGTGCTGAGTATTCTGGGTGACCAAGCGTAGCACTATGCAGTCGGATTCGATCAACATCGACACGATTGACACCCACCATCTCTCGGAATCCATACACGCCAACGCATGATAATAGCTTGTGACGGGCTATAGACTCATTACATATCTCTTGTCAGGATTCCTCGTTAAGCCGAATCGATTCGATGAGAAGTGTTGCGCTGGAACGTGGCATCTTCAATGCCTAACAGCGGCAATCTCAACAACGTGAACCTCAGCAAAATGAAATCGTCAATAATGCCTCCTGTTGTACATACCCTAGAACAGCTCAAAGTGTCGATCGCTCAGCAGCCAGATCAATGGCGTCCGCTTGTCTTCACGAATGGTTGCTTTGATCTCATCCATGCGGGACACGTCCGATATCTAACAGCGGCAAAAGCCCTAGGGCGTTCGCTGATTGTCGGGCTCAATCGTGATGCATCGGTCAGGCAACTGAAACCCCAACCCTCTGGATGTCCCACCCGTCCCATCATCCCTGAGCAGCAACGTGCAGAAGTTGTTGCGGCTTTGAAGCCAGTGAATGCTGTGCTTCTGTTTTCAGAAAGTACGGCATGTCAGGCGATCGCAACCCTCCAGCCCGATATTTATGTGAAAGGTGGTGACTATCAACTCAACACATTGCCTGAGGCGTCTACTGTCAGGGCCTATGGAGGGAAGATTCATCTGATTCCCATTGAACTCTCATGTTCAACATCTGCCATTATTCAAACGATTATGGCTTCGAGCTAGCTGATGCGGTTAAGTCCAGTCATCTGATTTACGCTGCCCCCTTGCCCAATGGATGCGTAATCCTGGATGATTATTGAACATGTCATGTTTCAAAACAAAACGTCATAACTTTCGCCAGATACGCTAAAAAGAGATGGTTTTGTGTAACAAGGCTTTTTCAAAACCGTTTAAGGCGACTGGCTTTAGCGGTTTTGATTCACCCAGATACTTGCTGGGTGGGCCTTACAGGAATCAGCCACTCTGCGAATATTTACGGCTAACGTCACTCAGTATGAACCTCCCGACATCCGACGATTCTCAACAACCTTCAGTCAATCTCAGCGATAATCTGCGTG
>JBCBLF010000139.1:0-12104 GCA_038520475.1 Cyanobacteria bacterium J06627_8
TGGCAAGATGCGATTCCCTACGTGTCGGCTACATCGATAGAGATGTTGATAGAAGCCGAGGAAATATCTCGTCGGCACCTTGAGCATCAGCAAATTAATCAGGGATTAGTCAACGCAATCTTCAGGCTCAGCAAAAACCATCAACAACTTTTGCAGTTGTTCTATGGCGATCGCTTAATCCAACGACAGATTGCTGAACAAATGGGCATGAATCAGTCATCTATTTCTCGACAGTTGACTCGCACTCGAACAACATTATTGGATACGTTGATTCAATGGTGTGAGAACAATCTGCATATTTCTTCTAATCCTGCCCTTATAGAAAGCATGAGCACCCATTTAGAAGAATGGTTAGATGTTTACTATGAATCGGCACAGCCTCCTCCCGATGACACTTAAACAGAGCACATCTCGCGATCTGGATCAGCATAAACAGACTGGATGGTTTGGCGCACTGTTGGGGGTGGTAGGTGCAGATAATGCTCACTCTCTCAACCATCAGGTCGACTGTCGTACATCAACAGGAGCATCATGAGTGTGTTGTTTCCAACTCCTCTAGAGTGGTGGCTGGATGTATCAGCTGAACAGGTCGCCGATAGCCGTGACCACAGCCAACGCACCGCAACTCCTCTCAGCCAGCGTCAAGCTTTCCTTAATCATTTGTGTTTGCACGTCATGCTGCCATGGCTACAAGCCGAATATGACACAAGGATAGTTCCATGGCCCCACCCGGAAACCTTATCCAGCATATGGGAGATGATTGACGGTGTGGCGATCGCCTTTAGCAACGTGCGCGTGCTTCTGGTTCCATCAGAGACAATTGACACCGATGGAGTTTCAATTCCTCAAGAATGGGTCGATATTCCATCATGGGCTGCCGATTACTATATAGCAGTTCAAATTAACCTAGAGCATTCGTATCTGAGAGCATGGGGATATACATCGCATACTCAGCTCAAGCAAAAAGGCACCTATGATGCGATGGATCGAACCTATGACATCCGTCGAGAATGGCTCGGACAAGACTTCAACGTTTTTTGGGTGACCTGTCAGCGATGTCCTGAGAAAGCTAACCAGGAAGTGAGATATTCTGCATGCAGATCGTCCGACATTCAATGTTCAGATCTATTAGAGTTCAATTCAGAAAACGCCATCCGGCATCTCTTGCAACGCCCCCTTCCACGGCTCTCGCTGCCATTTGACCAGTGGAGTCGGTTGATTCAGGATCATGCATGGCGCCAGCAATTTTATGAGCAACGGCTATTTGCAATGAATCCGTCAGTTATTCCTGCCTTCGTCAACGACCTTAGAGAGTGGGGCGGACCCCAAGTGCTCCACGAGTGGCATCCGTTGGATCGCATTGATGAGGTTACGCATCCTGCCGTTCGACGCTCAGATGTGCGACCCTTGTCGCTGAGTCTAAGAACAGGTGATTCGACAACTGAGTTAACACCTCAACGCATCAAGTTGATTAATTTTCCAATCAAACCGAATCCTCTATCGGTCATGCTGTTTATGTCAGTGCGGCCCCGATTAGAAGAAAAAACTGAAGTCGCAATTCAAGCTCATCCGTTACCAGAAGAAAATCACCTGCCGACTGACTTGACGCTTGAGCTGAGAGATGATTTTAATCAAGTGATTAAAACTGTGCGATCGCACCGTCGTGATAGTTTCATCCAGTTCCCGATATTGACCTGTCCGTTTGGAACCCGCTTCAGCCTACATCTGTTTTTTAGAGAATGTCGCGTTATCGAATACTTTGTTGCAGGGAGTGCAGCTTAGAGTAACGACAGGATTAGTAAGAATGTTCAGAGCCTGGACTTACTCAAGTCTCAGGTGAATGCGCGACTTGAAAGTTTTACGAAGAAATGGAGGTTTTGGGCGTCGTCGTGCGCTCAAAATCTCCATTTCTTCATGATGGATTTGAGAAGATTGCCAAGTTGTGTAAGATAGGCATCGATTGCGCAAGCTTGAGTTATAACCGTCGCCAGTTCCGCTAGGACAAGACGGCGAACCATTGGTCTGTGCGTCAAGGAATCAGATAAAAAATCGGGTATCAGTGAGTGTCCTAGCCTTAATGGCTAAAGCGATGTTTCAAGAGCATGGCTAGGGATTTTTACGAATAGTGGCGGGTCTAGTCTGCTACCACTCGTAGAAAGGTTAGGGCTTACGCAGTTGAACGATTTTTCGCGGACGCCGCCCGCGAAAAATCGTTCAACTGTTCAGGACATCGTATGAAGTGCGTAAGTCCTGAAGGTATGAGATATAGCTGGCTTGGGTAAATTCCTGAGCCCTATCGATTCTGTCCGCCAAAACGTTTAGAGGACATTCATGGAGTCGCGTGTCGTCTTTAATTTGGGTGAAGGAACGTGTCAAACCGGGCTAGCAAATGTCGTGGTGCAAGTATCGCAAGACGGCGTAGCAGATTGGTTGATTCAACTATCTGGAGAACTCTCACCAGCTCCCCACCTAGAGCAAACATTTCAACAGTGGCGATCGCACTACCACGCCTTACATTCACGGCTCAGGTCACCCTATCGGGGATTTGAATTTGATGAAAATACTCCGACGAATGTTTCAGTAGACACATTTGAAGTGCTTTGTATTAAGCTTCAGCGTGAAATAAACGACTGGCTAGCAGAACTCACCGATATCGAGAAACAGCTCCGAACACAGCTATCAGCGACTGATCAGATTCGAGTCATCATCGAAACCAATGACCCAATTTTGCAGTCCCTCCCTTGGCACGTTTGGAATTTTTTCGATGATTATCCAAAGGCCGAAGTGGCGTTGAGCAAACGAGAACATCGACCTGTCACGGTCTTAAGCGAAGGGCCGGATAGAGGCAATTCCAATATAGTGAGAATCCTAGCAGTGCTGGGATGCAGCCACAACATTGACGTTCAGCAGGATCGAACGCTGCTGAAACGCATTCCTCAAGCAGAGGTTGTTGTACTCGAAGAACCTCCTCGTGCAGAGCTCAATAAGCAGCTATGGGATGAAAGAGGGTGGGATATTCTATTTTTTGCCGGTCATAGCCTAGGTCAATCCGAGGATTTGTCTGGAGAGCTCGTCATCAACTCAACCGAACGCATCAAGGTTGTACATCTTAAAGCTGCCCTAAAGCAGGCGATCGCCAGGGGTATGACGCTAGCCATTTTCAACTCGTGTGATGGATTGAGCTTAGGTCGCGACTTGGCAGACTTGAATATTCCGCAGCTAATTGTCATGCGAGAACCGATTGCTGACCAAGTCGCGCAAGCATTTCTCAAATACTTCTTACAGGCCTTTTCAACTGGACAATCACTGTATGCGTCTGTTCGCCAAGCTCGGGAACAGCTCCAGGGACTAGAAGGCCAATTTCCAGGGGCAAGTTGGTTGCCGGTTATTTTCCAGAACCCAGCAGAGCAATCAATGCAATGGTCGGCGTCATCGAAGGCTGATGATAAACGTATTGACTATGAGGAGATTACTGAACCCACTGATTCACGAAAGAAAAAGCCATCTTGGACGCTTCGAAAGGGGCTGTGGGTCAGCTTAATCAGCACGGGTGCAGTGATGGGCATTCGTTTATTGGGTCTACTAGAACCTTTTGAACTCGCTGCCTATGACCAACTCATGCGATCGCGTCCAAAAACGTGGGAAGACCCGATTGATCCACATTTGCTTGTTGTCGAAGTTACCACTGAAGATACCGGAAAATATGGCTATCCACTTGATGATGACCTTCTGGCAACGGCACTTGAAACCTTATACCAGCATCAACCAGCAGCAGTTGGAATTGACATGCATCGGGGACAAGCTCGGGGGCAGGGCCGCGATCAATTGATTAATCTCTTTAACAACCATCCCAATCTATTTACAGTGTGTGCCTTTGGACAAGGTGATCTGCCCCTTCTTTCTCCACCGAAAGAGTTTTCTTCAGACCAGCAAGTCAATCAGGTCGGATTCAGCGATATTCAAACGGATGCTGCGGAGGGGGAGCTTGATCGACCCGTTAGACGTCACCTCCTGACCTACGATCCTGGAGTAACCTCTACTTCATCAGATTGTACGACGCCCTACAGCTTCAGCTTTCATCTCGCATATGCGTTGCTGGATTCACAGAATGTTGATTTGACGATAACTGATGCAGGCGATTGGCAATTTGGTGATGTGGTCTTTCAGAATCTTCCAAATCGCACGGGAGGTTACACCCATCTGGGTGGACAGAGCAATCAAATCTTGCTGAACTATCGGTTCAATAAAAAACCCGCCAGACATTTCACACTGACGCAACTGCTAGAAGATTGCATCGACCCTGAGTTGATCGCGAATCGAGTGGTTTTAGTAGGAACAACAAGTGAGTTTGTACGAGATGAGTTCGAAACGCCCCATGGCACCATGTCTGGCGTGTGGGTCCATGCGCACATGGTGAGTCAGATAGTGCAGGCAGTAATGAACGAACGATCGCTGCTAAGGGTTCTTCCTCAATTTGGCTGGTTACAGTGGGGTGATTTCTTCGTTGTGTGGCTAGGGGCAACTCTCAGTGCGATCGCAGCGATGTGTTTTCGATCACGCTGGATGTTGCTTTTATCTGGCGGAGTGATTATCCTCGTTATGTATTACACGTGCCTGTTGATTTTGAGTCAAGGAGTTTGGTTGCCTCTGGTTCCAACAGTTTTGGCAGTTTTGATCGCCATCGGAGCCATCGGATTTTACGGACGTCCCAATATTCACTAGCAAAACTCATGAGGTTAACCACTCCCTTTTCTAGACACAACCCCATCGAAATCGGAGGTCACCTATGCCCGCTTTCCTGAAATCTCGGTTCACTTCTTTCGTTCCTTTAGCCACAACCCTGGGCGTGACAATCGCCATTCCCTCAGTATCTACCGTAGAAATGGTTACGGAAGTCGGTTCTGAAGCTCTGCCGCATCGAAGCAGATTAGCTTTATCAACCGCTCATGCATTCGAAGCAGTAGCGGTTGATGAATTCTTGAAAGACGGCCCTCCAGATGTTCCGCCAAATCCGCTACCTCCTGGTCAGCGAGAACCCGGTGGTAGTCTCGGTGAGCCTGAGGCAGTCTGTCCAGCGGTACCCGGGACCTTGACGGCGATCGCCCCACCCAACGTTCAGGGAAAGACGATTTCAGAGCAGCCAATGTTCTGGTTCTATGTTCCCTATGGAGCCGAGCAGCCGGGGGTTGGAGAGTTTTCGCTGTTCACCCAAAATGTTCAACAGGAGCTGTATCGAGGATATTTCTCGCTCCCGACAACCGCAGGATTTGTGGGTATCCAAATTCCGGTAGCCGTCGGTCGTCAATTACAAAACTCTAATCACTATCGCTGGTATCTCAACTTGTATTGTCAAGAACCCACAGAGAGTGCTGAATCTGAGCCCCTCAATATCGAAACCATTCCTACTGAGGTTCCAAATTTGAGTATTTACGGATGGGTTCAGCGTGTGGAAGCGACGTCTGAGCACCAGAGTTTGATTGCAAATGGAGCAGATACAATTTGGTATGACGCGATCGCCCATCTTGCACAACAACTTCAAGACCCTGCTCAATCAAACCAAGACGTCCAGGAAAAATGGACTGAATTGCTGAGTAGCGTGGGCTTAGATGACCT
This sequence comes from Cyanobacteria bacterium J06627_8, assembly GCA_038520475.1. Lineage (GTDB taxonomy): Bacteria > Cyanobacteriota > Cyanobacteriia > CAKZMO01 > CAKZMO01 > JBCCWF01. Next base: position 5,614 of record JBCBLF010000139.1, read on the forward strand.
TGCAGATGAACCTGTTATCGGTCCAGTTTTACTCATAGACGCCGAAGATACAGAGTAATATCAATGCTCTAACATCCTGCTATGCATGTTCTCGTCGACTTCGCTCAGGGAAGATGTGTAATCGAACTGGCAGCAGCTATAAATTTTTTTTAGGAGAAAGACTCGCAGGACAAGGTTTTCCCCTAAAAATCCTGAGGCTAATAGCGATCGCTATTAGCCTCAGGATTCTGACATATAGGGAATCGCATAGAGTGCCGCCAGGATTGTCCAGTTCAACGCATTCACTCGGACATCGTAAAACGTGATATCAAACAGGGCAAAGCCGAAGCATCCCCAAAAGGCAAGTAGGTAACCGAGCGCGATCGCCCGCTTTGGTGTTGCAGATTCAAGTGTCGACCATTCGACCGTCAAATCTGGAAATCCTCGATTCGTAATACGAATATTGCCTAAACAGAATCGTATTGCACGATAGCAAATAAAACCGATGAAGACGCTCATCACAATCATGGCGGGGATACCGGCTTCGGTACTCAGCAACAACCAAATGTTGTGAGGGTGAAAGATATCCTGATACGTCGGGTCAATGAGCCGAGGAGGATAGAGGAATTTAAAATTGCCAAGCCCCCAGCCCAGCCAGGGGCGCTCTCCTATCAGATCAATGGCGATCGCCCACACACCAACACGGGGGTCATTTGACAGATCAAAGATACCGATTGAGCGAGTGCCTAAACCCAGTCCTGCAATTGCGGTAGCCCCTACTCCAATAACCGTTGCGATCGCTCCTAACATTCTGCGGTCAGCACGAATTGTAATGCCCAGTCCGAGCAGTTGAGAAAAGGCGATCGCGAGTCCATTGCGCGACCCTGTGCAAAACAGACCAAGTAGGATTAACCCAATGGCCCAGGGTAAGAGCGCACTCGATGAAAACCCAGAGGAGAATTGAGGGGCTTGACGTTTAGCGTTAGGCTCACCAGTAGATGTACGACTAGACGTACGGCTGTCCTCTACACGATCGTCCTGCTGGATGGATGCCAACTGCAAGCGGCGGCGATGCATCGCACCATAGTCCATTTGCATCATTAACAATCCAAGGGCAAGTCCCAACACCACCACTAAATAACTCGCCATCACATTTGGATGATCGAACATCACCATTGCTCGCCCTCGATGAGGAGCTTTACGAATGACATCGACCCAAGGAATGGATTGCAAGCGAAGGGGTAAAAACGGCGCTTTCAGTACAAATTCTCCAAGGGCAATGAGATTAATCGGAATCGATGTGAGCACAAGGGCGATCGCTAAGTTTTCCAGCGTCTCCAGATGTCTTAATAACCCAGGTAAATAAGCAAACATCACCATATACGGCAAAAAGTTTGCAAGCTGTAAGGCGGATTCTCCAGGATTGTATGCGTCAATGGTGCTCAACACGAATAGAAGCACGCTGACGCTAAGACATTGCCGAGTAATCGGATCCAGGCACGGCGATCGATGTCGCCAAATGAGTCGACCCAGCACTACCAAAATGCCAACCATACTGCCGTAAAACAGATAGGGCAGTGTGGCAAGGGAGATGATGAATAGAGCCTGATCAAATGGCGATCGCCGTACACTGGGACGCTCATTTTCCGATGAAGATGGCTCCACTAACTCAGAGGGCTGGTCAGATTCCTTGTCCGATAATTTTGGCGGTTCCACTCGTGTTTACAACTCCTGTTAGTAAGCGCCCTCTCCCGCTAAAACAACCCAAACGGTCTTCAACAAGATGTAAATATCCAGCCATACCGACCAGTTTCGAACATAGTAGGCATCAAGATTAACGCGCTCTTCGTAGGAAATATCGTTGCGGCCAGAGACTTGCCACATTCCAGTCAGGCCCGGGGTGACCTTACTGTAGAGTGGGAGCTTATCTCCATATCGCCAAATCTCTTCATCCACAATCGGACGGGGGCCGACTAAGCTCATTTCTCCTCGCAGAATGTTCCACAGTTGAGGCAATTCATCTAAACTGGTGCGTCTCAGAAAACGCCCGACCCGGGTCACGCGCGGATCATTCTTCAGCTTATGGTCTTGTTCCCATGCATCTCGAAGCTCTGGGTTTTGCTGAAAATAGGATTCTAAGACCTGATCGGCATTGTCAACCATCGAGCGAAATTTCCATGCGCGAAACCGATGACCACCCTGTCCAATGCGAATCTGACCGTAAAAAACTGGTCCAGGAGAATCAATCCGAATCAAAACGGCGATCGCAATCAAAAACGGGAGCAGCAAGGTGCCACCGATTAGCGTCAGCATGAGGTCAATCATGAACTTAGAGATTCGCGGCCCTGGCAACAAGAGCTGCTGTCTCACCTCCAGACCGAGAATACCCCCCAGATCCTTTGCGGCGACCCACAAACTGGCAAACCCAAACAGGTCCGGAATGATGAGCAAGTGAGCAAAGGTTTGCCCATATTTCTCTAGCATTTCAAGCAGGCGAGGCCGAGGAACCCCTGGCATGGCAACGATGGCGTAGGGGATGTGGCGAATGCGAGCCAGACGAGGAGCCATGCCAATGCTCCCAAGAACGGGAACACCGTTTAAACTGCCTCGCTTATTTGGATCATCGTCCAGCACAAAAGTTGGCTTGAGGCCAATTCGAGGGCGGCGCTGAAGCGTGCGCACAACCATATCACCAGTTTTTCCTGCCCCTAGAATAATGACCGGATAGCCCCACCATGACTGACGAGCACAGCACGATCGCATGACCGCTCGACTCACATGCACGAGGAGAAGTGAGAGCAGCCACGCCGTTAAGAAGACGGTTCGCGAAAGTAGCTCAAGCTCTTGAAACAGGAAAATGGCAGACCCAAATACGAGATAGATCAGCGTAGTTGCAACACTAATCCAACGCAGTTCGTCAATCGGACTAATCGCAACACCAGGGTAGAGACCAACCGTTGCATAGGCTAAGACAAATAGGCCAATGAGAGGCCAAAACTGAAAATAGAGAGCAAGGTTAGTGGTGCGATCGCCATCAAGGAATAAACCAGCGTAGATTGCAACAATTCCTGCAATGCTCAGCCCCAGCACATCAGCTCCAATCATGCTCAAAATCGTCGGCCATGAACGGGTCGATATCGTAAGAGCAGATAGGGCAGGGCGTAGGGCTCGGTTTAGCTGCATTTAACGATAGATACTCCTTGCGTTAACACTGTAGGCCATTCTCTGTTTGAAATCGATCCCAGGTGAGGTCAACATAGCGAGTAAACTGTCGTTGAAATCGTTCAGGAGAGAACTGACTAGCGTGGCTCTGGAGCTGATCACAACTGAAGGTTTGAGCCGATTGCTCAAACTGCATAACTGCTTGTATCACACTTTCGACCGTTTGTTCATGGAAGAAAATGCCAGTTTTTCCAGGAATGACGGTTTCAGTGATCCCGCCTTTGCCAAATGCAATGACAGGAGCCCCTGCCGCCTGAGCCTCCACAGCTGCAATGCCAAAATCTTCGTCGGCAGCATAGACAAAGGCGTTGCATCGATTCATGTAATCCGTCACAGTTGCGTCGGACTGGGGCGAGACAAAGGTGATGTTGTCAGTCGCCAATTGCCGCAATCGAGGCTCATCAGGACCGTCTCCCATAATAACGAGGGGATAGCGAAGCTGAGCAAAGGCTTGCACAATCAAATCCACTCGCTTGTAGGGAACAAATCGGGATAATACAAAATAAAAGTCGTCTCGCTGGCGCTGGGGTTTGAATCGCTCGACCTGAACAGGAGGATAAATGACATCTGCCGATCGCCGATACGTTTTCCAAATCCGGCGAGCAACATAGCGAGAATTGGCCACAAATGCGTCGACTCGGTTAGCAGTTGCAACATCCCATAATCGGAGATAATGCAGCATCACTCGGGCGATCGCTCCTTTAATGCCCCTCGTCAATCCTGCTCCATTAAGATATTGATGATGGAGGTCCCATGCATATCGAATCGGGGTGTGAACATAGCTGATGTGGAGCTGATCAGCACGAGTGAGAACGCCTTTGGCTACCGCATGGTTGCTAGAAACAACAATGTCGAACTCTGACAGATCAAATTGTTCAATCGCCAGAGGCATCAGCAAAAGATATTGACGGAAATGCGGGTTTGCAAACGGTAAGTGTTGAATAAATGATGTGGTTACCGATTTGTTTTGAATGAAAAATCGTTGGTCATCCTTCAGAAAATCGACCAAGCTAAACAGGTTGGCTTGGGAATAAGCCTGCAAGATCTGTTCAACAACCCGTTCAGAACCCGCATGTTTCACAAGCCATTCGTGAACAATGGCCATTCGACTGGGTTCAGCTGTGCCCCTAAGAATTCCCATGATGAAGTAATATCAACTTTTATGCGGGATTTCGTTCGAATGTTCGTCCCTGAGACATCAGCATAGTCGTGGACGCATCATCTGCACAATGATGAGAGTCGACTTCGGTTGCACATGGCTATGAGTCCATTTCCATTGATAAGGAGGAACTTGTTGGATCAACACGCTCCATCAGCTTTGCCCACAACAACGTACACCCCAGAGAGTCGTCTCAGTCGCCCATTGGAGCTGCTGAATGATATTCGACGCGATGTCATGTCATCGAAAGAGCTGGCGTGGCAAATGTTTTACCGAAACATCCGCGTACGCTACCGGCAGTCTGCGTTGGGACCTCTATGGGCGTTTATTCCTCCCATCTTGATTGCTTTGACTGCTACAGTTCTCCGGCGCGGAGGCATCATAGAGGCAGACGAAACAGGCATTCCCTATGCTCTCTCCGTCCTGTTCAAGACGATTCTTTGGCAGACCTTTGCGACTAGTCTGGGCATGCCGTTGCGCGCCATGAGAGTGGGAATGCCGTTGCTTCGTACAATCCGCGTACCGGTTGAGGGGCTAGTTTTAGCGGCAATCTACGAAATGCTGTTTGACTTAGTGATTCAGCTGGTGGTGTTGGCAGGGTTCTTTGTGTTGTTTGGTGCAACGCTAAGCTGGGGTGCTATTCCTGCGATTGGGGCCCTGTTCATGCTAATTTGCTTTGGGTTCAGTTTAGGGCTATTCCTCGTTCCTCTTGGCAGTCTCTATACCGATGTAACCTCAGCGCTACCGTTTTTGACGCGATTTTGGTTCTTCTTAACACCTGTCATCTATACTCCACCCAGTCAATGGCCCTATTCGCTGATTGTGGACTTGAACCCGGTCACGCCATTATTGTTGGCGACCATTGACTTGTCTATTGAAGGAACTCTCAACAATGGGGTTGGATTTACTGTAGTATCAATTTTGTCTTTCGTCCTACTGATCACGGGTTGGGTCTTTTATCGAATCTCTATCCCGATGTTGGTCGAACGGTCGGGATGAGTCTTGCCGTTGTGGACGAGGTTGGGTGTATCGAAACCAACACTTGGTCAACTCCATAGGGTCGAAAAGCTGAATGCGAAAAAAGTAGGATTAGATGTCTTCTGACGAGATTTTAGTAACAGTCAACGGAGTTTCAAAAAAGTATTGCCGTGAGCTACGGCGATCGCTCCGGTATGGCATACAAGACGTTGCAAGTGAGCTGTTTTTACGGCATAAGCCCACTACGGAACTTCGAAGACAAGAGTTTTGGGCTCTGCAAGACGTCAACTTTGAGTTAAAGCGAGGAGAATCCTTTGGCATCATTGGCGTCAATGGGTCGGGAAAGACAACGCTACTCAAAATCATGCAGGGATTGCTCAAGCCCACCACGGGTATGGTGACAATGCGCGGTCGAGTCGGCGCACTAATTACCCTCGGGCAAGGCTTTCAGCCCGTGTTGAGTGGCCGAGAAAATATCTTTATCAATGCTGCAATTCTAGGAGTGTCGAAGGCTGAAGTACTCGAACGAATGGATGACATTCTGGCCTTTGCTGATCTTGGCGACTTTATTGATGCCCCGGTGAAAACCTACAGTTCTGGTATGAAAGGACGCCTCGGCTTTTCAATTGCAACGAATCTTATTTCTCCCGACGTGTTGTTGCTTGATGAGGTCTTAGCAACTGGAGATTGGAAGTTTAAGGAGCGATGCTTCCAGCGGATGGAAGAAATCGTCAGCTCGGGTGCAACCATTGTCTTCGTTTCACATTTGGTGCCAAAGGTTGAACGGTTGTGTAATCGAGTGATGCTGTTGCACAAAGGCGTCGTTAAAGCCGTTGGTCCTTCCTCCGAGGTCTGTGAAGAATATTACGCCCTGCCAGATACCTCTGATGGCAGCGAGGTGCGATCGCGCCGCAAACAATTTGTTCAAGCAGCGAAACAATCTCCAAATGCGTCGTCAGCTGATCAGACGTCCTCTTTATCACAGCAGGAAGAGGAGGAAGACCTGATTGAGATTCACCAAATTGAACTATTGAACCCTGAAGGGCAGATCCAACAGCAGTTCAAAACCCTTGACCCCATTATGGTCCGGGTGACATTTTCAGCACATCCGTCGACCCAAAAGCTAAACGTGACGGTTCAGTTCCTCATGATG
>JBCBLF010000013.1:0-40563 GCA_038520475.1 Cyanobacteria bacterium J06627_8
CGATCGCAACTGAAAGAAATTGCTGAAACAAAGCTCCCAGACCTGAATGCAAATGATGTAGAAGCTGCGATGCGGATTGTTGAAGGAACCGCTCGAAACATGGGTGTGACAATTTCCGACTGATGCATCTGTTGAAATCAGGTTTTGCTTGACTGAGCTATTTAAGCTTTGTATGATTAAAGACCTGTTTGTTTTAATTCATGTAATGGGGGAGAGGCGATCGCTTCGTTATGACCCCAGGAGGATCATATGGTGAAAAAGCTATCTCGCCGACTTCAAGCTCTTGTGGGCAAGGTCGAAGATAGGCAATATGAGCCTTCAGATGCGTTAGCTCTTCTGAAGGAAACTGCAACAGCAAAGTTTGCTGAATCTGCGGAAGCTCATATCCGTTTAGGCATTGACCCAAAATACACTGATCAGCAACTTCGAACGACTGTTGCCCTGCCGAAGGGAACAGGTGTTGATGTTCGGGTTGCCGTGATTGCACGGGGTGAAAAGGTCGGTGAAGCCAATGAGGCTGGAGCTGATCTCGTTGGTTCTGAAGAACTCATTGCTCAGATTCAAAAAGAGCAGATGTTGGACTTTGATGTCCTCATTGCAACTCCTGATGTGATGCCTCAGGTTGCAAAGCTAGGAAGATTGTTAGGTCCGCGCGGTTTGATGCCTTCTCCAAAAGGCGGAACAGTTACATTTGATTTGGCTCAAGCAATTTCTGATTTTAAAGCAGGAAAACTTGAGTTTCGAGCTGACAAAACTGGAATTGTTCATGTGATGTTCGGCAAAGCATCCTTTTCGGTGGATGACTTGCTAATCAACCTAAAGGCACTTCAGGAATGTATCGATCGCAATCGTCCGTCTGGAGCAAAGGGCCGCTATTGGCGGAGTGTCTATGTATCGGCTACGATGGGGCCCTCTATTCAGGTCGATGTTAGTGCTTTGCGAGATTTGAAGCTTGCTGAAGCTGCGTAAGATTTAGACACCACATCGTTGATTTTTCTGATTAAGAGAGTGGATTGACTGATTCAACTATTGGAGGCATAAACGCTTAGACATTTCAAATCGTATTAGTCCCAAATCAGCCAGAGACCGCAGGGGCGATCGCCTAATCATCCTGCCGAGGCTATTGACATTTTTCTAACATTCAAGCTGAGCGGCCTTAATAAGGCTTCGTTTCACTCGTGCTTTAGAATTATGAGTCAAGCTGCCTCTTCAAGCCTCTGGTCAACTCCAGAGGCTTTTGTATTTGATATCTCTGCTTAGATTGATAGCTATCCACTCATTTTTCAAAGTTTGTTGCTGTAGTAAGGCTGAAACCCCAGCATTAAGGAGGTGAATTAGAACATGGGGAGAACGCTAGAGGATAAAAAAGCCATTGTGGCTGAGTTGAAAGATCTGCTTGATGATTCACAACTGGCGCTTGTCATTGACTATCAGGGTCTCTCAGTTGCTGAGATTACTGAACTGCGAAACCGTCTTCGTGAATCAGGTGCCCAATGTAAGGTCACAAAGAACACGCTGATGCGTCTTGCCGTTGATGGCAACGATATGTGGCAGCCCATGACAGAGTTTCTCAAAGGAACATCTGCTTTTCTCTTACTTAAAGATGATCTGGGCAAAGGCATCAAGGCCTATCAATCTTTCCAAAAAGATACGAAGAAGACTGAGCTACGCGGCGGTGTGATGGAAGGTCGTGCTCTAAATGAGGACGATATCAAAGCCATTACCGAATTGCCCACGAAGGAAGAGCTTATTGCTCGTATCGCTGGCGCAATCAACGCGATTCCAACCAAATTGGCCGTCGGAACCAAGGCTGTGCCGACCAAGCTCGCAGTTGGTATCAAGGAAGTTCCATCCTCTCTGGTTCGCGCTATCCAAGCGGTATCGCAAAAAGAAGAGAATGGTTAATTTTTCTGAGTTTGTTGTGGCTTGCTAATTTTGGATTAGCACCAGCCGATGATGTCCACTTATACCCTATCGATTCACATAACTGGAGAAGTCCATGTCTGCAAAAACTGATGAAATTCTCGAACAGCTAAAGTCATTGAGCCTTTTAGAAGCGTCTGAGCTTGTCAAGCAAATTGAAGAAGCTTTTGGCGTTGATGCATCTGCTTCTGCTGGTGGTGGCATGATGATGATGGCAGCTCCGGGTGCAGCAGCTCCGGGTGCAGCAGCGGCAGAGCCTGAAGAAGAAAAGACTGAATTTGACGTTGTCCTCGAAGAAGTTCCTGCTGACAAGAAAATCAAGGTTCTTAAGGTCGTACGTGCGCTCACTGGCCTTGGCTTGAAAGAAGCGAAGGATATCGTTGAGTCTGCTCCAAAGACCATCAAGGAAGGAGCTAACAAAGAGGATGCAGAGGCAGCTAAAAAGCAACTCGAAGACGAAGGTGCAAAAGTATCGATTAAGTAATCGATTTCTAAATCGGGCGATCGCACCTGACGATTGCTTTAAACTGTCAACTTAAAATTCTCGAGAGGGGTGTGTTAATCGTACTCCTCTCTTTTTTTGTCTTGCTCATTGATCACGACTTTTCAACTTTAGGAAGCAAGGGGTTTTGGGATGCGTTGCGCACTCCAAAACCCCTTGCTTCGCTATGGACTTAAGAGAATTGTCAAGTTGTGAATTTTTGATGGCCTGACACTATTTCCCTATCGTGCCGACATTCGCGCTTCACCTTTGGGAATATTAGGTCTGATATCGAATCCATACACAACACAGTCATTTATTTTTTAATGGAATCCATATAGTGCACGAGTTCCATAAAACAAATGTTTGGCCTCCAAGATCGGATTTGATCTGACCCTTACATTGCATCGTCTCAGGAACACATATTCAAGCCAACTGGGTCTTAGCGATTGGGCAGGACTATTGTTACTAGTCAACGGGGGAGGTTGTCAGCGTTGAAGATTTCTTTAATCGTCAGCGATTTATCTTCTCGGGGTGCAGGACGATGGGGCGGAGCAGTCCGGCCATTTTTGCTGACTCAAGCCCTCCAGCAACTCGGCCACACCGTTGACGTGCTTGGTTTCGACGAGACAATATCGTCAACCTTTTCGATTCCCCACGCGAAAACCCACGCCATCTTGAGTCGAACCTATCCAGGCTTTCTCTCATCGGCTTATCAACTGCTACGTCAGCTAGATGGGGATGTGATTTATGCCTATAAGTTGAAACCGAGTAGCTTTGGTTTGGGATTATTGCATCACCTGGCAACTCGTAAACCATTGTTCCTTGATATCGACGATTGGGAATTAAGTTGGCATGGGGGCGATCGCCTTGACTATCGCCCTTCTGTAAAACAATTGGCCCGTGACATCTTTCGACCCAACGGAGCTCTGCGAGATCCTGACCACCCAATGTATCTCAAGTGGCTTGAGAGTTTGACGAATAGAGCAAGTCACATCACCACACATACTGAGTTTCTTCACAACCGATTTGGAGGCGTTTACGTTCCAAATGGGAAAGACGTTTCTCTCTTCAATCCTGATCGATATGACGCTGAAAAAAGTCGTGAAAAATTAGGTTTATCCAACTATCGAATCCTGATGTTTCCAGGTGCGCCTCGTCCATATAAGGGATTGGAGGATATTCTAGCGGCCCTTGAAGAATTAAACGACACCAATCTTCGTCTCGTTATTGTAGGAGGCAGCCCCTATGACAACTATGATCAACAGCTTATGAATCAATGGGGACGATGGATGATTCAACTACCAAAGTTTGCACACCACCAAATGCCAGAAGTAGTTAGTGCAGCCCATGTCATTGTTGTGCCACAGCGAGATTTACCTGCGGCTAAAGCCCAGTTTCCTCTCAAACTCACCGATGGAATGGCGATGGCCAAACCGATCCTTGCAACATCAGTCGGAGACATTCCGACCATTCTAGGAGCAACCGGCTATCTCGTTTCACCGGGCCAAGCGCATCAAATGGCAGAAATGATTCAACACATTTTTGAAAATTTCGATCAAGCTCGACATCGGGGAACATTAGCACGACAACGATGTGTTGAACAGTACAGCATCTCCTCAATGGCGATGACGCTCAAGCCTCTTTTGGCCATGTAATCCCTGTCTATCAGCAACAACCGATGGTGTATCTTCAAGCAACGCTCTATTCCTCTCTAGGTCACCCTTTACGATTTGATCAGTTTAGGAGCGATCACCTGCCCGCAGCCAGATCTCACAATTTCCATCCTTTATCCATCTAGCCGCCAAATTATTCATGCTCCGTCGCCGATTTTTTCTAAACCTAATTCAGCGTTATCCGCTGCGCTCTGCAGCGGCGGTTGCTTTGGGTTTTTCAGGCGCGCTGTTCAACGGAATCAGCACTGCTCTTATTGTTCCAATTATCTTCAGCCTGATCGGACAGGACATTGATATCAACAATGCGCCGCCGCTATTGAGGGCATTACTCGCTCCATTTAATACAGTGGGAGCACATTATCGTCTGGTGATTATGGCGATCGCCATTTTATTCGCCATTGGGTTAAAGAACCTGATGATGTATGCCAATAGCATAGCCAATAGCGCCATCAAGCAACGATTGACTTCAAGGATGCGAGAAGAAGCGCTCCAGCTGATCCTCAACGTCGATATTGATTTCTTCTATAAGCTGAGCGTCGGTGATATTCTCAATCGCATCAACAATGAGATTGGGCGAGCTGCGAATGCACTCAATGCAGCCTTGAGAATGATGACCAATGCCGCAACCATTATTGTGTTTATTGGTTTATTAATTTCTCTATCTTGGCAACTAACGATTATTGCGTCGTTTCTCTTGCTCGTTGTTGTTTTACTGAATCAATTCTTTATTGCTCGATCCAAACGCTTTGGGAAAAAGCTATCTGACATCTCCAGACGCTACTCAATGAGACTAACGGAGTCGTTGACTGGCATGCGACTCATCAAAGAGGTGGCGAATGAAGCACGCGAGTATCGTATTCTGTCAGATCTCATTCATGAACGGGAACAGGCCGAACTTCAGTCTCAGGTGAATACAGCAGCGATCGCCCCCGTCAGTGAGGTTGTCGGAATGATTGCCCTAATTGGCATTGTTATCTTTGGGCGGCTATTCTTTTCCGATCAATTGACCACGGTTGCACCGATTCTGCTGACCTACTTAGTGGTTCTTCTCCGGCTATTACCCGTGCTGTCACAACTGAACGCAGCTCGTAGCTTGTTTGCCAATCTATCTGCAAGTGTCGAGGTTGCTGCAAATTTCCTCAATCCCCATGACAAACCGTTTATGAAAAACGGAGTCACCCCGTTCAGCAGCTTAAACGGCACCATTGTTTTTAATGATGTTTCATTCACCTATCCAGGGAGCAATCAACCTTCCCTACAAAACATTTCACTCACCATTTCGAAAGGCAGCACGCTTGCACTCGTCGGCTCATCGGGTGCGGGGAAATCAACCCTGGCTGACTTACTCCCTCGTTTCTATGATCCAACCAGCGGCTGCATCACAATTGATGGACAAGATTTAAAGCAATTCGATGTGACTTCTTTGCGTCGTGCAATTGGCATTGTCAGCCAAGAATCATTTCTGTTTAACGATTCGATTCGTAACAATATCGCCTATGCTCGGCCTGACGCCACTGATGAAGAGATTATGGATGCTCTAACCCGAGCCAATGCCTACGATTTTGTCTCAAAGTTACCCAAAAAGCTGGAGACCCACGTAGGCGATCGCGGGGTGATGTTGTCAGGCGGTCAGCGTCAGAGACTCTCAATTGCTCGTGCACTCCTTAAGGACGCTGAAATTTTGGTATTGGATGAAGCAACAAGCGCATTGGACACGGTCTCAGAGCGATTGGTACAAGAAGCCATTGATGATTTAAGTCGTGAACGAACCAGTATTGTGATTGCCCATCGTCTCTCAACCATTCAAAATGCTGACCAAATCGCTGTTCTCGACAAAGGTCAGATTGTGGAGATTGGCACCCATCAGGAGCTCGTCGACCAGGGTAACTACTATGCTCAACTCTGTGCCATGCAATTTACCGATAACAAAGCACCATCTGCCTCAAATGCCACAGGCGATCGCAGTTGGCTATCACTCCGCAATACCTCTCACATCATGCGCGATCGCTTGAATTCAATGCTCGGCGCATTAAGCTTGGTTGCCGATGATGCTGAAGAATCCATGGAAGAAAGACATGCGCTGCTGACCGAAGCCTACAATTCAGCCATATCTGTCTTTAAGTCTCTTGAAGATCTTGAACATCAAATTGCTCAGAAGGACCATTAATCTTGGTCGTGTATGGCTCGATCGATCAATTGACAGCCTTCATCAACTGATTCAATTCGACAAAGCGCATCTCGTAACTCCGCAGCTCTGGGAAATTCTTTGGCATACCAAGCCATATGTTTTCTGGCCTGTCGAATACCGCGATCGCCCTTATATTCGTACAACATCCTGAGGTGTTCTTTTGCACACTGTAACCGCTGAATGGTTGTTGGCGTTGGACGACGCTGTCCGGTTTTAAGAAAATAATCAATTTCTCCGACTAAGAACGGATATCCTAGCGTCCCTCTTGAACACATCACTCCGTCAGCCCCAGTCTCGATCAAACACTGTATGGCTGCATCAACCGAGAAAATATCTCCATTCGCAATGACTGGAATCGAGAGATTTTCTTTCACTCGTTTGATCCACTCCCACGAGGCTTTTCCGTTATACCCCTGTGAACGCGTGCGCCCGTGCAGCGTCAACAGTTGCGCTCCAGATTCTTGCATCCGACGCCCAAATGCAACCGCATTAATCTCGTCATCACTCCAGCCGATACGCGTCTTTACGGTCACTGGCACATTCACAGCATTTGCAACAGCCTCAACCAGCTGTGCGGCCATCTCTGGCTTACGCAGCAGCGAAGACCCTCCTCCTTTTTTAGTAATTTTATTAACCGGACATCCCATGTTGATATCAATTGTTTCTGCACCCTGGGAAACAGCCTTTTGCGCGGCTTCAGCCATAAAGTCAGGGCGACAATCAAATAATTGAATGCTAATCGGACGCTCCTCTGGATCAACATCCATAATTTTAGGAATGTCTCGAAGGTGATGTAGCTCACTCGCACTAACCATCTCGGTGTACATCATTGATTCTGGAGCATATCGTCGAACCAATCGACGAAACACTAGATCAGTCACGCCAGACAACGGCGACTGCAATACACGACTGTGAACGACAACGTTCCCGATTTGAAGAGGAGAGGAGAGGAAACGTTGAACGTTAGGCGCTAGAACTGACACGATTCAAAACCACAATGATTCAAAGGATCTGGCTGATTGCTTTAGAGGGTGATACAAGCTGCGATCGCCCCAAGCATAGCCGTCACCAGTTCCGTTGGGACAAGACGGCGAGCCATTTTGCTGTGAGTCTAGGAACTAGATGATACTCAGTGTCCTAGACTCAATGACGAAAGCGATATCTCTAGTTTACTTGACTCAATCAGCCTACGCTGAGTAGGCCCACAGTCTCGCATCGTTAGGATCTGCGTGGTTGTAACGTAGCCCACGATACAACGAAATCTGTGTGCCTTGGTGCTGATTGATAGCAATAACGGTCTGAAGCCAATGGTACGAGGCGATATAGCTAGATGTGATTAATCAATGACTCGAAGGCGTCCGACTCGAAGTGCTTCAGAAACCTTGTTCACAAGTTGTATAGCGTTTTGATTGTTTAGTGATGCCATCCCAAACTGCATGAGCCGCTGTTGATCGATGCGGGTAATGCGTCGAGTTTCTAAAATATGTTGGACCGTGTCTTCTAGCGACAAAGACTCCAATAGGCTTGATTCAGAAGCGATAGATACTGTCATGGGGAAATGGGGGAACTCAGCACTATTAGTATGAGCGATCGCCCAATGTTTCTCGATGATAGTACGCAACAGTTACACGTGATTGTTTACTATCTACGCTGTGATCTAAGCAAATATAGTCACATGATATGCATCACATGATTGACGAAGTCATCTTTTAAGGTATACAAAGAGCCATGGGCTAGACTTGCTAGCTGTAGCTAACCTCAGCTCTATCCAAACAGATTTACTGTTCATGAGGTTAGTCGTTGTACGTATGGCGATCGCATGGAAGTCGTTGAACTGAAATTTCTATTGACGATGCTGGGTGCTCCTCCTGACTATCGAGTCCCTCTCTCAACTATTCGTCCAACAGAAAAGCTGTCTGAGCGGAATCGAGCCTGTCGCCAACTGATCGACCGTGGCTTGATCGACTGTTCTGTCGAAATTCTTCGATTTAAGGCGTCAGCGGCAGGGCAAGCTCTCCTTAAACATGATTCCGCTCGATTACCCATCAACGATACCGAACGCTCGGCCATTAAAGCAGGGTTGACTGAGACCATTACACCCGGTCAAGCCCTCAAGGGATTCTCTGAGTATGAGAGACAAAGCGTTTTGGCATCTTTATCTGAGCGAGGGTTGGTCCAAAGCGAAACTCGTATTCAAGACGTTTGGCTAACCCCGTCAGGTCAGCTCTTTTTGCAATATGAATGCGATCCACAAGGCAACCCTACAATCAGCCTCAACCTACTGTCCAATTACCTTGGATTTCTAAGGCGAGCCTTTACATCCTCATCAGAAACTGATAATTCATCGCCCATTCAGGCATTCCTTTGGAGAAAATCAGCGAAACCGAGTGACGTTGATATTCTCCAACTAATCAAAACTCTAGATCACGAACTTGGTACCGGCAATTACTTACCGATTTTCTACGTTCGGCAAAGCTTACAGCCTCCGCTGACGCGAGATGAACTCGATCAAGCACTCTATCGCCTCCAGAGGAATGACATGATTGAACTCAGCTCATTGCAGGAATCGGCGGCTTATTCCAGTGAACAAGTTGACTCCGGGCTTAAGCAAGATATTGGCGGCCCATTATTCTTTATTACCTTTCTAGAAACCTCTGCATGATACGACTGAGCAAAGGCCGAAAAGAGCAAGGTTGCTAGGGGCACGTTGTGCCCCTAGCAACCTTGCTCTTTGTTGCGAATTTAAACAATGCGCCAAGCCATATTGATGATTAGAACCGATCATCCACGAAACCGATCCGTTCCATCAACCTGAGACCTGGGTGTAAGGGATGCAGCAGCTCAATCGATACCTTGAAGTCACCATCGACAGCCGAATGACTGACATGACTTAGGATTACATTTCTCTAATGGTTAACGACAAACTACCGTCTGCTCCAGCTTCTGGAGTCGCTACGGACGTGTCGTTTAATCAGAAGATGGCTCATTCTTATCAAACAATGGCTCTTCAGTAGGTGCCACCAGCTTTTCAAGAGGAATGCTGGCTTCGCCTTCATCAGATGCAGGCAATAAAGGCTGGTCAAGCTGTAACTCCAGACCATCAGGGTTTAGTTCAGAACCATCAATTGATTGGGATGGCAGCTGTCTCAAGTTGACATTGCTAGTGACAAGCGCACCGAGCAACGCAGCCAGAGCTGCTCCCCCGAGCATGATATTCCGACGAATCCGTTGACGATCAATTCGTCTACAGACCCCTTGAACGACCTCTTCAACAGATGCTCCACTTGGAGGGACAGGAACAGCTTGAAAGCTGCAACGCAGTTGAAGGAGTCTTGCGTAAAGACACTGTATTTTTTGATCCTCTTTGAGCCATCGCTCAACCATCCGCTTCTCTTTCGGAGTCACCTCACTATCGAGGTAAGCATTCAAGAGCTCCCAGCGATCGCGCTTCAAGCTATCTAATGTATCTGAATTTTGAGAATTAGATTGTTTCTGGCGATGATTGTGCTCAAAATGAGGATGCATCGCACCATTGTAGTCGTTAGACTTGTCCATTTCAGAATCCAAATTAAGCACTATGTATTAAGTCACCAGGTCAGTATTTTAAATGAACCGAATTATGTTGTAGTAAAGCATTCTAACTAAATCGTCCTCAGAAGTCAGTGGACACCTAAAAGAGGATATTCACAGAATCAGAGAAAAGTAGAAAACCATTGACTGGAGCCTCTTGGAGAGAGAGAACATGAGTCATGCGTAAGCCACACCATCGTCGACTACATATAGTCAGACATTGATTCAGACAAACGCTCGTACACAGATTAGACCCGGCAGAGATAAATGCATTCTGATTTTTCACTCAGTTCATAGTCTAAATGACGCAACTCCCGCTCATTTTGCTCCTGAACTTTTAAAAATATTTGGATTCTTAATGATCCGTACAGAAAAAACATTTGTACCACCAGATATAGCTGGTGATCATCAATCGCATGGCATCGTGACACGCCCAGGCGATCGTCTAATAGTTATTTCACGATCAAATTGGCCAGAACCATACATGGAAATCTCAAAAAACATGGACTCATGCGTCGGATCGATAGGTACATTAACCTGATCAATCTCATTTCTAAGCCCTCAACCTGCGTTTGATAGATAACAGGTTACTCTTCGAGACGTGAGAGCCGTCGGGCATATGGGTGCAATGCCCAACAATTCTCACCGTTCGATTACGCATTGATGTAGAGCTCTAATTGAGACTGCAAGCGTTGTCGTGCCCTTGCAATGCGAGATTTGACTGTACCCAACGACACACCAGTGATGTCTGCGATTTCTTCGTAGGCCATCCCTTCAATCTCTCGAAGCACAATCGTCGTTCGAAATGCTTCCGGCAAATCAGCGATCGCCTCACGCAACTGATCATAAAACTCGCGTGTCATAATCTCTTGAGCTGGACCTGGATCTGCATCTGCAATTTCCCAATCCATTTCTCCATCGTCTGCCTGCCGGGGTGCATCAAGAGACAGTGGGCTTTGGACACGCTTTCGCTTTCGAAGTTCGTCATAGAACAAATTCGTGGCAATGCGGGTCACCCAGCTTCGAAACTTACCGGGCTCTTGTAATCGCCGCAGATTGCGATACACACGAATCCAAACCTCTTGAGCAAGATCAGCACGGTCAGTCCAATCTGGCGCAAGATGATACAGAATTTTATCTAAGTGGGGCTGATATCGACGAACAAGCTCAGCGAACATAACTTTATCGGGGCGCAACCCAATTTGACATTGGGCAATTAAGTCATAGTGTGAGAGCTTCTCCGGTGGCAACTTTGTTCCTTTTCCCGGTTTCGGGTAATCCTTACGCAACAACTCTGAAATATGTGGTGCTGCAAATGACATGTGTAAAACTCAGCTAACGAAAATTTGCAACAAAAAGGCCGCACTATAAAAGACGCGATTCACTGGTAGAAGTTCCTGAAATGCTCGAAGAATTGATGCCCATTTAACGTTACGATTCAGCACAGTGAAGCATGCTGCCTTTAAGGGAACCAGGGAACAGAACGTGTTGGTTTAGCCATGTCAAATCACTGGCTTCTAATTTGACAGGCTTAGACTCTCGCGAACCCATTCAGTTCTAACCACATGGAACTAGCCCAGGGACATAACCACCAAACCTGTCCACTGACCGTTAGCCAACTTCCAGGAATGATAGCAACATCGCTGCTTAACACCCTCTTTGAAAAGATGGGATTAATCTAGCCTCGCCTGTTTTGAACAGAGTATCGGTGATGGGACAGTTTTTGGTTTTGGAATGACTGTCACAGGAAATCGTCAACCAACATTTTCATAGGGTAGCGTGCTCACGCCTAAGCACGTGCCATGTGGGAATAAACCTGCGTTCTTTTAACATCCCCTGATTAGTGGAGTAGAGACCCATTGATTTCATAACAACTAACGATAATGTTTACATCCGTTTACGCAACAATCAGGACTTTGACAAAAATCCAAGGAAGTGTATTCCTCTACAGTTCTATTACTACAAGGGATTGCTCATTGATATGGCTTTCTTAAAGCAGTCGGAATCAATTGTCTTAGAAAATCGTTATGTGTATATGGCCGCGTCTCTTTCAATCGATTTATAGCAGTGTGCGCCTGAGTTAAATGCAGAAACAGTATTGTGGAGCGCGTTGCGTTCAACACTGCTATGCTCAATCAATTTGCAAAGGGCCATAAGTTCATCTACGTGAGAAACTCTAGCGTCATAACATGTGTAATGACCAGCGATCGCCTACTGTGCTAAAGCCGTCACAGGGTCTTGTGTCAGACTCAGCGATTGACGTTCAGGATCGTCTGGAAGGCATATGCTAAAAACAACGAAGGAATCTGAGTCAAAAATTTTCAGCAATCCAGACAATTTTTCAACTTGAATTTTGGCAAGAAATAATCCTAATCCAGTTGAATATTGATTAGACCGTAACCCACCGTCAACAGTGTCAAACCCTGTCAGACCAGTACTGATATCGCTAGCGGTTGCATGAAGATTCGTATGACTAATCAAGATTTCCAAGTTACCTTCTACTGGCGTCTTTAGGCTGATGTCATGATGACGACCATTGGCTCTTTCATTGTCAATTGACTGTACTAACGATAATTGAGACGGTGACGGCATGTCGGTAGAGACATGCTTCATTTCCAATCGAATCAACCCTTCTGGCCCAGAATGGCGAGACGCATAATCGAGCAATTCGTTGAGTACGCGCTTAAGAATGGATGGAGCTGTCTTGCAATGGAGAACGTCATCAGAATAGTAAGTTTCAAGACGTTGACGCTTTCGTTGCATTTGCCATGCGTGAGCGTTCACCACGTCATTCATCAAATCGGGTAGCGAAATGATGTTGAAGGTTAGCACCTGCGTCGTTGAATCTTGGTTGGCTTCAACAATGGCATCAACTAGGCGCGTTTCCCGTTCACATTCATATTGAAGAATCCGGAAATATTCCTGCGTTGGTTGAACCTTGTCGTCTGGGGCTCCTAGGGAATCTACAACAAGTTCCAACATCTGGCTTGCCATCTTTATGTTTGCGATTGGCGTTCGTAACTCATGGGAGAGTGAGCTAACCCACTGATCAGATAATGGCGTACGTGATTTCGACTCGCTCTTGGTCTTCATCTCATGCTGCACAACTTGATAGAGCAGAGACTGCCGCAGCGCAACTAAACACTGATCCGCAATGGAGCCAACATAATCCATTTCTTCTGAGGTCCACACTGAGTCAACAGCTCGCGTCACCATAATGTCACCAATGACGGCTCCATTTTGATTGAGCAAAGGATAAATGAGAACGGATAGTCGTTCTTCATCTGTGACGTGATTCGATTTTCTATCTGCTGGCAGCGTAATACAAAAGTAAATGGGTTGTTGAAATGATAGTGTGCTTGAGACAGCTGTTCTAACCGCATCACTCAGGGAGAAATGGGTTAGATCGGGCATCCCTTGACAAAAGGTCGCAATCACTGCTGGCGTATCTGATACTTTGAAGGGATGAATGCTGACGTGACAGGATCTAAGACCAAGTCTCAGGCCAAGGTCGTGCACCATATTGTTGATAATGGATTTATCGTCTAGCGATCGCCGGACCAAAGATGTTAATTTTGATAGGGTTAGCTTCCCTTGAGAATCATCCTCCTCACAAGTCGAGCGAGAAGCATCATAATTAGGATCTATCGATTCAACATTCACTTCCGCTGATGGAGCATTTAAGAAATAATCGATGCCTTCAGCTAGATATTCGTCACCGAAGTGGTCGAGCATTAAGCTCGCAGATTGTTGTTCTCTTTGATTCTGCTTTTCCCGTTGATGGCGCTTAATGGCCACTTTGATGGCAAGCAACAAGTCGTTACGTTTGAACGGTTTAAGAACGTATCCAAACGGAGCCGTTTCCATAGCCCGTTCGACGATGTAGTCATCCGCATGAGCCGTTAAATAGATGCTCGGAATCCCGTATGAATCGTAGATTTCTTGTGCTGCGGCGATACCATCTAACTTACCGCTCAGACGAATATCCATAAGGATGAGGTCAGGATGCTGCTGACTGGCAATGGCGATCGCTTCTTCTGCCGTAGAAACTGATGAAACGACT
This sequence comes from Cyanobacteria bacterium J06627_8, assembly GCA_038520475.1. Classification (GTDB taxonomy): domain Bacteria; phylum Cyanobacteriota; class Cyanobacteriia; order CAKZMO01; family CAKZMO01; genus JBCCWF01. The sequence goes on from JBCBLF010000013.1 coordinate 13,902, forward strand.
TGATGTCCAGTTACCTGAAGCACTTCTTGGATGTTCCAAGCAATAATTCGTTCATCTTCTGCAATTAATATCTTCGTCATAATGCTTGGTCAATAATCACGTTTGATGTCTGCTGATTCCTCAAGTCTTTCGTCTGAGATGTAGCACGTACCCATCGAATCATCAGACCTGCAAAACACCGATCTCATCTCCATATCCCAGGAATTGTAACAAATCCAAGTCAATTTCTCGGTAGTGCTGACGAGTAAACAACATGTTTATACACATCTGAGTTGAAGTTCACTGTATCTTCACGCTTGAACATAGGATTGGATACTGCTTCCCGAGATAGTCGGGCTAACTATCTCGGTGGATTCGGCCCTGCAAGGAAAGCTCAATGTGGGTAGGCTCCACAACGTCAAATCATTCGTCAATTCAAAGAATTTCGTCAACTCCAGGACTTACACAGTTGAATGTTTTTCGCGGGCAGTGCCCGCGAAAAACATTCAACTGTGTAAGTCCTGAAGCCAAAGAATGGGTATGAGGATGGGCATCGATGAATACCTTTTGAAAATGTCTATACAAATTGGAACGTTAGCATTCCGGTCAGGACGCTAACTTTCTATGCTCTGTATCGGGAGGCCAGAGTTGAGTTCTGTTGAAAGTACTGCTACGCAACACTTCAACACAAACGTCTAAATCGCGTGTTTATGGCTACAGCCAGCGTAATCAGGACTTACGCAAGTCCACTATATCTAGTGCATCTCTGTTGGTGATGGCGGGCATCACCCGTCACCACCAACAGAGATGTACAAGTCCAATGAATCATGACACGGGTTTAGCGATGACACGGATATGCTTTAGAGCGCACAATGCGCGCCCTTAATCTTCATCGATTTAGGCTGGAGATAGAAAATCGCCAAATTGTGGAAGCGTTCTAGGGCGCGGTATTGATGTTCTGCAACGCGCATATAGACATGCCAGGACATCTCTCGCTCAACCAAGCAGGCATCACACATTGGATTAATCGATGATTAAAGTCAGACTCATTGAATTAAATCTATCAGATAAAAAAGATATTTAGATGGAAAAGAATATTCTCTAATTTTGAAAGGTTTTGCTGTAATCAACCTCGTATCCAATGTCTTGCAGGGCTGCAACATCTAAGCGCGTCGGCAGCGTGCGATCGCCATCTCTCAGGATAGGGTCAAACACAAGTTCTCCCGAATTTCCAAACTCATAGTCATCTTTCACATGAGACAGATCAGCCGCTAGCGGTACTGGCTTTCCACCGTTTTCTGCCTGTGACGCAGAGCCAACAAAGGATGTGCCCGATATTAACCGACTAAATGCATCAGATGTGCCATACCCTAGCACATGACCAATTTCGTGAATCGCAACAGATAGAAAATCAAGTTTATTGTCTGGTAAGTCACCGTCTGTCATTGGAGTGTCATCAAAGAACCAGTTGCTGTCCCGGTTGAAGGTAACGAATCCTGACCATGGTTCAAAGTCATCCCCAGTGAATCGTTTATCCAATGTACTTCCAGGAAAATACAGAGCAGACGGTCCTCCCTCTGCTAGGGCATCATCCTTTCGACTACCCGCGAAAATAACAACGTCATCTATCGCTTGGTCAATCGCAAACTCTTCGAAGACGCCTTCCTGTTCTGGGTTCTCGACATAAATTAAAGTACCAGCAGGTAACGATTCGAAGTCTTCTTGGATAATGTCTTCCCAAAATTTTGCCGCGGACTCAAGAGCAGCCTTACGTTTGGGCGTAAACCACCCTTGGGTATCAAATCGATAATCAAATCGAATGTTGAAAGATTTGCTTGGGTCCGCCTGCACAGGTCGTTCAATGCTGAATGCCGCATCACTATCGTCAAAGACAGCATCGTTATCACGACTCCCAATACGAATTGTGTAGTCAGCGCGACTTTGAAGATTGGATGGAATATCCCATTGAAACTCTCCGTCGCTAGACGTTTCGCTCGTTATTGTGCGAACCTTGCTGCCGTTTGAAAATAGGTCAATTCGAACCGATTCGCTCAGCTGATCCGTCCACTTGATGGAAACCGACTCTCCAGCTTGCAAAGATTCTCCGCCGTTGGGGCTAGACACCTCAATTATTGGAGTAATAGGCCTTGGAGATGGTGATGGCGATATGATCGTGGGCGGAGTAGGAGACGGCTGCGGTTGAGATTGTGTGGGAGGCAATGGAGCGGGCTTAGAGGCGGCGCTAAGTCGGTAGCGAGTCTGCCCTGATTGAGCAAACACGCGAACGTAGTAAATTCCAGGGGCCGCTGTAACAGTCAGCCTTTCATTTTTGCGTCCGTTTCGACGCGATCGCCCTACTCGATCTAGATTTGAACGAATATCCGAGCGACTCAGCTCATCAAAGTGTCGACGCCCAATTTGACGAAACGCAGATCGCTTATTGCGTGTGAGTTGATAGAGTTCAACATCCGCATTGCCTGTTCGCTGCTGACGAGACACCTTAATGGAAAGACGACTTCGTGATCCGACTTTTACCTGATAGAGATCGGTTGAATCATCCGTAACACTGACAGTATCTCGAAATTGAAATGATCCACGTCTAAGGTTGATCCGTTTCGCTTTTTTGATGGAATTTCCAGCGAGATCACGACTCACAGATTCCTTACTCCTATCCCACAATAATTGCTTTGAAGCACTGTGCGCATTGTTCAATTACCGTACCGTAGGGCGTGCCGCGCCCTACGGTACTCTTTCTGTATGTAACGCAATTGCACGCTGATGTAGCCTTAATTTTTTTTCCGCCAATACGCTAAACCTAGCGCGCCAATGCGAAGCAGAACAAGATCAGATTGTGCTTCCAGTAATAAACACATGAGAACAGATGGAGCATTGGGGTGGGTTGAACCGACTCCAACGCTCCATCAACTTCGATAATCTGAACTAAATTGGGTTACCGCTGAAAGCCAATGCTCAGAGTGGTTGCACTTCACTCAAGGTTACGCGGCAGCACTGAAACTCTCATAAATTTCAGACCACTCACGCCTTGCAAAGGTTCCACATCACCCGTCTGAATCGTCTCCTTAATCCACCTTTCGCGAACTAAGTATCGGAGATACTCGCGATATTCTTCTTCTTCTTGCTCAGTCGAATAGACAATTGTCAGCATGCCCGGTTGCGTAATGCGCGTTTTTCGGTCAGCATCAACCGCCTTATCGATGCGCTTCTTAACAATCTCGTATCGGGTGTCGCGTGTTCCTCGCACGTCAAATAACCGTTCGGTATCTTCATCATGAAAAATATCGACCGTTGAATCTTGCACCAAAACCAAGTGAGTGACTTCAAGGGGGGAATCAAACTCAGATTGAATATCAAAGGCGGTTTGGGCGCAAGCACACACGGCTCGCAGTTGCTCATAGCGAAGGCTCTGGAGATAAAAGGGCGAAAATTGAGCGGCGATCGCCGCTCCTGCATAGATCATGTGATCGATGCCATCGGTTACTTCTACATCGCAATAATGAGGAATCACCTGCTGCATGTTTTCTTGCCACTCGTCCCAGGTTGTCCGCAGCCGATTAGTAATCTGCCCGAGCAGAAAATCATAATGAGCTCGTGCGTGATACACACCACCTTGCTGAGGATGGCACGCCTTTTGATAGGTCTCAATAACGGGCTTAACAACAGGATGGCTGTTTGCAAAGTTTTCAAAATGAACTTCGAGGCGATCGCTCAAATATCGACTAATCGTCACCTCTGCGCCAACCGTAATGTCGTGTTCGAGTTCTGTAATTTTATCAAGCACGTCGAGTCGGAGCTGCTCAACAAACGTGCCTGCCTGAACCTCACACAACGCCTCGACGATGGCCAGCCCCAGCCTCAACTGTTTAAGAAGATCAGATTGAATCGCTCGATTTCGCTCCTGAGAAGAGCCTCGAATATCAGAAATGCCATACAGCGGAAAAACATGCTGAAACACAATCGGCTCCGGCATCATTCCTAAGCTGCGACGCTCTGCTTCTTGAATAAACCGCCATTCAACCGATGGATGAATGCTGTTAATAAATTGCCTGTGATACATCTGCCGGAGGGCTGTTGAGAGCGCAGCCGTAAAAGCAGGCATAAGTTGTTCGGCACGTCGGTGATCCACCGCGTCGAACTGATGGGGCGTTCGGCTTAACACTCCAACAAGACCAATCGGATTCTGAGCATGATGGCCGCAGGTGACGTGTTCAGCCATGAGCGGAATGAGAAGAAGCGATCGCACTCCTAATGCCAGCAACCGTTGCCCCAGCTCTGTAAAGCACTGATCCTGCAAATCAGGTTCAATCATGATGCGGCGATTGGCGATCGCCTCCATCATTTGCCCCCCTTGGAGATCGTCAAACGAATATTCCGCCACATTCAGCTCATCGCTGACATCCCCCATGAACAAGCGAACCTTGCGACGCTGAAAGCAGACGATTGCTGTATTATCTGCCCGAAAGAGTTCACACATCTGAGCATTCACCTGCTCAAATTTCTCCAGTTGAAGCACTGAATTTTGGTCAACCAGCAATTGAGTGATGCGTCGAATGCTCTCTTGTGCCGTAATATCAAATCCTTCTAAAAACAAGCTACCAGCACACGACAGCGCACCATTGGTTAGTCGTTCAAGCAGCTGACGACAGCGATAATTGAGACCATCTGAATCGTTAAAAATAGCCTGCCATGTCAACGGATCGTGAGCCGTGAGGTCCAAATCAGCAAGGTCTAACGACAGACACACATCGGCAACAGACTGATGAATCGTGAATTGAAGCGCATCAGACCGAATCCATGTTTGGATGTAACGAGATCGAGACCCCGATGAGCAGATGCGCACGATAATCGGTTCATCCAACAACCGCCATTGAGGCAATGGATGAGGATAAATGGCCTGAATCAGTCGATACAAGCGATGAAACGCACAAAGTTGAGCAATGTCTGAATCCGTCTCGTGCAGAGAAACCTGCTCAGATATGGCTAAAAATGAGTTGTTTGCCCATTCAACGGCAAGAGTCGTAGGATGTAGCGATGCTAATAATCGATGGCTTTGAGCTTCTAGGTGATGAACCTGCGATGGCAATGATTGAGGCGGACGATCGCCGGATTGACGGTGATCGTTGGAATCAATTAGCTGAGATGGCTCTGAATCGAAAGCATCTAAGCCATTTACTGCATTGTCGGACAGAGTATCGTACGGTGCAGTCTCTAGTTGGGGCTGATTTATCTGCGTTGCATGAATCGACACTGGAGAACCAGAAGCCGGCGGGCGATCGCCAGCAGACGAGCGAACAACAGATAGATCATCCTGATGACTGGTCATAGCGAAACCTTCGGGGAAAGGTCGCGAAGGTGAAATGATTCAATAAAGGGAATAAGACGAACAACAGGTCAGTCTTGTTCATCGTTCCCAACTTGACTCGTCAAATCTGATGGCATGACCCAATCACTCCGAAGGTTTGACGAGAACGCATGTCGAATCTGTGATAATTCTTGCACAGTAATTCGCTCGCCAGACAATAAGGCAAACAATTGTTGGGATTAGTCGATTAGAGGAATCATTGTGGAACGGGCAATCGTCGTGGGATGCGGCTACGTGGGCAAAGCGGTGGCTGCAACGTGGGTTCAACGAGGACTAGACGTAACGGTTACAACCACCCGAGTAGAACGCTTAGCCGAACTTGAGGCGATCGCTCCGCATGCGATCGTGCTCAGAGCAGATCAGCCTGAAGCATTGAAAGAAGCCATTGCGAACCAAGATACCGTGCTGCTGAGTATCGGTGCCCCTAACCGAAATGCATACGAAGAGACCTATCTGAATACGGCGAAGAGCTTGGTGTCGATCATCAACGAAACGTCTGTGCAGCAGGTGATCTACACCGGAAGCTGTGCGATATATGGTGACCAGAGTGGTCAACCCGTCGATGAAGAAACGGCGATCGCCCCCATCACGCCTCAACACCAGATTCTCGCCGAAACAGAGAACACCTTGATGAATGCTTCCAGGCAAGGATCAGCAATTTGCATCTTACGGCTCGGTGGCATCTATGGACCCGGTCGATCTCTCCTACGAATTTTTGGGCGTGCAGCCGGTACAACACGGCCAGGGGACGGATCAGAACCCAGCAACTGGAGTCATCTCGACGATATTGTTGAGGGCATTGATTTTGCCAGAACACATCGACTGAACGGACGGTATAACCTTGTTCAACCCGATCCACCGTCTCGTCGAGAATTAATCGGCCAGGTTTGTCAAATGCATAATCTTCCACCCGTGCAGTGGGATTCAACTCAACCCGGAACTCGGTCATACAACGCAGTTGTTTTGAATCAGAAAATCACTGGAGAGGGGTATACATTCATTCACAAAACGTTTTGTGCCCAGGATACTTAAGCCTATGTCTGATAGCGATTAGACCGTCATAACCGTCTGCTAGCGCGTACCAGAAACGAGATATTCTTCTGAAAAATTTAATTATTGACTGGGATCAAGTACAGATTCTGGTCTCACATTTTTCTATGATTTAGAGCGTCTTATACCAATTCTTCGAATGAGCCAATGATTTGGATTTTGTTAAGCCCGCCCATTGGCCAGGTCAAACAAAATCGTCTCGTGCATCTATTTTGGGAAAAGGTATTACCCATGGGAGCTTAAACATGTCTATAACAAAAAAATGCATTGCTGAAGCAATTGGTACAGCGTGGCTTGTTTTAGGTGGATGTGGCAGTGCTGTCTTGGCAGCAAATTTTCCAGGTGGTGACACAGCCAACACGCTAGGCATTGGATTTGTAGGAGTTTCGATTGCTTTTGGCTTAACGGTTTTGACGATGGCCTACGCGATTGGGCATATTTCTGGTTGTCACCTCAATCCAGCTGTATCGTTTGGGCTCTGGGCGTGCAAGCGATTCCCAAGTTCTGAACTCTTGCCATACATTATTGCTCAGGTCATTGGCGCGATTGTTGGTGCAGGGATTGTGTACGCGATTGCGAGTGGACAGCCAGGATTTGAGCTGACAGGCCCAACACCATTGGCAACAAATGGATTTGGAGCCCATTCTCCCGGCGGTTACTCCCTATTAGCAGCCCTAGTTACTGAGATCGTCATGACCTTTGTGTTTCTCATGGTGATTTTGGGAGCTACCGATCGGCGAGCTCCCAGTGGCTTTGCTCCAATTGCAATCGGCATGGCACTCACGCTCATTCATTTGATTTCTATCCCAGTGACCAACACGTCTGTGAACCCAGCTCGTAGTACCGGTCCAGCCATTTTTGCAGGAGCCGAATTATTTGGGCAGGTTTGGTTATTCTGGGTTGCTCCAATAGTTGGAGCACTGATTGCTGGTTTCTTTTATTCTCAAGTATTTGAAGAGCAGAGCGATCAAACATCGAATAACGAACTCGAAACCCCTGTCCATTAAAAACATTAGGTTTTGCGAGCTTTGGTGTTCTGTTATATGGCTAGAGCACCAAAGTCGAAGGTCTCCCAAGCCTCAAGTTGCGAGGCTTCAACAAAATTTACTCACGACTGAGCATCGTCCACAACAGAAGGAGGCGTGTCGGTACGTACTGCACACCTAAAGCCTTTATTCTTTCCTTCTCCATGTAAGATATTTGCCAATCGTGACCTGTCCCAGCTGATATGACAAGGCGTAAACTTGTGAAGCAGTTCACAGCTTCATGCGATATGTGAACGTTTCATGATGTAGCCTTTTGTGTTGGACTCTGTATTGCTGTATGGCTGATCATTCTCATTCACCTGAAGAGGCGTTTTCTGAAGCGGCCTATCACTGGAATTTAGAAAAGCTCTACATTGACCTTGCTGATGCCAAGCGAAAAGGGCTAACGCGTGTCGAGAAACAATACCTACGGGGGTTGTTGTGCCATTACAGCCCCAATGAAATTGCTGAGCAACTCCACGTCGCTGGTGATACGGTTCGCAATTACTTGTCCAAAGGACTGTATCGCTACATTGAAGAACTGTTAATTCAACATGGCAGCGACACCATCAAAGTCAAAGATTGGAGTCGCGTTCCTCAGCTCTTAGAAGGCTCTGGTTATCGCATCCATAGTGGAGCCAATACACGCACTGAGCAGGCACCTGCTCATCAGCAACCATCTGATCAATCGAGTCAATCCAATGACTCAGATCAACTGGACACCACTCAACCAACAAACGAGCCCTCAAACCATCCCCCATCATCTGAAGAGGTTCTCATCTACGGCATTCCCGATGTCCCAGTTTTCTATGGCCGAGAGGCCGAACTCCAGCAACTCCAAACAATGATCCAGCATGACCGCTGCCGGCTCATCACCCTCCTTGGCATCGGTGGCATTGGAAAAACAACCCTCGCTGCTCAACTTTCAACTCAGGTATCCCAAGAATTTGACTGTGTGATTTGGCGATCGCTCAGAACGGGTTTAGACATCAATGTTCTCTTAAACGATGTCCTACAGCTACTTCAGCCTGAGATTACGACTCCGAATCACTTAGACGCTCAACTCTCCAGCCTGGTGACCTATCTTACAGATCATCGCTGTTTAATTGTGCTTGAAGACATGCAGCTTGTATTGCAAGGGGGCGCTTTAGCTGGACAATATCAGCCCTCCTACGAAGGCTATGGAGAACTGTTAACTCGTATTGCTGAAACATCGCATCAAAGCTGTCTATTGCTGACCAGTTGGGAAAAACCCCGGGAAGTGTCGGTGCTTGAAGGGGATGCACATCCTGTGCGATCGCTCAAGATCAAAGGGTTAGGATCCGATGCTCGTGATCTTTTGAATGAAAAAGGGTTAAGCAATCCAGAACTCTGGGACGAGCTAATCATGAGTTATCGTGGTAATCCCTTAGCACTAAAAATCATCGCGACGACCATTCAAGAACTGTTTGGTGGCAGTGTCGCTGACTTCTTAAACCAAGGGACCCTGTTTTTAGGAGACTTCATGCATCTGCTGACACAACAGTTTAAGCGACTCTCGCCGCTTGAAAAGGATGTGATGAGCTGGTTTGCAACAACAGGAGAACCCGCTACACTGCCTCAGCTTCGAACAGGCATCCAAGCTGAGGTTGCTCTATCTGATCTCATCAATGTGTTGGAGTCATTAGGGCGGCGATCGCTCATGGACAAAGTAACCGTCAATAACGAGGTCTTATTCACCCTGCAGCCAATGGTGATGAAATACGTTAGACGTCATCACGTCGACGCTAAGACATGCAGTTGAGAATCAACAATGGGCGAATTCTCTGAATCGTACAATCTATGAATCTACAGGGTTCCCTGAGCCATTACATGAAGATTGTGGAAGGTAACCTCTTTTATCTTGCATGCTATTGATATGGCCAGTAGCCTTTAAACAATTTTTGCAGGGTGTTCTGCTTCCTCACAACAACGTCTCCATTACAACTCAACTGACAACAACGATAAATCTGCAAAGATGACTCTGTTGATCAATCGAGTCATCTCGCATATTTCAATAAGCTCTTGTGATTTTTCAGCCCGACACGATCATTCAAGGCCGCTATAGGGTTCTTTCGCTTCTGGGTAAAGGTGGATTTAGCCAGACCTATACGGTTGACGATTGCGGCACCCAAAAGGTGCTCAAAGTGTTGCTAGAGCAGTATCCAAAAGCGATTGATCTATTTCAGAGAGAGGCAAAGATTCTCAGCCAGCTCGACCATCCGGGCATTCCATCCGTTGATCAGGATGGATACTTCACCACCCAGCATGAGTCGTTCACTCACCCGATCCATTGCCTTGTGATGGAGTTAATTCCTGGGGTTGATCTTCGCCGATGGCTCAGCGATCGCCATCATCAACCGTTGCACAATGACCAAGCCCTTGATTGGCTCCATCAACTCACGGCCATCTTGGGAACCATTCATCGCTATAACTGCTTTCACCGCGACATCAAGCCATCGAACATCATGCTCCGCCCGAATGGGCAGTTGGCCTTGATTGATTTCGGAGCGGTACGTGAAGTTACCGAGACCTATCTACACAAGTGCGCAGAAGATATCACCCGGACTCACGTTTATTCCAGGGGGTACACGCCCATTGAGCAGATGCAGGGACGCGCGGTGCCGGAGTCTGACTTTTTTGCGCTGGGACGAACGTTTGTTCATCTCATGACGGGTGAAAATCCCTTAGAGTTTTCGAGTGATGCACACACTGGGCAACTTCTATGGCGAGATGATGCACCCCAAATATCTGAGCCTCTGGCGGATCTCGTGGATTGTCTCATGGCTCCCTTTCCAGGACAGCGCCCACAAACCACCGATAAGATCCAAGCTGCCCTTACAGAAATTCAAACCGACCCAGACCTAGACAGTCACATTGAAGGCACAGTTCTATCAAAGCTGCTGACCCGAAATAAGTCGATGGCGACACCGAGTGAAGCACTGCAAATGCTTGGAACACTCTCGCTAGACACCAGCAACACATTTTCAGATGAGACCATCCCTCCCAGCGATGCATCCGTCATCGATTCAATGCCGACATCACTTGCCGCGGCATTGACATGGCCCAGGTGGCGACGAACCCTCCAGCGATTTGCTGGATGGCCGCTCGTACTTGCCTACAGCCTGCTAGTAACAGGAGGAATCATGGGGCTCCGAACATGGGGGCTCTTACAACCTTTAGAACTCTCTGGGTTTGATCTGCTACTTAGCGCACGACCCACTGAGCCAACAGACGATCGCCTGCTGCTCATCACAATCGATGAAGATGATCTCAGGTTTCAATCTGAAGCCGGGATGGTTCGCCAAGGGTCTCTAGCGGATGAGGCGCTCCTTCAACTTTTAGAGACTATTACTCCCCATCAGCCCCGTGTCATCGGCCTCGATATTTACCGAGAAGCGATAGCGAATGCTTCTGACGAGGAATCAGCATTGACACCTCTGTCTTCCCAAGCCTATCTGCAGGACTACAGTAACCTCATCACTGTGTGCTCTATCGGTGGCGGCGATCGCAACTATTCGGCAATCGAGCCACCTCCTGGCATTCCGCCTGAGCAAATCGGTTTCAGCGACATTCCCCTCGATCTGGATAATCGCATTCGACGACAAATCATCGGAATGACTCCAGCAGAGCATTGTGAAACCTCAGTATCACTTAGTTTTCAGCTAGCTTCTCAATATTTAACTCAAGAACCAATCGACGTCTCGATGACAGATGATGGGGTTTTAACCATTGGCGATCGCCAAATTCCAGCCTTAGCCAATCATACGGGTGGCTATCACAGAGGAAATTTAGGCGGTTACGAAGTGCTCCTTAACTACCGTCACATCGACCCAATTGCTGAAACAATTAGCTTACGTACACTCCTCAGTGGAGAACAAACTGAAGACTTGGCAGAACTTGTAGTCGATCGCATCGTTTTAATTGGCACTACGGCTCCCAGCTTCGGAGACTACCACACAACTCCCCTTGGAAATATGGCAGGGGTCATCATCCAAGCGCAGATGACCAGTCAGTTGATTAGTGCAGTTCTTGATGAGCGACCTCTGATCTGGACCTGGTCACGATGGGGGGATGTATTGTGGGTATTGATCTGGAGCGGACTCAGCGGCAGCATCGCATGGTGGGGGCGATCGCGCTTAATCATTGTTGGCCTAACCATTGGGCTTGCAGGAGTCGTTCTTGGGCTCTCCTACGGCATGATTCTTATCGGTGGATGGATGCCGCTCATTCCTACTCTTATCGCGGTCGGCATCACCAGCATGGGGACTCGACTCCTAACGTCAGTTGTCAAACCTAAAGCATAGATTCAAAATCCTCATCAGATAGAACCATATCCACCTCTTATGCAGGATCTAGCATTTGATAGACCATTAAATCTATAATTGTTGTTTATGTGAATATCAGTTTCACATTCCTCTTAGACGATAGATCTCTTCTTCAGTCACTATGAACATCCCCTCTCCTCGCCACTATCACATTACGACCTTCGGTTGTCAGATGAATAAGGCTGACTCCGAGCGCATGGCAGGAATCCTAGAAGAGATGGGGTTTGACTGGGTAGACGCTCCTGAAGATGCTAATGTCGTCCTCTACAATACCTGCACCATTCGCGATAATGCTGAACAAAAGGTGTACTCATACTTAGGACGACAAGCAAAGCGTAAGCACGAACAGCCCGATCTAACACTCATCGTGGCCGGGTGCGTCGCCCAACAAGAAGGAGAATTGCTGCTACGCCGAGTTCCAGAAGTTGACCTCGTGATGGGGCCACAGCATGCAAATCGTCTTCAAGACTTACTGGAACAGGTATTTAACGGTAGTCAGGTGGTTGCCGTCGAACCGGTTCATATCTTCGAAGATATTACGAAACCCCGGAGAGACAGTACGGTTACGGCCTGGGTCAACGTCATCTATGGATGTAATGAACGGTGTACCTACTGCGTGGTACCGAATGTTCGCGGGGTCGAGCAGTCTCGTACACCTGAGGCGATCCGAGCTGAAATGGAAGAATTGGGACGTCAAGGCTTCAAAGAGGTCACGCTGCTGGGTCAAAATATCGACGCTTACGGACGAGACTTGCCAGGGTCAACGCCAGAGGGGCGTCACCTTCATACCCTCACCGATCTGCTCTATTTTGTACACGACGTTCCTGGCATTGAGCGCATTCGCTTTGCAACGAGTCATCCTCGATATTTCACCGAGCGGCTGATTCAGGCCTGTTACGAGTTACCCAAAGTGTGCGAGCACTTCCACATTCCCTTTCAATCAGGCGACAACACTGTGCTCAAGGCAATGTCGCGAGGCTACACCCATGAGCGCTATCGTCGCATTATCGATACCATTCGGTCCTACATGCCAGATGCAGCCATTAGTGCCGATGCCATTGTTGGATTCCCAGGTGAAACAGAAGACCAATTTCAAAACACGCTTGACTTAGTGGATGACATTGGCTTTGATCAGCTCAATACAGCCGCTTACTCCCCTCGCCCTAACACTCCGGCAGCAGTTTGGGAAAACCAAGTATCAGAAGAAGAGAAGAGCGATCGCCTCCAGCGGCTCAACCATCTGGTATCCGTAAAAGCAGCGGAGCGATCGCAGCGTTATATGAACCGCATTGAAGAAGTCCTCATCGAAGGGCAGAATCCAAAGAATCCGAGTCAGGTCATGGGGCGCACTCGAACCAATCGACTGGCCTTTTGCCCAGGAACCATTGAGGATTTGAAAGGTCAGCTCGTGAAGATTCAAGTGACAGACGTTCGTGCCTTCAGCATCACTGGGCACCCTGTTGATGCTGCCCAGTTGCAGCCCGTGTGATCCCTTCTAGCTCCCCGAATCGTTAGAATCACCATTCAACTGTCTGGTTTCCTGTAAAGCCTAACCATCTTTTGCTGGACTCACCAAGTTCATTCCATTCAGTTTATGGGTGGGAGTGATAGCGACATCCTCACCCCTACCTACACAACGCCTATTCTAATGACGCTAAGATGGGTGCTCAGGACGTTAATTGATGTGTCATTTTTTATCGCGAGTCTCCTAGTGGAATTTCAGCCAACACAACCGACGCTACATCTAGAAGATACTGGAGAGATTCGAATTGGCAACAGTCGGGTCACTCTTGATCATTTATTGGTCGTCTACCAAGAGGGTGCGACTCCTGAGGATATTGCAGCTCAGCATCCAGGATTGGCGCTGGCTGATGTCTATTCCACCATTGCCTACTACCTAACCAATAAGCAACAAATCGATAGTTATTTGGAGCAACTTCGCCAAATTGCTCAACACCAAGACTCTCGCCTGACAAATCATCGGTTGCTTGAATTGAGCCAACGACTCCTTCGCGATCGCACCAGAGAAAACAATCGCATCACTGGACACGTTCACATGGATAGCCAAACCTATTTAGGCAACCAGGCTGACTATTCCTGATATTCAGTGTCAATCTCAATGTCAAGCGTCTCTTCATCAATGCGAACAAAGAGAATATTCGGACGACAACACACTTGACAATCCTCAATATAGCGCTGGGAGTATCCGGCACTGATATCAATGAACGTGGTACTGGTTTCTCCACAGAAAGCGCAGCAATAATCGGCCGTGTTTTGCATCGTCTTATGTCTGACATCAGTAACGGATATCGTAATCCTATAGCAGTACTCATGTAGGTTTAAGCATGTATTTTTGAGGCAAGCCACGCGGCGCGCGGCTTGCCTCAAAAATACATGCTTAGATTGAGCGCGTAGCGCTGATGCATTAGAGTATTTTCCATTCAAGGGATTTGCTGCCATCTTGCCGAGAGGCATTCGGTTAGCTCACGAAACTATTTTTATCATCGTCCGAGCAAAACACTGATCATTACCAATATTGCCTTCAACTTTGACCAGAGCAACAGCTTTGAGACTCGTCTTGCTGCCCGAATCATAGGTTCATACAATGTGCTGCGCCCCACTCCTTTAGAGAAGTGGGGCACTCGTGACAAATCTGCAGTAGAAGCTTCTATGCGTCATGCATTAGATTGGAACTTCGAGCGAGTGATTCCAGGTCACGGTTCCATTGTGGAAGCCGGAGGAAAAGAGCAGTGCAGGATATGAATAGTTTCTAGAGCGATCGCTTTAGGCCTGAACGCGGAGCTTGCGTTTTCCCCAGCGTGCAACCGCAGCAGCAAATACAATGAGACCTCCAGCAAAAGCAGGCTCGGGAACGGTCTCTGCGTCTACGTCAGCAGCTAAACCAACGACTTTCCAGTCAGGACCACGATACGACCGACCACGACTAATAACTCGGACACCGGCGATCGCCTCAGATAGGCCAAAATCATCGAGTTCAAGCCCAAGCGACCCTACTCGCTGGCTGCGACCAATTTCAGTCGTTTCAATGTTAAAGCCTGCATAATCCCAATTACGTGAATAGTCAAGCTCCAGCAAGTTACCAATCAGAGCGCCACTCGCATCAAGCGCTTGAACATCGAATCGGCTGTTCATACCGCGCTCCCAGAAAGCAACCGTGTCAACAGCGTTCTCAAAGACGACGTCAATGGCAAAGTTTCCACGGTCTTCAGTATCGATAATGCTGTTGAGGTTGAGGTTGCCCAACGCACCGACGACCCCTTCGTTTGTCGCACGTTCTTGCTTAACACCAATCGTTGCTTCTTTTCCAAGATCAGCACTCGCAGCGCCAGTATTCCCCCCCGTCCAAAGGTCGTTCGTCACAATCGTTGCGCGCTCGACTAGGGAAAAATTAGTATGAACCTGGTTATCGTATTCAATTCCAGTCAGCAGGACGTCTCCTCTAGGAGCAGAGCCTGTGTAATGGGTCGTAAATGAGAAGGAGAAGGAAGGCAGCTCACTCGCAACCCACGTTGTTCCTGCAATAACTCCAGTTAATAAGGCCTGAACTTGAAATTTCATGCTGTCCCTAGCGATTTTCTAGTGGTTTTGATCCGTAGATTGATTAGGGTCATATCACCCTTGCCACCTAACACCTGTGTATAACTCCTGTGTTAAATGCAGAAGCATAGTGAGATAAGTGACCTTTCTTCATACAACGTAGAGGTTGTCAGCAGAAAACAGAAGACCCGTTTAAGAAGATTGTTATTCGCTTCACAAGACAAGCTCAAATAAGCATAAATACGGATAACAGCAAATATGCTGTATTTAATTCCACTTGCTCACCTATCTGTAATTTCCGTAGATTATAGGTTCATCTTGATGTTCTATTCATTGACAGATAAGGCTAGCGAGAGATCAATCGACTGGGGTGTATCTGAATCAATAAATGCCCAGGTGATGCCTTTAATCTCAACACTATTGAGGCTGCCAGGCAAGTTGATATCACCTTGAAAAGCAACAGTATTGCTGGGGTCTAAATTGGCAAACTGTAGCTCTGCCCGCCCATCAATGCTGGAGTCAGGATCGTCGGTTGACACTCCCGTGTAATCAAGGGTCGCATTGGCGATCGCCGCTTCTCCATGGTTTGTAATACATCCAACAACACGGCGTGTCGTATCAGTGCTCGCACTTTCATCAAACCTTACATTCGTAAGCTCAATAGCTGGAGAAGTTGCAGATGCTGCAACAGCAAGACATTCCACCTCCTGCGTAGCTGTAATAATCGTTGAGGGCAATGGCGCTGATGCTTCGACTGATCGAGCCGACTCTTGTTGTTGAGCTAGCGCTAAGCTACTCCGGTAAGTCGCTAAACGCTGTTGTACGGAGGCATATTGGCTGGCTGATTCTGGGATTCGTCCAAGCAAGTCAATCGCACGTTGCCATCGACTAACCACCAAATTCCAGTCATCGCTCGATTGAGCGGTTTGAGAGAGACTGATTGCACTATTGGCAACGTCGTCTGCTTCGACCAAAAGATTTTCAGCATTTGCATCAGGATCTGATGCCGCATCGTCAGCACTGCCATCGCCTGTATTCGACTCGCCGTCAGTCGTTTCATCGGGAGCTACGGTAGGAGTCGGAGTAATCGCCGGATCGAGAATAGAACCCCCAGCGGAAAAATACGACCAAAGCGAATATCCCACCAAGCCACCAATTGCTCCAAGAACCACGAGAAACACAGAGCCTAGCAGAAATGGATTAGAAGACGCTTTAGACTGGACACGGGGTTCAGGGGAGGGTTGAAATTCCTGAGGAGTCGTAGGCTGGTTTTCGACATCAACCAGTTCTGCCGATGTCGACAGTCGGGAATCATCAGATTCTGCATCTTCTGCATCTGAATCAACTAAAGCACTCAAGTCGTCAGCCGCATCGTGATACAAGGATGAGCCATCGTCGTTGGGAGTATTCAACTCGTTCGGATCAAGCGGATCGCCAATCAAACTGTCAGAGTCCGTTCCCCCCCCCTCAACTGTGATGTTGTCTCCATCGCTAATGATGTTTTCTCCAGCGATGGCTCCATTATCTGAAGCGTTATCCAAAACGTCCTCACGATCTGAAGACGATTGATGGCTGGCGTACACATCGTAGTCATATAGGGGAGCCGCAGAGGTAATGGCCGTATCCATGCCCTCATCATCAATTGAATCAAAATCCTGATTGAAGTCGGTACCATCGTTTAAAGGATTGGTATCGTCAATTGATGCCGACGCAACGCCACTCTCAACGGTCAATGATGGACGGTCCGTTTCCACATTGGCCAACGTTTCTCGGTCCCTCGATTCATCTGGCATCAAAGAAGAGTTCGACAGGCGAGAGGGCGGTGGTGGCGGTGGCACCATGACGTTACGAGGAGCCGAGCCATTGGGCTTTTCAGGCGGCTGTCTGGTTGGTGCCGGTGGAGGTGGTGGAGGGGCGCTTGAAACCGCCACTTTTTGAGGTGACGTCTTGCTTGACTGAGCGTCTAAATAAATCGTCGACGTCCATGATGGGCGATCGCTTCCACGAGTGCGCCCAGTCACCATAATTGTTTCAATAGCGTCTACGTTTAGATTCCTAACACCCTGATGGACGAATTTCGTCAACAATGCCTGATCGGGCACCGAATCGGCCTCAAGGTTAACAAAAAGGCGATCGCCCGCTCGTTCGGCTGTCGCGTGAATTCCCTTCGAATTCAGTGAATGATTCATCAATGCGGCAATGGCGTCTGCTTTGCCTTCCTTGGCGCGTTGGAGAATAGTGCTGTCAGTCATCAGAACATCGCCCAATGAAACTACTGAATAACAATCAAAATGCTTTTCTAATACTGTTGTGCCCTTAAATGATTCGCACTGAACGAAACATTGGTGAACGAAACACACGGAACGTAAGTGAATCCTCTAGACATTACAACCGTTTGGCCAAAGGGACTATCCCAATCACATACGGAATTTCACTTATGCCTATGGTAACTAGATTCAACAATGAAAGGCCCCACTAGCTTAGCAGTATCTTTTTAAAGCTTAATTTTTGCTTTACAATCGTTCCATTAAAGGTGAATCTTGCACGTCATACTTTTTCCGGAAATAGTACCCTAAGCGGTTTTGTGAAGCCTACCAATGGGGAGGGTTCCACAATGATCAAATCACGTGCCAACTCCAAGAATTGGCATCACTGATTTTTTGGAATGTGACGCATTGCCCGACCTACGGCACCTCATCAGATGATGTGTCGCAAATGCAAGATTTGAGTTAAGCCCGTCGCCATTGTTCAGCATCTTTCTAAGCTCTTACCACTTATGACTACCGGATACGTCGCACTCGTCTTGCATGCTCATCTCCCTTTTGTTCGCCATCCTGAAAGTGACTATGTACTAGAGGAAGAATGGCTATATGAAGCCATTACCGAGACTTATATTCCACTATTAATCGTCTTTGAAGGCCTCAAGAGAGACGGTGTTGATTTCAAGCTCACCATGAGCATGACGCCTCCTCTCGTTTCAATGCTGCGCGATCCGCTTCTACAAGAGCGCTACGATGAGCACCTTGCTCAGTTAGAAGAGTTAACTGAGTTGGAGATTGAGCGTCATGTCCACAACGGACACATGAAATATTTGGCTGAGTATTACGCCAATGAATTCAACACGGTTCGAGATGTCTGGGAACGATACGACCATGACCTCGTAAAGGCATTCAAGCAATTCCAGGACAGCGGAAATCTAGAAATCATCACCTGTGGTGCTACTCACGGCTATCTACCGTTGATGAAGATGTATCCTCAGGCTGTGTGGGCACAAATTAAGGTTGCCTGTGAGCATTACGAAGAAAGTTTCGGGCAACCGCCACGTGGAATTTGGCTACCAGAATGCGCCTACTACGAAGGTCTAGAGCGAATGGTGGCCGATGCTGGCCTCCGATATTTTCTGACAGATGGCCATGGCATTCTCTACGCCCGCCCGAGACCACGCTTTGGAACCTACGCCCCAATTTTTACCGAAACAGGGGTTGCTGCCTTCGGTCGCGACCATGAATCATCGCAACAAGTCTGGTCGTCAGAGGTTGGATACCCTGGGTCTCCGGAGTATCGAGAGTTCTATCGAGATTTGGGTTGGGACGCAGAGTATGAATACATCAAGCCCTACGTCATGCCTAACGGGCAGCGCAAAAACGTGGGCATCAAGTATCACAAAATTACAGGAAAAGGTCTCGGACTTAGCGATAAGGCTCTGTATGACCCCTATTGGGCGAGAGAAAAGGCAGCCGAACACGCGGGCAACTTCATGTATAACCGAAAGAAGCAGGTCTCTCACCTAAATGGCGTGATGCAGCGTCCTCCAATTGTGGTGTCCCCCTATGACGCAGAACTATTTGGTCATTGGTGGTATGAAGGTCCCTGGTTTATCGATTATTTATTCCGGAAAGCCTGGTTTGATCAAAACACCTTTGATATGACTCACTTGGCCGACTACCTGCAAGCACATCCAACTCAACAAGTGTGTCGCCCATCGCAATCGAGTTGGGGATACAAAGGCTTTCATGAGTATTGGTTGAATGAGACGAACTCATGGATTTATCCTCATCTGCACAAAGCAGCTGAACGAATGGTGGATTTGGCAAAGCGAGATCCTGCCGACGACCTTGAACAACGCGCACTCGATCAAGCGTCACGTGAGTTGTTGCTGGCGCAGTCATCGGACTGGGCATTTATTATGCGGACCGGAACCATGGTGCCCTATGCGGTTCGCCGAACGCGATCGCATCTTATGCGGTTTAATAAACTGCGAGATGACCTGCTCCAAGGAAAAGTAGATGCGGGCTGGCTCGCAAAAGTAGAAGCGATCGACAACATCTTCCCGAACGTAGACTACCGCGTGTATCGTCCGTTGTAATATTGATTCTTCAAAAACTCAGCCATGCCTGAATTAGGCACGTAACGTGCTCACCATCGCAATTCGCAGCAGGAAACTGCGTTCAGTTCAGAACACAATCTGAGAAGTCATCTCAATTATTCCAAAAACAGTTACACATGGGGCGCTCACGCCGAGCGCAAGTGCCTCCATGTGCAGCGGGTCTCTAGGGAAACGGTGTTAGGTCATTTTGAAAGCCCTGCTGCGCAGGGCTTTCAAAATGACGCTCCAAGGCATGCAACTTAACCTTCAGCAGGCTTCTTAGCAATCCAATACTTACTAGCAAAGTGGATCTGGGTATCGATCACCTCAAATCCAGCTTGCTCAAGGCGAGTCGATAAGTTGTCTTCAGTGTAGTTTTTGTAGAAAGGCTCATGGAACATGATGGGGAAGTTTTCCATCATGGGTGCCATCTCAGGAGAATCTTGTGCCTGAATTGAATCACAGATAACAAAAACACCATCGGGCTGGGTGACTCGATAGCATTCATCAATCACTTTCTGACGCACTGGAGCCGGAAGCTCATGAAATAGGAAGACGCAGGTCAGTCCGTGGAAGTAGTTATCCAGATATGGCAACTCCTCAGCATTAGCCTGGATCAGTTGTGGCAGTTCGCCGGGGATTTCAGATAACTGCTGATTAGCTTTGCGTAAATATGCGGGAGATAAATCGCTACCAAACAATGACACATTTGCTAAAGCCCCACGAACCATTCGCAGGGTTCGCCCAGTTCCGGAAGCTACATCCAGAACTCGAGTTTGTGGTGCATCTACAAATCCTGATTTCGCCAGTTCTTGCTTCAGTGGCGCTAATACCCGCCGTCGCATCGGGTCAGCGGCTCCATTAAATAGGATCTCGACCTGCAAGTCATAGAGATTTGCTGATTGTTCGCTCAAGTAGCCGTCAGTTTGATGGTGAAAGTTACGGAGGTAGTACTTCGGGTATCCGTCAGTGCGAATCGTTTCGTCAAAATCATAGAAACGATTGTTAGTCGCTCGGTCCCAAATTTTGGGTAAGTCTGCCCATACACTTGGGTAAAACTGAAAGACATCGGTCCAAGGATTATCAAACAGCAGGGAACTTGGATAGACCCCTGACTCTGCATCTTTCCAATCCGTTTCGATAAGCTGCTCAAGTCGCTCTCTAAAGAGCATCAACACTTCTGGAGAAACTTGCGTGAGCTTCAGATCAGGGCGTGGAGCGATCGCTTCTTGCAGTCGAGAACTGAGAGTTTTATGAGCAAGACCAAAATAACTCTTGCCTTGCTGCAACGTTTGATATGCCAGTTTAGTCAGGGTGCTTTCCATAATGCTCTTCGTCGCAAGCCGTGTATCAGTAGTTGAGTTCATTCCATGCCACCATGCCGTCTACCACGCCCGGTTAAACACATCTCTTTCACACCCTTAGGACGTACATGCGTTTGTCGCTGATAGTGAGTTGTGCCCACGACCACTGACAGAAATGCACTAGGGATATCGGGTTTAATCAGCCGCAGCTTTCTCAGACGAATGCAATCATCCGTCGGTGGAAAGGCAAATGACGGGAGAAGACGGAGATGAGGCAGTTGTAAATAATTGTAACGAGTTTTTAGAAAGGCTCAACATCAAAGTTGCCTTCCTCTTTTCAGGACTGACGTATTTCATACAAAGTTTTGGGTTTTGGCAACGGTTTTTCGCGGGCTATGCCCACAGAAAACGTCCAACTGCGTCAGTTCTATTTTTGTTAAATTGCAGAATCCCCTGAAATTGGGTTAATTTTTGAGCATCCCTGAATCATCGGTGGCTCACATTGACTACTCAGCCGCGAGTGTTTGTCGTCACTTGGCATTAGCACATTCGATGTTAGTGAATCTGCTGCGGGAGGTCGTCCTAACCGAACTGGTTTTACCCATAAGGTTTGTAGGATTATCGGACCGTTGAGGCTAATGTGCCAACTTGAAGCATGAATTAGGGTACCGTCGTCAGGACATCCATAATGGCAAATTATTGGGCGATCGCAATCGGCATCAACCAGTATCAGTTTCTTCAGCCGCTGATGTATGCCCAGTGGGACGCATATTGCTTGAATCAGTGCTTTCAAAAAGAAGCTGGGTTTCGAGACGAGCACTGCTGGCTGCTAACAGATACCTCTACACCAATCCAACATCACGATAGTCGCCCGACACGTGAAAATATTCAGCATCATATTGTTCAGCTGTGCCAACATCAGTTAGCCGAAGATGATGTTCTTTGGGTATTTTTTAGTGGCTACGGGGTCCATGAGAAGGGGAGAGATTACCTCATCCCATCAGATGGAGATCCCGCTCAACCCATTGCAACGGGTATTCCGGTTAGTGAGTTATTCGCAACCTTGAAAACAGCAGCAACCTCAAATATTGTTGTGTTGCTCGATATGAAACAATTTGGCGGCAATGATGCTCGCCTAGGGCATCACACGCTTTCATTGGCACAAGAATATAATTTGGCTGTTGTTTTAGCGTGTCAGCCTGGTCAGTTTTCTCACGAAACGCTAGCGCTCCGTCAGGGGTTGTTTGCAGCCGTTGTGCTAGAAGGCATCCAACAACACGGATGCGTCACGCTAGAGCATCTCGTGCAATACACCAGCGATCGCCTCCCCACACTGAGCGAACAGCATTGGCGTCCGAGGCAAGAACCTGCGACGTATATTCCGTCAGAGCTTCGATATCAGCTCATGCTTCCAGGAAAAGAAGTCGCCGTGGCTGTGTCCACAACTGGCACTGGCCTGAGAATGCCGAGTCAAATTGAAACCGATTCGAATCCTCATTTCCAAAATGGGGCTCACAATACCTCTGACCGATCTCAGTCTTCACTCGATCGCTCACCCTCGACACATTCAGCGCCTTTCGAGCCACCTGTTTCCTCAAAAGTTCCTTACACCCCCATCTCCAACGGCTCACCTGAAGCAACTGTTCCTCAAGAAGAGGGGATTCAGGCAAACGACAATGACGCGTTTTGGAACGCTCTCTTGAAATGGGGTGGACTGGTTCTAGCCTTCTTGTTAATTGGAGTTGTTTGGCGCAACTGGTCAGTGTTCAGAGGCAACTCAGCTCCGGATGGCTCTGACACAACAGGTGAAGAGGTTCGTCGAAATGCTCCAGCAACCCTATCCCCGAATACGGCAAGAGCTGATTTAAACGTGCTCCCTAACACCGCTTCGGCATCCGTCTCCGAGACCAATACGCCCCCTGAAGAAAATACGCCGTTAGTCGGATTCCCTATGGATGAGGCTCAACAAGCGATCGCCGCTGGGCGTCCTTTAGAGGGCTTGGAATGGTTGAATCAGATACCCGAATCAGAGCAAACTGAACGATATGCAACATTGAGAGCCGAAGCTGAACAACTCAACACACAGCTCACTCGAACCAATCAGGCCATCTTGAACGAAGCGATCGCCTCGCTCAATCGTGACCGAGAAGAGACCCCAGTCAATCAAGCGTCGGATTTTCATCGAGCGCTGACTCAAGCCAGTCGAATTCAGGCAGGTCAACCCATGTACCAAGAGGCTCAGCAGTATGTTGAGCGATGGAGTCAAGTGATTTTGGATTTGGCAGAAGCACGAGCCCAAACCGGCAGTTACGCCGATGCGGTGGGTGCGGCTCAACTCGTTCCACCGAATCAAGCTGAATTGCGCTCGATGGCAGAAGAGCGAATTGCGAATTGGCAGCAGAATGTTGATCAAGTTTCAGTCGTTCAAGATGCCATTCAGCAAGCGCGATCGCGGGTTCGGCCTGGGCAAGCCTCGTCCTACAATGATGCAATCGCCCAACTGCGCTCCATTGAGGCCACTCAGCCTGAATATGAAGTTGTACGGGTTCAGCTGAATGAGTGGAGTCGAGAAATCTTGGCGATCGCCTATCAACGGGCCGAGAGCGGCAATTTGTATGAAGCTATCGAAGCTGGGGCCCTGGTTCCTGATGATGCTGAGGTCGCCCTTGAAGCCCGCGCAGCAGTAGAAACCTGGAGACTTCAGTTACGGGGCAACTGATAGTGCCCTCGACCATGAGATAGCTCCTTTAGACCACTGTTGCAATGGACAGGTAGCCGTGGATCGATCTAGTGATGCGAATCAACTCAAGATTCGACCAGATGCCGATCGCCGTTGATATTGCCCCATTCCGGCACGCCCAAGCCATGTCTCACCCTCTACAACTAACTGTCCGCGCAAAAATACCTTCTCTACCTTTCCTGACACATCGCGTCCTTCGAATAGCGAATAATCTACATTGGAATGATGCGTGCTGGCACTGAGCGTATGAGTCGCGTCTGGATCAAAAATCACCAAGTCTGCATCACTCCCAGGGGCGATCGCCCCTTTTCTAGGAAATAACCCAAACATCTTTGCTGGAGCCGTGGACACCAGCTGCACAAAGCGATTGAGGGATATCTTACCTGTCTTTACACCACCATCAAACAGCAGCGGCAATCGAAACTCAACGCCAGGAGCGCCATTAGGAATTTTGGAGAAATCATCCCGACCCAACTGCTTCGATTGATAGAGCCCGAATAAGTTTTCGTTGAAGCAGAAGGGACAATGATCGGTGGCAACGATTTGCAGGTCATCAAACCGGAGTCCTCGCCAAAGGGCGTGTTGACACTTGTGATCCCGAAGCGGCGGGGTCATCACAAATTTTGCAGGGTCAAAGTCAGGGCGATCATATTCGTCTTCAGTCAAGAAGAGATAATGGGGGCAGGTTTCAGCAAAGGCAGGGATGCCGCGATCGCGCGCCTCGACGACTGCATCCAACGCTTCCCGAGCTGAGAGGTGAACGATATAAACCGGCACTTCTGCGAGTTCTGCCAGTCGAATCACTCGATGGGTCGCTTCGCCTTCGAGAATGCTAGGTCGTGTCAACGCATGATATTTCGGAGAGGTATTCCCCTGCTCCAGCGCTTCTTCAATAAGCACCTGAATGACGCTGCCGTTTTCTGCATGGAGGTTGACCATGCCGCCATGGTTACCAGCCTTTCGCATGGTTTTGAAGATGGCCGCGTCATCCACCATCAACACGCCCGGATAGGCCATGTACATCTTGAAGCTAGACACCCCATCTTGCTCGATGAGGTCAGGGACTTCAGCCAACGCTTCAGCGGTGACTTCCGTGAGAATGCAATGGAAGGCATAGTCAATGCAACACTGAGGTTCTGCGGACGCGAGGCGGCGATCGAGAGCCCGTTTTGGGGTCTCACCGTATTCCTGCTGGGCAAAGTCGATGATGGTCGTCGTTCCACCAAACGCTGCGGATCGTGTTCCCGTTTCAAACGTGTCGCATGTACGAATCTGTGGTCCCATAGGAGTTTCCATGTGCACATGCACATCAACCCCACCCGGTAGCACCAGTTTCCCTGAGGCATCATGCATCGGCACTGACGGGATATCCAGCTCCTTACCGATGGTGTGGATACGCCCACCTTTCACGAAAATATCAGCGCTGTAGTCATCTACCGCTGTGATGATGCGTCCGTTTTTGATGAGTACATCGGTCATTGCCGATATCTCCTATTGTGGGTGATGGTTTCAGTCAATCAAAGCGAAGTCAATTCAAGAAAAGCTGAATGGTTCAAGGTACTTCTCTAATGATTCAGCATCGTGCGATTCAGCATAGGAGTCTGTCGTCTATGGGAATCTGTCGTCTATGGGATAGAAAGGGAGGCGATCGCCTGCTGCTTAACCTGGTCTGGCACCTGTCGCCAATCCAGATCACGCTCAGCCCCCAATAAAGCCCACAGTAAATTCTTGGTTACTTTTTGGGGATACCGGGCTCGAAGATGTGTCCAAGCCGCAACAGCACCAACCTGCATCAAATCGTCTCGGGTCAAAATACCGATTTCTGCTAGCCATCGACGTGAAACAGGGCCAATGTTTTTCATATCGAGTGTGAGATATCCGGAGTGGTCTGGGATCAAGAGTTAGCCAAAGCTGTCAACACAACATGCTTCGCCTCTACTGTGCGGCCTTATACGCGGCCCACCCCCCATGATGAGAAATGTCAGGCCAGCCGTATTCATCAATTAGATGATTGGGATACAAAAAAGCGATCGCCGTTCCTCCGTCAGATAGTTCCACCGTTTCGGGGTACATATGAGGCGGTTCATTGTTTTGCAGGTGCTCATATTGCTCAGCCGTCATTTCGTAGAGTTCGCCGGGGATCGAGATGCCGTCTGCATCCGTCGCATAGATGCCAGGATGCCACCCATCTTTCACCGCATGAAGGCGATACTTTGAAGCGGTTTGTGCCGCTTTGAGAAATTGAGCTTCTTGAAGATTTTGATGATCCGGCTGCCCTCGCAGGGCAGAGCCGCAGATAAAGACGACGGTTGATGAGTCTGCCATAGGTGGAGATGGTGGTTAGATGAACCAATTTTTCTAATGGGGAGTATCTTAATCGGTATAAGGCACAATCCACTGTTGGGCTACACAAAACCTTAATGGGAGGAGCGAGTTTTGGATAGGAAGAGCGATCGCCCTTCCTATCCAAAACGAAGCAAAAATGGAAGATCGTATAAAAAAATACGGTTTAGTCTGCATGGAGCCCTTTGAATAAGGTCATTCCCCAAGCCTGCTTCAACAGCGGATCCAGAGCTAGTGACTTGCTCAACGCAATGCAACACATGACAACAGCTTCATCCATCACAGAACTTCAAGAATCACCACTGTCATCGGCACAGGGCGTGATGATGCAAGAGGTGACCAAGACCTATGGCAACGTCACCGCTGTTGAAAATATTACGTTGTCAATTCCAGCCGGAACTTACTGCTGCCTGCTGGGACCCAGTGGCTGTGGAAAAACCACCACCATGAGACTGATCGCTGGACATGAAGAAATCACTAAAGGCGATATTTACATCGGTTCCTTTCGGGTCAACCGTCTACCCCCAGCAAAGCGCAACACTGCAATGATGTTTCAGAACTATGCGCTCTT
>JBCBLF010000140.1:0-11988 GCA_038520475.1 Cyanobacteria bacterium J06627_8
GGGCTCTGGGCTGGAAACTCAGTGATGGTGAGGTAATCGAGCTGGACAAGGCCGTCGCTCGATCAGATAAGCAAATGGTACAAAACATCTTCCAGACGCGATAGTCGTTCGGATAACCAGGCTATCAGGTCTCGATCTGATGAGTCAGGCTGTGATTAGCCGTTCATAAAGCGCTCTAACGATGGCGTTTAATCGTCCCAGGAGGTGGTCCCTGATAGTCGTCAGTTGACGCGCTGTTGGAATGAGGACCCGATGGGCGATCGCTAGGTAGCGCCTTCTGAGCTGGTGATTCGATCTGGAGATGATGACGGCCATTGCGAATCACGCGAATCATGTCGCTCATCTGTCGCTCCATGTCTCCGAGAACCCGAGCCGCATATTCATCTGCACCGCGTTGAATTTCCGCCGAATCGGAAACGACCTGCTGCTGAAATGCCTCAATTTCGTTTTGAGAATGTCGCCGCATGCGCTCTATTTCCGCCATTGCTTGTTCACGGGCTGCTTCACACTCCTCATGAACCCGCTGACGAATTTGTTGAGCTTCGACTTCGGCCTGACTGATCAGCCCTGTCTCATTGAGAATTTGAGTCGCTTGTCGCTGAGCAGCATCAATAACGCCATGGGCATATTGCTCAGCATCCATCACAATTTGATTGCGCCGACGAATAATATCCAAGGCTTCCTGAAAGGCCGTTGGCAAGGCAAGTCGAACCATATCAAGCTGATAGAGTAACTGATCTTCGTCGATCAGCGTGCGTCGAGTCAATGGAATACGAGGACTATCAAGAATCATCTCTTCCATTTTGTTAATCTGACGTTGAATATCCACAGACTCAACGTCAGACGTCGGAGTTATCGAAGATACAGACTCACGAGAGAAAGGAATCCCATTGGTTACAACAGGACCGTTGTCTTCGACAGACACAAGTTCAGGATTTAATGGATCGGCGTTTCGGCGTAGCATCGGCGAATATCCAGAGCAACAGGTTGAGGGACAAGATGATCAACAGGTCCTCCAAATTTCGCAATTTCCTTGACAACGCTACTACTGAGGTAGCTATATTCTGTCGAGGTTGCGAGGAAAACCGTCTCGATATCATCCGAGAGGGTTTTGTTAGTATGAGCCATTTGCAACTCCATTTCAAAGTCAGAAACAGCTCTTAGCCCTCTGATTAGGACCTGAGCTTGCCGTGACCTGGCATAGGTAACGGTCAGACTGTTGAAGCTGTCAACATCCACATTTGGAAGGTGACGAGTTGCTTCCCGAATTTGACTCACTCGACGATGCACCGAGAATAGGGGCGTCTTGCTCGGATTTTGAGCAACTGCAACAACGACCCGATCAAATAGCTGACACGCTCGTTGAATAATATCGAGGTGTCCAAACGTAACCGGATCAAAGCTGCCAGGATAAATTGCAATCACAAGTTATCAGAGATTAACAGTTGAGTATGTTCATCGATATCAGACGGACTCATTGAGTCATCGATACCGATCAACAGCCACAAAAACAAAAACCCCTCAGACCTTCTGCGATACAGGCAGCACAGAATTGTGCGAAGCCTGCGTTGCATCACGTTCAACGTAGTTTTCATCCTTGGCACTTGGCTCATGCCAACATTAGCTTTGGAGATTATATCGGCAATAGCCTGCTGAGGATAGTGGTCATTGCAGAATTGATGTTGAATTTTTATCATGCCCCTTGATTATTTCAATCGCTCTGACAGCAATCGATTCAGTAAGATTTCTCCGTAATATCAACGATCGCCATCCACGAAATGGATCACCCCGTCAATGAGCTATTGGTCAGGCTTTTCATGTTGCTTTCAGAATTTCTTATGAGTCATGACAATCTGAGTAACGTTTATCAAACTCGTTAATTTATATCAATTGACCACAACTATCAATTGTCCACAACACACATCTTGGCACTCTTCTCAAACCCTACTTCTTCGTAGACGTTCAGGACCTCCGCATCCCATCGCTTTCCTAAATGATTGATGAACCAGGGTCAGACATCCCATACATAAATCGTGTACGTGTTAATGACGTCTGATACTTGCGTCGTTCGAGTCGGCTGCCAATCTCCCATGTCAAACGAGTGGGTGATGATTCGGCTTCCGGGCCGAAGTTCAGCCTGTAGCTTTTGCCGAATGCGCAGATTAGAGTCAGGCAACAGATAGAGCGTGACGACCGTTGCAGAGGATAGGTCAACACTCATCAAATCTTGGTGTTTGAATCGCACTTGTGGCACAAGTCCTCGTTCGCGGGCTGCTGCCTTTGCCTCTTTAATCCGTGCGGCATCAATGTCAACCCCTAAGCCTCGTGCTCCATAGCGTTGTGCGGCCGTCAGCACAATGCGTCCGTCACCGCACCCCAAGTCATAGACGTAGTCAGCTTCAGTAACGTTGGCAGCCTCAAGCATGGCATCTACCACGATAGGTAGTGTACGAACGTAGGGTGCTAGACTCCGCTTAGATAACTTGGAGGGGTTCGATGCGTTAGATGACAGCGAACCAAATCCTTTCGGACGATTCACAGCGATATCCTCTCAAAAACGGCTGGCTTGAATAGGACTGATGCAAGTCCTGATACACGTTGGGCGATCGCCATCCTACCAGACCAGCCCGATTTCCAAGTGGGATCAGCCCAAAACACTCGTCTAACCTGCACCCACAGCAGTCACCTCATCTTCAATAGATACTGCCGTAACCAACGACATCATCGGGCCATCCTGCTCTTGCCCCGTGGTTGCTAAATCACTGTGACATAGATAGATTCGCTCAGTCGCATGTCCCAACAGATTAATTAGATTCCGACGCAAACGGTCTTGATTCGCCTGAAGCTCCTCCACGGCTGTCCATCGCTGAGCGCGGCGATGACGCAAAAACAAATGAGATGAAAAGAGTGGGGCACCCCCACTCAGCCACAGCGCAGAACCGGCATCGAGCCAAAAGTGCCAGCGATGAATCTTTCGAGTGGCTCGATATTGGAAAAGTGTGGCTAGGGTCACAGCCTCCTGCTCCGTTCCAAACGGCTTAACTGGATACGGATCTGCCGTGATCGTACCATCGCGCAGGAGTTGAATGAACGCTGCAACAGACTCAGCAACGGGCGTTTCATGGCCCTTAACTTGCTGAAGGCGGGTATCGACATCCCAATAGTGCTGAGCCGTTTCCATGAGTTCTCGCAATGCAGATAGCTGATCATAGGGAAGATGGCTTCCTCCAAACCAAAATGACTGAATAGCTCGGTCGAGCAATACCACTGGCGATGCAAGCGTCCGCTGTTGTTGCTGTTGTTTTTGAGTTTGGAGCCATTGGAGAATAGCGCGATAGCGTTCTGTGGCCTGATGTCCTAGTCGATCCCACCGGTCATAGGTCGTAACTGGTAACAGCGTGGGATGGAGGGGATCGGGCCTGAAACAATAATCCGTGATAATGCCCGCTCGAACGGGATCGATACCAAATTCAGTTGGGTTCGCGACTGACGTTACACCAGACGGCTGTTGGCCGAGCGCAATTAGCATTTCAGCGATCGCATCTTTATCGATGAGTCGCCCGAGTCCGGGGTAGACCATCGCCATCAGTGTCATCAACGCTCGAATCATGGGAGAGCTGGCCAGGGGCTGCTGATCATTTAGGACAGTGACACTGATACCACGAAAGTTGAGAATCTTTCGTAGAGTATAGCGGGCGATCGCATCGAGGCCAGGACCAAGCACCGCAATCTCATGGGGCTGCACGTGCCCTGCTTGAATGCCCGCATGAATCACGTCAGCTGTTTGTCGGAGCAGCTCAGCCCTAGACGTGGTTTGAATGCTGTACATCATGGGCGGTATTTCACCGCCACTGAGCGGATTTTCTACCCTTTGCCACACCGTTTCAGCAAAGGAAGCTCCAATGCTGCTGTTAGGCTCTGGCGTCAGATGCTCCATGTGGCAGCGCTCAGCGAGGGTGCTGAGATGCTGAGGGTCAGCACCAAATCCCAATCGCATGGCCCCATTGGGATTGAAGGTAAACAATGCCGGCCGATCATGGTCAAGAAATACACTGAATATCTCGTGGGCGATCGCCGGATACTCGTCGACGTCATCCGCTAATACCCCTTGATATCGCCGACACAATTGCTGCCGATAAGTATCGTGAGGCAACAGCACAGAATGATAGAGGTCGGCAATCAAGCCGTAGGTCAGCAGCCCCCGCTCCAAGCACCATTGCCGCCACAGGCGAAGAGCCGTGCCAATGGTATCCCACAGCGCCGCTCGCTGATCGCCAAACCCTTCATCTAGCAGAATTGGAATATCCTCCCATCCAATTCCGGCACTGGAGGCAAGCTGAAAGACATCGAGAGTTCGACGAACCACCGTGTATTCTGTCACTCCATCCATCGCAAGCGTGCCATCATCAAGCAACTCTTGCCAAAGGTGCGTTGCCAAAACTTGCTCAGTCTCAGGGCGCAGCCGCAAAGGAAACGCTACGGTGAGCTGAAGCTGGTCAACCACCAAGGGCCAAAACAGCGTAAGTTCGCTCTGAAAAAAACCAAATGGCGTGGTGGAATCAAACGGCGATCGCCCCCGGGTTGTCTCTTCAATGCGCTCTGCCAGCTCGATGCGATTATCACCATTCGCTGCAAAAACCAAAAATCCTCGATTGATGGCATGATGCGTCCCCCGATGGGATGTAGGCAACAATCGATTGACCTGACTTGCAGTGGTGCTTCCGCCTGCTCCAGCCAGCTCCGTGGACCACTGCTCAAGCTGAGCGATCAGTCGAGTCGTTTTGCCACTGTTGGCAGCCCCAGTCACCCAAAATGCCGATGTGCCTACAGGAGATGAATGCGTTGGCTCTGACACAGCAGTCTCCAAGTTCTCAATCCATTTCAATTACGATTTAGAAGACGAGTAATCTGGTTGGCAGCACTCGTTCTCCATATTCTGTTTCAGTATGAAGATAATAATTTTTCTGAAAGCTCTGTACAGCAACGCTTTCAGAAGAAAATCCTAAGCCATGCTCAATCTTGTTTCAAGACTTAGGCAAGTCTATGACATCTAGTCACTCCTTTTGATGGTGGCGGGTGCGGGGCAACACTAAATAATTTGCAAGTCTTACTGTTTTATGAGACTAGCCATGATTTGTCATCTGGTTGGCCATCTGTAAGCATTCTCAACATCGAAATTTCTGACACAATGTGAAGGCAAACACCGCATTATGGTGCTTTGATTGGCCCCATCGTGACCCAGGTGTTGAGGTAGGCATGCCCAGGCCAATGCCTCAAGCACACTAGTCGTGGTCATTCCTCATCTGACTGTGAAACCTCAACCGTTACGAAATCTCGAAAATCGTTTGGCATCGTTGACCAGGCCGCTGCGTCTACTCAACGATCCTTAATCTTTGGAAGACTACCCGCAAATTAATTTTTCTGTGGAATGCTTGAGTTGCAAGAATTCTACAATACGCAAACTCTAGTTTTATTTGCGAACTTAGTATTCGTGATCCCCATATTGTTGCTTTGGCACATCAACCTATGAAATCTGTCGGCTCTCGTTTTTTTAGGTCTCTCTTCAAAGCGTCTAATCGATGGTTTTTGCGAACACCAGAACGAGCGCTAGAAGAAGCGTATGAAGCTGCATTGGCAATTAAGGCCATTGAAGATACCCATTTTGATGGTGGCCTGATATCGACTGATTTTGGCAACTACAGCAAGAATGGCCATGCTTACTTCCAGGCTGAGCTGAAAAAATACCTCAACATCATCAAGGTGCGGATGTCAGAGTTCAAAACCAGCAGCTCAATTTTTCGCCTGGTGAATATTGCCGAAGGCAACGCAACACCCAGCATTCAGGTTGATGACACAACCGATGGGGAGGATTCCACCGATATTCAAACGCTCGAACTCATTGATAAACCCAGAGAAATTTTGGTCAAACTCAAGTTTATTGATGAAATCCTTGTCCGCTATGATGGCGCGATCGCCCGGGGCAAATCATCGATGAAGTCATCTGGTCGAACGGGCGATCGCAAAAAGCGACGAGGTGGGGCGATCGCCTACACCCGCGCAGACGGATCAACATCTGCGTTTACCCGAGAAAATGAACCCAGCCGGTCCTCTTTATCATCGAACTCATCTAACAACACAGACCCTCAGCGACGCTCTCGAATAGACGAATCCTCTTCGTTTATCGATAAAACTGGCGTCTTGCCCCGATCAATTTTGAGAACCGTTGATCGCATTAAGCAAGAGTTAGATCCCACTGCCGAAGATG
Organism: Cyanobacteria bacterium J06627_8; assembly: GCA_038520475.1. Lineage (GTDB taxonomy): Bacteria > Cyanobacteriota > Cyanobacteriia > CAKZMO01 > CAKZMO01 > JBCCWF01. Next base: position 6,266 of record JBCBLF010000140.1, read on the forward strand.
AAATTGTTGAAGCGTTTCGCAGTTCAAAAGACCGAACGTTCGTGTCTCTCCGATTCATCTTGCTACTGATTATCATTCCGCTATTAACACATCAAATTGCTAAGAACTTTATTGTTGGCCCGATTGTCGATGAAGTTCGAGGCGAAGAGGTTCAAGTCTTCTTAAATGAAGAAATGGAAGAAGATGCCCTGAGAGAACTCCAGCAATACAATGAGCGGCTTCGTTTCGAAATTCTCATTGGTAAAGCCCCAGCTCTTACTGAGACCGAAATCACCGAACAGGTGAGAGAAGAAGCAGCGGTCATCGAATCAAAATATCGGAAACGCAGTGGTGACGCCATCAAAAACGTCTTTTCAGATATTTTATCAGTCGTGGCGTTTGCGCTCGTTCTCATGAGCAGCAAGCGTGAGATCGCGGCGCTCAAATCGTTTATCGACGAACTCATCTACGGTCTCAGCGATAGTGCAAAAGCCTTCATCATTATCTTGTTTACCGACACGTTCGTCGGATTTCACTCTCCTCATGGCTGGGAAGTTCTGCTCGAAGGCATCTCTCGCCACTTTGGCCTACCGGCCAACCGCGATTTCATTTTCTTGTTCATCGCAACGTTTCCCGTGATTCTGGATACCGTGTTTAAGTACTGGATTTTCCGATATCTCAATCGCATTTCGCCATCTGCTGTTGCAACCTACAAAAATATGAACGAATAGGCTTGAGCAACGATGGCTTCCCTAACTGATGGATGAAATGAGTGGTGGGAGGTATATGATCTGAAAATGGTTTGAATACGGGAGCCTCACTGCGCGGAACTCCTGCCCTAAAATCAGCCACGCCAGATTTCGCCTAGGAAAATCTTAAAAAAGCTTTAAAATCAAATGTGATTGCCGTGCAGTCTCTTGCTGATTATTTTTACGCTGACACCCCTATGGAAACACTGATTCCTGACTCAATTAAGCCTTGGCTCAATTTCTTCCATCCCTTATTGATGTGGGTTTTATTTGGCCTGACAATTTATGCCCTCTACCTGGGTATTAAAGCGAAAAAGATTCGTACGGCTGATGCAGAAACCCGCAAAGAGTTAATCAAAGGAAAGTTTAACGTTCGTCATCATCAGATGGGCTCGCTCATTTTGTCGCTCATGGTGTTGGGTACCATTGGTGGCATGGCCGTCACCTACATCAACAATGGCAAGTTGTTCTTTGGACCACACTTACTCGTCGGTCTGGGAATGACTGGACTGATTGCCGTATCTGCATCTCTCACACCTCTGATGCAAAAAGGCTCCATCTTGGCGCGAAAGATTCATGTCGCGTTGAATATGTCCTTGGTTTTATTGTTCGGATGGCAAGCCGTAAGCGGCATGCAAATTGTTCAGAAGATTGTAGACCGAATGATAAATGCATAGATGCCCGGTTCTTATCTAGATCCGCATCTACAGCTGTAGTCAGCTTAGCGATGAAACGATGCTGGTTTTTCTAAAATGCTGCCACAGATAACGTCCGCTCTCTTCCTTTGGGAGACGCCAAGCGAACGATTCTGCTCAGCCGACTTCCCTGAGCGCCGACATTCCCTTCGACTTCGCTCAGGGAACATATGTAGCAGGATTGTAGAGACTTGATATTAAGCCAACGTTCTCGTGAAGCCTTTGAAATGGAGGATTTGGGCGCACAGACAATGCCCAAATCCTCCATTTCTTGGTTATGGGCTTGAGCAGCTGTGATCAGAAGGGGTTAAATTCAGTGGTTACAATCTCATCCGCATTGGCTTCGATATGGTCCCAGATGAGTCGGCACACTGGACGCTTTTGTCCCACATTGCAGTTTTCATGCAAATCGACGTAGGGCAGAAAGTTGTATTCGTTGAACGCCCCTCGGGTCTCTGATAATGGACGCGAAATATCGCTGGTGATGAGATCAAACCCTAGGGTTAGCGTTGAAAATCGGTACGAAAAATCCACACAGGATTGAATGATGCTCAGATGCAGGTGATCGGTATGGTCAACATAGTCTGAGCCGGTCGAAGCCGTAATTTTGCGCTGTAGGAAGACCACCCGTCCTAACGGAACAATGCTATCTAAGGTGAGCTTGGCCTCATGCAGTAACTCGCGACTCGTGCGATCAAACACGAGTTGGTGAATGGTCGTGTGGGCCTCGTGGCGATCGCCCCTCCCCGGTTCTTGATTGCGCAAATGAAACAACTCTCGAACGGTGTGGATGCCGTCACCGATAATACTTGCAGGTCGCCGTTCAACACACCCTGCATACTGATGGTTAATGGTTAGCACCCGATAATCTTGTCCAGAGATGTGAGATTCAAGCTTAATCACATCACCATTCGCTTCAATGATGCTGACAGCTTGAATGAGTTGCTCACGCGTCTGCAAATTTGGGAATACATTTTGGCTGAGCGAGCCAGAGTTTGGCTTTGCCACGATCGGAAATCTAAGGTCGTCCAGAGGAATCTCTTGAACGGTTTTGAACAGCCCATAGGACACGGGAACCGCCAAGCCACTCTTCTGCAATAAGGCTAGTTTTCGGGACTTCGCCTGTTCAGCATCATAATCCTCATATTGTCGACGGAAGGAAAAGTGCCCCGGATAGATTTTGTAAATGAACCCCTTACCATCACGCTCAGCACGAAAGATTTTGTCGTCTAAACTCAGCACGCTCAGGGCAAATCCCCGACGCATGCCCTCCTGCATCACCGTCCAAATGCGCTTGGTGATGTGGCGATAGTGGATTCCATCGTTCTGTCGATTCCCATCCTCTAGATTCTCATCTGTGCGAATCGATTTAGCCGTCATCAGCGTGGCCGTCTCGGCCTTTGCAGCTTTCGCGATCGCCCGTGCTGTCGTGGTCATCTCCCGCTGATTGACGGTCAATGGCGACTGTTTCAGCAGCCGTGCGATCGCCACCGAATGCTCCACCAACAATCGGGCATCTCGATTAACCGCAACCGAGGTTTGTCCTTCTGCTGCCATGAAATCGTCATCACTGTCAATGGACGGCATCCAGGCCACTGTGTTGTTGGGGGGACTAATGCAGCCCAACTGATTAAAGTCGTAGCTCGTTTGTGCCGCAGCCGACCCAACCCCCCAGGCATCTGCAACCAACGCCAGTCCAATTACGGTGTTGTAGAGAGCGGGTTGTCCAGTGGACGGGGCAGCATGGGTATTCCGAGTACCTTGGAGCCGTTCAATCAGCATCTGGCACGCGGACGATCGCATTCCCCCAATGACGGGTATACCCACAATGAGGATGTCTGCCTGCTGAATCTTGGGCAACAGATCTGGAAAGTCGTCTCCCGGTCCTTCGTCAACGGTGGTTCCTGGCAAGATATGATAATCAACCAGTCGAAGGGACTGAATATGGCAGCCCTGGCGATGATACAGAGCTGAGGCCACGTGCCACAGAGACTCAGTATGACTCAATTCGGGCGATCGCTTTAGCGTACAGTCGATGAATAGAACAGTGAGCGCATCCATAAAAAACAGGGTTTAGACTGTTTCTCATTGTGTGACTCAAAGATGGGCCCAATCTGAAGGTGACCTTAGAGCAGATATCTTACCTTAGTGAATTAAATAAGTTATCGATGAGTGCTTGATGAGTCTGGTCCGATGCGCTTACGAGTCATCGAATCTACTCCTTGGATTGATGTTCGCACCAGGGACGCGACCCCACCACGGAGCGATCCTCATTTGCATAATTTTAAGAACCATCAATTCCAACCGATAGAAGACATAACGACGTTTATTGGGTCGGTCTAGGAGAACTCATTGGATCAACTCCAGGTCATCGTCATCCGAATGTTGTGGTCCATAACACTGCATTCAACACAAGCAGTATTTGAACCATTGTTGTTTGTGCACTGACATCGAATCTGAAACCTGGATCAGCTCCAGGCAATGTGCTTCTGGAATCCCGAGGCGCAGATTTACCAAAACAAAATGTTGTCAACATCTCCCAAATCTTCTCGGGCGATCGCAGTCAACTTGGAGAAAAATAGGCACACTTTCCTCTCAACGCCTTCGTCAAATACTAGATGGCCTGGATCTTCTACTAGAACCCTATGAACAAAACGAATGGAGTGAGTAGAGATGCTTTCACTGTTCCCTTGATCCTTTCCACAAGGATTCTAGTTACCACCTGCTACACGAGTGCTGGCTGATCACCTAACTCACACACAGGAGCTTCCCGACGTGAAACAATTCGAATTTCACTGGGGTATCGGGGGCATGGGTCACCCTCTAACCAGATGGGCGGCACCATCATCGCATCATAGGATTCAATGCGACGGTGGACGCCGGGTGTGGTGTTGAGCTCTACGGTTGTACCCGGTAGATACTCAAACATCTCATCCCAATCAATTGCTGACTCCATACTCACTAGACTCACCGATTCAACAACTCAACATTCATCTCAAATTCTGATGTGGCTCGTTAGAGACTCTCAACTCATGCCCTACTGAACAAAGTAGAACTGGCTTCTATCCAAACGCGCTTCACCATGCTCAGGAATCCACATCACCCATTGGTTACCAGCCTCTTGACACAACAACATGGCCTCGTCGTGGGCGTAGTCACTTGGACGATCGAGCAGCTTAACCCACGTGTCGCGGGTATAGGTGATTTTGCAGACCGGATTCCAGCCTGAAGTCACGGCTTTTTCTAGAGCCGTGACTGGTTGATAGGCAGCGTTGGTGGTTTGAAGCGCCATTCGCGTTCTCCGTTTCGTCACATTGATGAGCGCCGACGCCATCAAAACTGACCAAAGAGAGATCAAACACGAGGCAATCGGAAATCAATTCTGTATTTATTTTTACAGAATTAAGCGAATTATGCTCTATCTCACGGGAGAAATTAACAAATCATGACACGATGTCGCGTCGGATACACAATATTCAACCAGACAGATAAATGAGCGATCGCCCATCAAGCATTTGCTTTTTTCAAAGGACTTTTAGAATAGAGAGAGTGGGGACCGTTTGGTGCAATGGTCCTGCTGTTTGCTGTCTTTGCTTGTCCTGACGACTATGACTTTTTCCTCTGTTGTGCGTGCCCTGGGGCGATCGCCCCTCACTGAAGAACTTCTCATCAAGCTTCAGCAGCAATCCCTGCTGAACTTAAATGGGGTGGCACGTCTCCCTAAAGCACTCGTCACGTCGGCCTTTGCCCAACAACAACAAAAACCCTTGTTTGTGATTACGCCGACTCTGGAAGAGGCCGGACGGTGGGCGGCCCTGCTCGACGCCATGGGGTGGGACACTGTGCACTTCTACCCCACCTCTGAATCATCCCCCTACGAACCCTTCGATTCAGAATCAGAAATGACGTGGGGCCAGCTCCAGGTCTTGGCTGATTTGCTCAAAGCATCAGAACTTCAATCTCGCACTGCCGAAACCTCAACCATGGCCATCGTAGCGACAGAGCGGGCGCTGCAACCCCACTTACCTCCGACGGAGGTCTTTCGCCCCTTTTGCACGACTCTCACCAAGGGCATGGACATCAACATGAACCAGTTGAGCCGACAATTGGCAAAGCTGGGCTATGAGCGGGTGCCCTTGGTCGAGTCCGAAGGCCAGTGGAGTCGGCGTGGTGACATCATCGACGTGTATCCCGTTGCGTCAGAATTGCCCGTTCGCTTGGAATTGTTTGGCGATGAGCTGGACCGCATTCGTGAATTTGACCCCGCCAGTCAGCGATCGCTGGACCCTATCCCCAAACT
>JBCBLF010000141.1:0-2115 GCA_038520475.1 Cyanobacteria bacterium J06627_8
AGCAGTGATGTCTCTATCGTCTTATGATTTCATTCTAGAGGCTCTTTTCTATGCAGTCTCACATTAAATTGGTATTAATTCAAAAAACAGGTATTAAAGACAACTGCATAAATATGAGAAATTAAATACATAAGTTTAGATTTTATTTTATGAATTTCCTTCGTTATGCGCGAATGACCTGCCTAGAATAGGAAATGGAGGTATCGATCAGATTAGCTAATCAATAAATTGTATAGAAGAGGAATAGTTTTTACCTAAGAAAACCCTGCATTAATTCTTAGGTATTGTTGATAGAACAGTACGCTAGACTGTCTGAGAGCTTAAGTAAATATCTAGTTTGAAAAGGATTCAACATATGGTCGTTGAAACGGTTCAGGCTTTGGAAGTATTGATTGAGCGCGTGAAAAAAGCTCAATCAATCTATGCAACCTTCTCTCAAAATGATGTTGATCAGATTTTCAAGAAAGCTGCGTTAGCAGCGAACGCTGCCCGCATTCCTTTAGCAAAGATGGCGGTTGAAGAAACAGGAATGGGCGTGGTTGAAGATAAGGTGATCAAAAACCACTTCGCCTCTGAAATTATCTACAACAAATACAAGCACGAGAAAACGTGCGGGATCATTGAAGAGGATAAATCTTTTGGAATTCAGCGCATTGCTGAGCCGGTCGGCATCTTGGCTGGCATTGTTCCAACGACGAATCCAACGTCAACCGCAATTTTTAAAGCTCTAATCGCGTTGAAGACCCGCAACGCGATTATTTTTTCTCCTCACCCTAGAGCAAAGCGATGCACGATACAAGCCGCTCGGGTCGTTTTAGAAGCAGCTGTTGCAGCTGGTGCTCCAGAAGACATTGTTGGCTGGATTGATGAACCCTCAGTGCCCCTGTCTCAGGCATTGATGCAGCACCCAGACATTAGCTTGATTTTGGCAACGGGTGGGCCATCGATGGTGAAAGCAGCCTACTCATCTGGACATCCATCTTTGGGTGTTGGTGCGGGCAATACCCCGGCTCTGATTGATGAGACCGCTGATGTGAAGATGGCAGTCTCGTCAATTTTATTGAGTAAGACCTTTGACAACGGCATGATCTGCGCCAGCGAGCAGTCGGTCATTGTCATGGATGATGTCTATGACACTGTGCGGCATGAATTTATCGATCGAGGGGCCTATCTTCTTGATGAGGGCGATCGCACCAATCTGCGAGAAAAACTTTTACTCAATGGTCGTCTCAATGCAGAAATTGTGGGTCAACCCGTGACGAAGCTGGCTGAGATTGCTGATCTTTCTGTACCCGATAACACTCGTGTGTTAATTGGTGAAGTGACGGATATCAGTAAAGAGGAGCCGTTTGCCTACGAGAAGCTAACGCCTGTACTGGCCATGTACCGGGCTAGTGACTTTGAGGATGCGGTGAGTAAGGCCAAGCAACTCGTTTGCTTTGGTGGACGAGGCCATACGGCTGTACTCTACACCGATCCGGCAAACCTAGAACACATTCGTACCTTCGAAGACAGTGTGGAAACCGCACGAGTTCTCATTAACACCCCGTCCTCTCAGGGAGCCATTGGGGATCTCTACAACTTCCGGTTGGATCCATCGTTAACCTTGGGCTGTGGCACTTGGGGGGGCAACTCCGTCAGCGAAAATGTCGAACCCCACCACCTACTCAACATTAAAACGGTGGCCGAACGGCGAGAGAACATGCTCTGGTTCCGCGTTCCTCCGAAAGTGTACTTTAAGTACGGCTCTCTCCCCGTGGCGCTGCAAGAGCTGGCGGGCAAACGTCGTGCCATTGTCGTGACCGACAAACCACTCTACGACATGGGCATGACGGCCAGTCTGGAGGATGCTCTCAAGAAAATCGGCTTGACCTACGACGTGTTCTACGACGTGGAGCCCGATCCATCCCTAGAAACCGTGCAGCGGGGACTGTCCCTGATGAATTCGTTCAATCCAGACGTGATCATTGCCTTTGGTGGTGGTTCGCCCATGGATGCGGCGAAAGTCATGTGGCTGATGTATGAGCATCCCGACATTGAGTTTGAAGGGTTGGCGATGCGATTTATGGACATTCGCAAGCGGGTGTATGAGCTACCACCTCTGGGTGAAAAGGC
>JBCBLF010000141.1:2211-11788 GCA_038520475.1 Cyanobacteria bacterium J06627_8
AGGCACCGGTTCTGAAGTGACGCCCTTTGCAGTGGTTACCGATCGCCGAGTCGGCATCAAATATCCCCTCGCAGATTATGCGTTGACTCCTAGTATGGCGATCGTCGATCCTGAGCTAGTGCTAAACCTACCGAAGCGGTTAACGGCCTATGGCGGCATCGACGCGTTGACCCATGCGTTAGAAGCCTATGTATCGGTCATGGCATCTGAGTTCACGAATGGAATGGCGTTAGAAGCTATCCAGCTCTTGTTTGAATACTTACCTCGGGCTTATCACAACGGGGCTCGTGATCCGGAAGCACGGGAGAAAGTTCACTATGCTGCCAGCATTGCCGGCATGGCCTTTGCCAATAGTTTCCTCGGTATTTGCCACTCGATTGCTCACCAGTTGGGGGGTACCTTCCATATTCCCCACGGCCTAGCGAATGCGCTAATGATTTCCCACGTGATTCGCTATAACGCCACGGATGCGCCGTTTAAGCAAGCCACTTTCTCGCAATATAAATACCCCAATGCGAAATGGCGCTATGCGCGCATTGCAGAGTTTCTGGGTTTACCAGGAATCAACAACGATGAGAAGGTGAATGCCCTCATCGCCGCGGTCGAGGACTTGAAGCAAGATCTGGATATTCCCAACTCGATTCGTGATGCCATGTCGGGTAGCGAAATCGACTTCTTCTCCAAGCTAGATGTTCTGGCAGACCAGGCATTCGATGATCAATGTACGGTTGCAAATCCACGCTATCCGCTCATCAATGATCTGAAGCAATTGCTCGTGAATGCCTATCGTGGTGAGTCTCCCTCGGCGATCGCCCCGACGTTCCTTGCCATCTCCTCAGATGCGCCTGAACCACAACCACAACCTGTGGGGTAAGGCATCGCTAACCTGGATGGGTTAGACATGACGGTCCTGACAATGATGATCCTGACTCTGCTCTAACCCGTCCCAGTTTCAATGATTCAAGACCCTATTCCCCAATTTTTAAGTTTGTTCGAAATCTGTTCTTACTCCACAGTCTTAATTAAATGAGAGGTACTCTAAATATGGTCAGCACTCCCATTCGCAACACAGAAATACCCATCCCTGCCGTCACCCAGGAAGCATGGCAAGGCTTCCAGCCCGGAACATGGGTCGATACGATTGATGTGCGCGACTTCATCCAGCGCAATTATGCGCCCTACATGGGAGATAGCTCATTCTTAACGGGTGTGACTGAACGAACTCAAACCTTGTGGGAAAAGGTCAGCGCATTGATGATTGAAGAGCGATCGCTTGGCATCTTGGATGTAGACACGAAAGTGCCATCCGGTATCACCGCCCACGTGCCGGGCTACATTGATGCAGCTCTCGAACAGATTGTTGGACTACAAACCGACAAGCCACTAAAGCGTGCCATCATGCCCATCGGTGGTATCCGTGTCGTGCGCAAATCTCTTGAAGCCTATGGCTATGAATTAGATGCCGACACCAATGAGATCTTCACGAAATACCGTAAGACTCACAATGACGGCGTATTTGATGCCTATACCCAAGAAATGCGTCTAGCGCGGCACTCCGGTATCATCACAGGATTACCTGATGCCTACGGTCGAGGCCGCATCATTGGAGACTATCGACGAGTTGCGCTCTACGGAATTGAGCGTCTGATTGCCGACAAGCGCGACCAACTCAATTCATTGGAAACCGGTGCGATTACAGAACCGATTATTCAGCAGCGCGAAGAAATCAGCGAACAAATTCGGGCACTGAATGAACTCCAAACCATGGCAGCGAATTATGGTTTCGATATCAGTCGCCCCGCGATGACCGCGAAAGAAGCCGTCCAGTGGATGTACTTTGGCTATCTCGGTGCGGTGAAGGAGCAAAATGGCGCAGCCATGTCACTGGGACGCACATCAACGTTCCTAGATGTCTACATTGAGCGTGATTTAGCCAATGGCACGCTAACTGAAATCGAGGCTCAAGAACTCATCGACCACTTGGTGATGAAGCTGCGGATGGTGCGTTTCTTGCGTCACCCTGATTACAACCAACTCTTCTCTGGCGATCCGGTGTGGGTCACAGAATGTATTGGTGGTATAGGTGAAGATGGGCGATCGCTCGTCACAAAGAATAGCTTCCGCGTATTGCAAACCCTTTACAACTTAGGGCCAGCTCCTGAACCAAACTTGACGGTCCTGTGGTCTGAGAACCTACCCCTCGCGTTCAAGCATTTTTGTACAAAAACCTCCATCGACACCAGCTCCATCCAATACGAAAACGATGACCTGATGCGCCCGCTCTATGGTGATGATTACGGCATTGCCTGCTGTGTATCTGCCATGCGAATCGGTAAGCAGATGCAGTTCTTCGGTGCACGGGTTAACTTAGCCAAAGCACTGCTCTATGCCATCAACGGCGGTAAGGATGAGAAGTCAGGCAAACAGGTCGGGCCGGCGATCGCCCCTATCACAGGCGATGTGCTGGATTACGACGAAGTTACTGCGAAATTCCAAGAGATGTTGGCGTGGCTGGCCAAAACCTACGTCAACACCCTCAATGTCATCCACTACATGCATGACAAATACAGCTACGAGCGAATTGAGATGGCCCTCCACGATCGGGATATCTATCGCACCATGGCTTGCGGTATTGCAGGGTTATCCGTTGTCGGTGATGCACTCTCTGCCATCAAATATGCCAAGGTCAACGTCATCCGCAATGAGGATGGCCTAGCGGTGGATTACACCATCGATGGTGACTATCCCAAGTTTGGCAACAATGATGATCGCGTGGACAGCATTACCGCTGGACTTGTCGAGCAGTTTATGAACTTGGTGCGGCAAAATCCAACCTATCGGAATGCAGTACCGACCCAGTCCATTCTGACCATCACCTCCAACGTTGTGTATGGCAAGAAAACAGGCAACACTCCTGATGGACGCAAAGCAGGTGAACCCTTTGCACCTGGTGCTAACCCTATGCATGGACGGGATACAAAAGGGGCGATCGCCGCATGTTCATCTGTAGCGAAATTGCCTTATGAACATGCCCAAGACGGTATTTCGTACACTTTCTCGATTGTGCCTCAGGCTCTTGGCAAGACTGATGAGGCCCAAATTCATAACTTGACGGGGCTATTGGATGCCTACTTCCACGACACCGGACATCACATCAACATCAACGTCTTCAACCGAGAAACCTTGATGGATGCGATGGAGCACCCAGAGAAGTATCCTCAGCTCACGATTCGTGTATCGGGCTATGCAGTGAATTTCATTAAGCTGACTCGTGAACAGCAAATGGACGTCATTAACCGCACCTTCCACGAACGGATCTAATCCGCGGTGTTTAATGTCGGGGCGTATAGCCATACGTCCCGACATTAAACCTCTCATTTACGTTCGCCAAGATTATTGAAGGGTGCGCATCATCCACACTCTCTCGCGTTGGACTATGCATGAACCCAAGTAGGGGCGTATGGCCATACGCCCCTACTCGAATGTGTAATGTGCATGATAGGCACCGCCTACCTTACCTCACGATTCTTTTATCACAACTCATTTTATAAATCATTTAGGAAAGCCATATCCATGACTTTGTATCCGCAGACTCACCATCCTCCATTGCCAGATGTGCATTCATCTGAAAAAGGCAGAATTCACTCGGTTGAAACCTGTGGTACGGTGGATGGCCCAGGTATTCGCTACGTTATCTTTACTCAGGGATGTCTGCTGCGATGTCAATATTGCCATAATCCTGATAGTCGCGATCCCTTTTCTGGTCGAGAGATAACCGTTGATGAGTTAATCAATGATATCCAGCACTATCAATCTTACCTACAATTTTCTGGCGGTGGCGTGACCATTAGCGGTGGCGAACCGCTCCTTCAGCCTGAGTTTGTCCGCGAAATCTTTCGTCGATGTCAGGAGCTTGGTATTCACACAGCCTTAGACACGTCTGGTTTTCCTGATTTTGAAGCCTCTAAACCTGTTTTAGATTATGTCGATCTGGTGCTGCTCGACATCAAATCATTTAATCCAGACATTTATCATCAGGTTACTGGGGTGGCGATCGCCCCAACGCTGCATTTTGCAACCTACTTGAGTCAGATTCAGAAACCCACATGGATTCGTTTCGTCCTCGTTCCCGGACTGACCGATGATCCAGAAAACGTCGCACAACTCGCCCAGTTCGTTTCAACGCTTAACAGTGTCGAGAAAGTAGAAATCTTACCATTCCATAAAATGGGTGAATATAAGTGGCAAGAGCTGGGACTAAACTACACGCTGAGCGACACTCAACCACCAACCCCTGAACACGTTGAAACGGTGAAAGCACAATTTATGCAGTATGGTTTGACTGTTGAAGCGTGAGCGATTGTCGCTGGGGCGATCGCCATCAGTGCTCGTTCCTCCGATACCGTCTTCAAAACCTAAAAATAACCTCAAAAAGCATCAAGGCATACAGTTTTCCTCCCATGATTCCGGGTCTACTTAGAGTAGGAAAGAAATTAGAATGGACGGTTTAGCGAATTATCTTCTTGTGATGAAACGTGTGGGAAGCGTTGAGTCATCGAGAGGATTGGTACAGTGACCTTGTAACCGTCATGGGTATTGTAATGACAACCTCTGACCAGCCTCAGGACTTTCAACACCGCTGGTTGAGATACTATGCGGCCGTTGAGGGGCGTCCGCCCCGTGAAACTCTACTTAGAGCGCTGGATTGCTTCAGTGCCTCTGCACCAGATGGCGCTGCCGCTGGCGTTGCCATTGATTTGGGTTGTGGAGATGGTCGCGACACGGTTGAGTTATTGCGCCGAGGGTGGCATGTACTTGCCATTGACGGTGAATCGGAGGCGATCGCCCGTCTGCTGAACCGAGATGATGTTGATCTAACTCGGCTCGACACCCGCGTAGAGAAGTTTGAGGAGTTGGTACTTATCGAGGAAGCCGTTGATCTGATCAATGCCAGTTTTTGTCTGCCGTTTTGTGCCGCACAGGCGTTTCCTCGGGTATGGCAGGGCATTGTGAATGCTTTACAACCTGGAGGTATTTTCTGCGGCCACCTGTTTGGCGATCGCGATTCATGGGCATCCAACCCTAAAACTCATCACCTAACTCGGCCTCAAGTGGAGGAGCTACTCCAGCCATTCACACTGGAATGGTTCGACGAAGAAGATCATCCAGGTCAAACAGCCCTGGGCGAAGACAAGCACTGGCATATTTTCAATATCGTTGCTCGGAAACGCTAAAGATATCGGTGCGTTCTATGAATGGCAAGGGGCACATCCGCCATGCGCCGTATAACAGCAGGGGCGTATCATCATACGTCCTTACGAGATTCCATTATTATTCTCTACCCTTTGAACCACTATGAATCCATCACCAACGACTCCCCCTGATACCTCTCGCCAAACTCTCTATTTCAACCTAGTGGATGAGCTGCTGAAATGCCCGAATGGTCAAGAACCTGAAGTACTTGATGCCCACGCTGAACTCTTAGATGAAGGTTTTGTGCGATCGCTTATTCAAGCTGCAACTTATTTCTCCCATGAGAATAATTCAGACGCAGCTCGATTTTTGGCTCACGTTGCCCGCGAATTAGCAAAACAATTGGGACTATACCCTGACCTATCACAGAACTCCGCATAAACCTGTACGGGCGAAGCCTTTGGTATGTAGATTTTGTATGTTTTACGAGAGTAATCATCCAAATGCTTCGCCCCAATAATCATTCACACCCAACAAAGGAAAATTGCTATGACATCTCCTCTTTCCACCTCCATCACCCTCGACCAAGCCCAACAAATTGCCTTAGACTTCTTGATCAACGAATGGGAGCTATCTGATGACGATGGCGAATGGTTCTCAGTGCTCAGCTGTCGCGCCATTGGTGAAACCTGGAACGTTGTCGAAGTGGTCATTGAAGGACTTCCTGACAAATGGGTTCTTCAAGTCTTTGATACCGGATATTGTGACCCCAACTATACGTTCACCTCTCCTGTGCAAGCATCAGAAAGTGACACAGGACTCGACGACATGCCCGAACGCATCGCTGAAATTGTCGAGTCAGAGCGTCGTCAAGCATAAATCGAACTAGCGACTGCCAGATAATAATAATAGCTGTACGCATGGAGCCGAGAAATGATGATCCGCATCATGGGTAGACGAACCGTTACGTCTTACATCGCATGGATGCTCGTTTCGTGCCTGACGGTCATCGGGTGCAGCGCTGAGCCATCTTCCAATTCCTCAACTTCAACTGATAGACAAGAGGCGATCGCCCTCACGATCTCAGCTGCTGCCAGTATGCAGGATGCTCTCAACGCAATCCAGATCATTTACGAAGAAAATTATCCTGGAAACACGTTGGTGTATAACTTTGCATCATCGGGTTCCCTACAGCAGCAAATTGAGCAGGGTGCTCCAGTCGATGTGTTTCTCTCCGCGTCTCCGAAACAAATGAATGCGCTAGAAGAAAAAAGCTTACTTCTAGATGGAACCCGTCAAGATCTGTTGAAAAATACCATTGTTCTGGTCACACCGTTAGAGCAATCTGCGATAACCAGCTTTGATGATTTGAGTAAGGATGTAGTAACCCAGCTTTCCATCGGTGAACCAAACAGTGTTCCTGCTGGGCAATACAGTAGAGAAGTTCTAGAATCACTGGGACTGTACCAATCAATTCAGGCTAAAACCGTTTTTGCCAAGAATGTCCGGCAGGTGTTGTCATATGTAGAAACCGGCAACGTGGATGCGGGCTTGATCTACAGTACAGACGCTAATATTTCTGAGCAGGTGCAAATTGTTGAAACGGCCCCTGACGATGCCCATTCCCCGATTGTTTATCCCGGCGCTGTGATTGCTGACAGTCAACATCCCGCCGCCGCAACAGAATTCGTCCAATTCTTAGGCACCCAAGAGGCGATCGCCATTTTCATCGATTACGGCTTCCTACCCGCCGCTCAATGATTCATTGAGCGGCTGTACGGGCAAAGCATTCCGACAACACTTATGATACTTAGCAATCAACTCTGATGGAATGCTTTGCCTCAACGCTCCCCCTCTTTTTCTTCCCCATACCTATGCCCCTTTCTCCTCTTTGGATTTCTCTGCGTGCCGCTCTCCTATCAACCTTCCTTGCATTCTTCCTCGGCATTATTGCTGCTCGATGGATGATGACCTACCGCAGTAAGGTTCGAGGATTCATTGATGGCGTCTTTACATTGCCGTTGGTGCTACCTCCAACCGTTGTTGGTTTCTTACTGTTGCTCTTGTTGGGGCGCAACAGTCCAATCGGCCAGCTTCTGCGATATCTGGGTATGAATGTGATTTTTACTTGGTATGCCACAGTGATTGCAGGCGCGATTGTCGCATTTCCATTGATGTATAAAACAACGCTCAGTGCCTTTGAGCAAATCGAAACCGATTTACTCAACTGCGCTCGCACATTGGGTGCATCTGAATGGCGAATTTTTTGGCAACTGCTCTTACCTCTCGCATGGCCAGGACTCGTTGCCGGAACCATTCTTGCCTTTGCGCGTGCGCTGGGGGAATTTGGAGCAACTCTAATGGTAGCGGGTAGTATTCCGGGCAAAACTCAGACGATTCCCATTGCCATTTTCTTTGCGGCAGAGGCAGGGCGCATGGGTGAAGCGATGGCATGGGTCATCCTCATGGTGGCAATCTCGCTCGGCGTGATTGGACTGATTAACTACTGGTCACATGCTCAAAACAGTCAAAGAAAACGGGTGAGTTATGCCATTCCATTAACTCATCGAATCTTGAATTTTTTGATTCTTGGACGCTGGCAAAGCAAGTGGCAACCAGAAGCAAATCAGTCACCAGATGATACAGGGCTGGAGATAATGCCCCAATGTTGGTTGCGATCGCCCTCTTCCCTCCCATCCTCAGCCGTTGTATCTCTCGTTGTAAATATTCGCAAACGCCTCCACGGATTCAATCTAGAAACAGCCTTTTCAACCAACGGGACCCCGATGGGCATCTTAGGCAGTTCAGGATCAGGTAAAAGCATGACGCTCCGCTGCATCGCTGGACTCGAAACACCCACCGAAGGCCAGATTATTCTTAATAACCGCATCCTGTTTGATTCTCTGCGGGGCATTAACGTTCCCAGCCGAAAACGGAGAATTGGCATGGTGTTTCAAAATTATGAACTCTTTCCTCACCTCAGTGTGGTGCAGAATATTGCCTTTGGATTACAGGATTTACCCAAAGCAGAGCGATC
This sequence comes from Cyanobacteria bacterium J06627_8, assembly GCA_038520475.1. GTDB lineage: Bacteria > Cyanobacteriota > Cyanobacteriia > CAKZMO01 > CAKZMO01 > JBCCWF01. The sequence continues at coordinate 10,442 of JBCBLF010000141.1, forward strand.
GCCCCGCATTCGACACTACTTGAATCTTATGCATCTAGAAAGCTTGGCTGACCGCTATCCCCATCAGCTCTCCGGAGGACAACAACAGCGCGTCGCCTTGGCACGAGCACTGGCTATCTCTCCAGACGCCCTTCTCTTCGATGAACCACTGTCTGCCCTCGATACTCATTTACGAAACCGCATTGAGAAGCTATTGGCACAAGTACTCTCAACCTTCGATGGCATCTCTCTATTTGTGACCCATAACCTTGAAGAAGTCTATCGAGTCTGCCCCAATCTCATGGTGATGGATGAGGGACAGGCGATCGCCACCGGCACAAAATATCAGATTTTTGAGCGGCCTAAACACCCACGGGTAGCAAAAATTACAGGATGCAAAAACTTTTCTCGCGCTGTTGTGAGAGGAGCAAATCTGATCGAGGCACGAGATTGGGACTGCATTCTCGAAACCTTAGAAACCGTTCCCGATGATTTGACGCAGGTTGGCATTCGTGCGCATCAAATTTCTTTCATGGATGTGCCTCGTTACTATCAAATCGATGATGAGGATGTGGCGAATCCAAATATTTTTCCCTGTTGGCTAGCAGAAAAAAGCGAAACCCCTCATCGCATGACCCTGTACTTAAAGCTCAATAGCCCTCCAACAAGCCCAAGCGATTATCATCTCCAAGCAGAGGTATTCAAAGAGAAATGGGCTGCTCTAAAATTCAAACCTTTTCCTTGGCACGTGCAACTCGACCCCGTCCGACTCATCTTAATGAGTGAATAGTTATAGCTCTAGCCATTTAGGCTAAAACACCGAGTATCCTTCGGTTCTTTGGCATATCGCCAAATGGCTCGCCGTCTTGTCTTAACGGAACTGGCGATGGCTATAACTCCATTCTTTCCTATATCTGTGAAACGGGCCATCATCCACAACCATGCGCCAGCCATGGAGACTTACGCAAGTCCTGATTCATTCATTGATGCTAAATTTCCGGACTTCAGCATGAGTCTAGCCATGGAAAGATCGTGCATTTATCATATTCTTTGTCTCAGACAGAGTCCGCTAATTTGGCAATCAGCGAATCTTAAGGTGCGCTTGCCATCATCAACTAGCCAAGACTTTTCGTCAATTCACATGAATCTTACTCCTCCCCAATCTCACGAGGTCTCGTCGGTTAAGTTGCCGCAGTTGCTGCCAACCCAATCCCAACCGTCGCTCCAGGAATCAGAGAGTGAGGTATTGGAGCAACCATCCGACCATCTAGTGGTTATCGAAAATAGCGTTCCAACGTACAGCGTTTTGCTAACCGTTGTTGGAATTTTAATGAGCTTGTACATTGCCATCATCATCTACAAGCGCGT
>JBCBLF010000142.1:0-11685 GCA_038520475.1 Cyanobacteria bacterium J06627_8
GCCTGCTTTAAAGCAGGCAAAATTCGTTATTTGCTGCGATGCTGAAGTCGTATCTCTTATTCTCGGAGTAACAGATGAGCTGGCAACCGTCTCGATGGCAGTGGAGAACCATCGTTAGAGTGCTTCTTTTATTTTCGGTCGGCCTCTTATTGAGTGTGGCGATCGCCTGCTCTCAAAATAGGTCTCAATCATCATCAAATCCTTCTGAATCCAGTTCTCCTGTCGCTGAACTGGATTCAAATCAAATCAGCACTGAACTGAGTGATGATTCCTCCAAGACAGATGTCGAGACTCCATCGACGCCGTTGCCACCTGAGACCCAGGCTATTGTTGATAGCGTCGGGCCTTCAGGGCTCTATAATCCTCAACGCGGTGATGTTCGGCTAGTGGCCATTAGTGACCTGAACGGTTCTTATGGGTCGATTACCTACGACCCTGAAATTGAAAAAGCAATGCAACTGCTTCCGTTTTGGCAGCCCGATATGGTCGTCTGTAGTGGTGATATGGTTGCTGGACAAGACTTGACGCTGACTGAACAAAAAATGCGTGACATGTGGGCTGGGTTTGAACAGTATGTTGCGACGCCGTTGCGAGCTGCGAAAGTGCCCTATGGATTCACTGTTGGTAATCATGATGCGTCGAGTGCAACGGGAGTCGGAGGCAGTTTCCTGTTCCAAAAAGAACGAGACATTACGGCTGAATATTGGGGTGCACCCGAGCACGATCCTGGCGTTGAATTTGTCGATAAATTTGAATTCCCTTTCTACTACACGTTCAAGCATGACGATATTTTCTTCTTAGCGTGGGATGGATCGTCACATCAAATTCCTCAAGAGAAACTAGCATGGGTCGAATCAGCCCTTGCGAGTCCTGAGGCCCAGCAAGCAAAGCTACGGATTTTGTTGGGACATTTGCCACTGTATTCGGTTGCAGTGGGACGGAATCAACCCGGTGAAGTCATGGCTGAGTCTGATAAACTGCACGACTTACTAGAGCAATATGATGTTCATACCTACATTAGTGGTCATCATCACGCGTACTATCCTGCTCACCGGGGCGATTTGCAGCTACTGCACATGGGCATTTTGGGGTCTGGCCCTCGACCGTTGATTGATAGCAATTTGCCTGCTGTCAAAGCGTTGACAATTGTGGATGTGAATTACGATACGCCTGATCTCACCACCTACACCACTTACAACATGGAGACGCTAGAGCTGATCGAAATGGAGCAACTGCCTCGGTTTTTAGTTGGCCATAATGGGCTGTTGCTGCGGAGAGATGTCCCATTTGACAGTTTGGATGCGTCTGAGAAGGGGATGTGTGAACAACGGCTGGGCTCTGAGTTGTGTCAGGCTAAATAGTGAAATATGCTGATTCACGAATAAGGTGTATTCACCAACGAGTCTTCTAGGGAGGCAGAATGCTGAGGCGGCATGCAATCCGGTATTGGTTTCTCGCAGTTATCACGGCGATCGCCCTTTGGATGGGGGCATGTCAGTCACAGGGAACAGATACAGTCTCTTCGGAGGCTGCTGATTCATCTTCTCCGGCCCCATCAACTGAGTTAATCCGACTGAATGGAACCGGCGCAAGCTTCCCATTTCTTCTCTACCAGCGCTGGTTCACGGAATATAATCAGCAGGCTCCAAACGTTCAGATCAACTATCAGCCGACGGGCAGTGAGGTCGGCATTCAACAGGTGATTTCTGGCACGGTTGATTTTGGTGCGAGTGATACTGCGATGGATGAGGCTGATATTGCTCAGGTCGATGAAGGTGTGGTGCTACTACCAATGACCGCAGGCAGTGTGGCGATCGCCTACAATCTTCCGGGAGTTGATAGTGGCCTCAATCTACCAAGAGACGTTTATCCAGCGATTTTCTCAGGGACGATTACCACTTGGGACGATCCACGGATTGCGAGTGCCAATCCCGATGTAACGTTACCCGACGTGCCTATTATTTTGGTGCATCGCTCTGACGGTAGCGGAACGACAGCTGCCCTAACTCGACATCTCAGCGCTGTAAGCCCTGAGTGGAAAGAATCAATCGGCATGGGAATGAGTGTTGCATGGCCCGCAGGAGTCGCGATTAAGTCGAATGCAGGTGTGAGTGCCCAGATTCAACAGGCTGAGGGGGCGATTGGATATGTTGAATATTCCTATGCTCAGCAGCTCGATATGTCAGTTGCAGCCTTAGAAAATCTGGCCGGAACGTTTGTAACACCTACGGTTGAATCGACTTCAAAAGCTTTGAGCACGTTGTCGTTACCTGAGTCATTGGTTGCGTTTAGCCCTGATCCAGAGGTGACCGATGCTTATCCTATTGCGACCTACAGCTGGCTGATGGCCTATCAACGCTATGATGATGCGGCAAAAGCTGATGCTTTGCGGGATGTTTTGACGTGGTGCATTGAAGAAGGTCAGCAATTTAGTGAAGAACTCGGCTACGTTCCACTGTCTGAAGAGGTCAGAACGCGGGTTTTAGAGGCGATCGCCCAAATTCAATCGTGAGCTACTATCGAGATAAGCATTATCCCAATAGTAACCATAGTTTTTGTAAATCAAGATTGATACATTAGGTGATGCGTCGGGCATTCTCACGATAGATAGGCCTTGAAACAAGGGTGTAAGCCTGCTCCGTACGGTTACCAACACGGTTACGTTTGCAACACTGTCCTGGGCTAAATCCCTGAGGCAAATAGCTGGTTGCTTAGTCAACGCATCACGGTTTTCGATAACGGATGATTGGCAGGCCTACCACATAGATGTGCAGCCCGTGTGCAGGCGTCTTTTGAGTGTTGCCTATCGGGTGTGCCAGTGCCCAGTCATTTTTTGAGAGGAATGCTATAGTTTCAACACATTGATCCCGCCACTCAAGAGCGATCGCGTCTTCAATGAGTGAGTCCGTCACAGATTGTTAGCATCGATTTCGAATCACACGACATTGCCTAACCTAAATAACAGCTACGACTAGTTGGTCATCCTCGCGTCATGTCAGCGACTCCTGTCTCTCAACCACCTTTTGACTCCAGCTCCCAGGATGACTCTACGTCAGAGTCAGCTCAATCCTATGCATCCACGGATCTAGTTTCAAAGCTATACCGAGAGCAAAATAAGATTCATGACTTATTAAGTTCGCTAAGTTTTGCACTTCGTAGTCTGAGAAATCTGAATCAGTTTCTAGAGCTCATTCCCTTAATAGCGAGTCGAGTGACCGATACTGATGGCGGAGCACTCGTGTTGTTCAAAGCTGACGGGCAAATTCAGTTAGAAAGGTTGCATTGTCAAGCTGCCAGTCGATGTCAAAGCATTCGTGCTGCAATGGAACTTGCGACTCGTCGATTGATGGATTCCGTCAATCGCTCGCCTGCCGAGACTCTTCATACAACGCCTGAACTGCTGAGTGTACTTGATCAGCACGTATCGGACATCCTAGGGGCAGAAAACGTTCAATGGTTTGGAACTCCCATTTTGGTGGGAAATACTGAACGCGGTCGGCTGTATATCTTTAGTTACAGTCATGATTTTGCGTGGACCGATGCACGACAAAAACTCGTCCGTTTAGTGTCAGATCAGACATCCGTTGCGATTGAAAATGATGAGCTAAATGCTGAATTGCGGAATAAAGAACGCCTCGATCGAGAATTGGAAATTGGAGCGGAGATCCAATCACAGTTATTACCTCGTCAATGCCCAACGGTCGAAGGGATAACGCTGGCTGCTCGATGCAAAAATGCAAGTCGCGTGGGTGGAGACTACTACGACTTTGTGCCTGCTGACTATGATCAATTTCAATCGCGTTTAGATTGCCTTGAGCAGGGCCGCTGGAGCATCACCATTGGTGACGTGATGGGGAAAGGGGTTCCAGCGGGATTAATTATGACCATGCTGCGGGGCATGTTACGGGCTGAAGTGCTGAATCAACACAGCCCTGCACGCATTCTTCAGCATCTCAATCATGTAATGTATGGAGACCTCGATAACTCAAATCGATTTGTAACGCTGTTTTATTCAGAATATGACCCGAAAACCGGGGTGTTAGCGTTTAGCAATGCTGCCCATAATCCGCCGATTCTGTGGCGAGCCAAGAGTCAAACTCTGGAGAAACTTGATTCCGATGGCATGCTTATTGGGTTAGACATGAACACCCAATATGAAGATGGGGAAGTCCAGCTCTTGCCGGGGGATACCGTCGTTTATTACACCGATGGGTTCACTGAAGCGGCGAATCCTAAGGGTGCGCGGTTTGAAGAAGAAAACTTATTACGCGCTATTCAGCAAGCCTGTGAGAACGGCTATGCGCCGCAAGATATCCTCGATTATCTGTTTGGGCGAATTCAAGAATTTGTTGGCGTTGCAAAGCACAACGAAGACGATATGACCTTGGTGATTCTTCAAGTGAACGTGGAACGTGAGGTCGATCATCGCTGATGGTCGCTTGAGAGAATTCTAAGAGGGTCTCAAATAAAAAATTGAGTCAGGCTATCTTAATTTTCCTCGAAGTGTGGCAAACTAAGGGCGATTCGCTGACACAACATGTATCATTTGCCCTGCTATCCCCTTTTCTGAATGGAGCGCGCTGCATCATTCTGCGGAGCCTGCTCATAGGCAGACTCCGTAAAAATTGAGTGATGCTCCAATTCGAAGGATTGGTATCAGTCGGCTGATAGCACTGGTGTGTTGCTCAAATTTGTTGCTATTCAACGAGATGCTATGACGCTGTTTCATTTGCTTCAAGCGATTCCAGATTTTGCCACACTGACACCGCCGGATGGTGCAATTTGGGTTCATTCGTTTCAGCATGCGGTCCATTTTTCACCTGTCGATTGGGTTGTTGTTGCTCAGCAGTTCGAAACGGATGTATTTGCGGATGCTCGCACTTTTTTCAATAACTTTGTTGAGTCCGGTCAGATTTGGGCATTAGTCGTCGGTATTATCATCGGGTACATCTTGAAAAGCCTAACGTCCTATGGCTAGGATCAACGCATGTGGCGTCAGGATGGTTGTCGACAGATAGGGATGGTAGGGTGATCTTGTGACCAACGACTCAAAACAAACATGGAGCCAGCGGTTTGAATCAGCCCTGCATCCGGCGATCGCCCGCTTCAATGCCAGCATTGGATTTGATATTGCGCTCGTCGAGTACGATATCACTGGCTCCCAGGCCCACGCCAAAATGCTGTCAAAAACCGGCATCATTTCTCAAGAAGAGGGAGATGCCATCGTTTCTGGACTCGATCGCATTCGTCAAGAATATCGCGATGGCCTTTTTCAGCCTGGAATTGATGCTGAAGACGTTCATTTCGCAGTGGAGCGGCGCCTGACTGAGTTAATTGGTGATGCAGGAAAGAAGCTACACACGGCGCGATCGCGCAACGATCAGGTGGGCACGGATACTCGACTGTATCTTCGAGATCACATCATCCGAATTCGACAGCAGCTCATTGATTTTCAGAACGTCTTGTTGAATCAAGCTGAGCAGCACGTCGAAACATTGATTCCAGGCTATACCCATCTCCAGCGCGCTCAACCGTTAAGTTTGGCCCATCACCTGATGGCCTATGTGGAAATGGCTCACCGAGACTGGGAACGGCTCGGTGAAATCTATGCTCGGGTCAACACGTCACCTTTAGGAAGTGGTGCGCTGGCAGGAACCACCTTCCCAATTGACCGACAGTATGCTGCTGAATTACTTGGGTTTGAACGCATTTACCGGAATAGCCTCGACGGGGTGAGCGATCGCGACTTTGCTATTGAATTTGCGTGCGCTGCAAGCCTCATCATGGTGCATCTGTCTCGATTGTCGGAAGAAGTAATTCTGTGGGCGTCTGAAGAATTTGGCTTTATTAAGCTGAAGGATAGCTGTTCCACAGGGTCGAGCATCATGCCCCAAAAGAAGAATCCAGATGTGCCAGAACTGGTACGTGGAAAAACCGGACGAGTATTTGGTCACCTTCAGAGTCTATTGGTGCTGATGAAAGGTCTGCCGCTGGCGTATAACAAAGATCTCCAAGAAGACAAGGAAGCGCTGTTTGATGCCGTCCAAACAACTGAGAGCTGTCTCGAAGCAATGACCATTTTGATGGGTGAAGGACTCGAATTTCAGCTCATTCGATTGAATTCAGCGGTTGCGGAAGATTTCTCGAACGCGACGGATGTTGCCGATTACCTGGCGTCTAAGGGGGTTCCGTTTCGCGAAGCCTATAATCTCGTCGGTAAAGTGGTAAAGACGAGCCTTGCTGCTGGGAAGCTGTTGAAAGATCTGACAATGGATGAATGGACGACCCTCCATCCTGCGTTTGAAGATGATATTTATCAGGCGATCGCCCCTCAACAGGTAGTCGCTGCTCGGAATAGCTATGGCGGCACCGGCTTTAAACAGGTCCGCAACTCTATACAAGAAGGGCGATCGCGCTTGTCGAATCTCTGATGACCGCGTCTGTCATGGGAGATACTGAATGCTGCGACCGTGCGTGACTTGAAATCATCATGCGAAAACTGTATTTTTTAGTGCCCGGAACGACTCGAACGTTTGCAGGTGGAGGACTCTGGGCAGAACTGGACATTGTTAAGCTCGCACAGCAGGTTTGCGATGCTGATATTGCGACGTATCTTCAGAGAGAAACCGACACCGCATTTTTAGATGATGTGCTTCACGCTTATGCCCCTGATGATTGCATCTTTGTGATGAGCTGGGGTTTTCACGTCCCCATGTTGATAAAACGATTGCGTGGGTGGAACACGGTGTATCGAGCCCATAGCGCAGGCTATCGTTTCTCAATCCCATCTGATATTCCGATTTTGGCCGTGAGCCGCAACACCCTCGGATACTGGGGACAACGGGCAATGAATGGAGCCTTATACTACTTGCCGAATCACATCTCTGATGATTTTCAGAACCACCACCAAAATCGTGATATTGACGTACTGGTTCAAACGCGAAAGTCCTCTGATTATCTGCTCAAACAACTTGTTCCTGATCTTCAACCCCATTGCACAGTGACGGTGCTAGATCATTTTGTCGATGACTTAATCGGACTCTTCAACCGAACCAAAATCTATCTCTATGACTCGGCTGAATATTGGGGACAGCATGGTGTTAGTGAAGGGTTTGGGCTGCCTCCGATGGAAGCAATGGCTTGTGGATGCCATGTTTTTTCTAGCATCAATGGTGCTCTGGCTGATTACCTTGACCCGGGCATGAATTGCCATAAGATTGGCATCTATTCGACGACCTATGATGTGCAGCGCATTCTCCAGGTTGTTAATGCTCCAGTTCAATCGACGGTGTCTGAAGAGTTTTTCAACGACTACCGAGCTGAGAGCCTCATCAAGCGACTCCAGATCATTGTGCCAGAGCTCAATGCCTTCTTCGACCACCAGCGATCGCATCCCCCGACGGTTCCAACCCTGACGCGATCGCGCCTCCTTCAGCTTTTCATTCGTCGAGTACGAAAGAAGCTGAAGCTGTGATATGGCGCTACGTACTAGAGTCAAATGGATTGACTCTAGCCTGTTTGCGGATTGCTATGCTTGCGGCAACGGTGCAGATGGTCAAAGGTGCAGATGGTCAAAGGTGCATGAGCTAGGTGCTTGTGACTCCTAAGCAGTCCAGCATGAACGCATAGTCAAAGGCCGTCTCCTTCAAGCGACCATACCGTCCGGATGCACCACCATGACCTGCATCTAGATTGGTTTTCAGCAGCAGTCGATTTGAGTCTGTCTTCATTGTCCGTAGCTTGGCAGCCCACTTTGCAGGTTCCCAATACGATACCCGGGGGTCGTTCAGCCCTGCTGTAATCAACAGGTTTGGATACTCTTGTTCTCTGACATTGTCATAGGGCGCATAGGACTTCATGTAGTCGTAGTATTCTTTTTCATTAGGGTTGCCCCACTCATCCCATTCCATCACGGAGAGGGGGAGTGTTGGGTCGAGAATCGTCGTGACCACATCGACAAACGGGACTGCAGCGATCGCCCCCTTAAACAGATCAGGCCGCATGTTTAACACGGCACCCATCAAGAGTCCACCAGCGCTGCCGCCAGAGATCCCAAGCGATGCTGGGCTTGTCCATTGTTCGGAAATTAAATGTTCTGCACAGGCGATAAAATCGGTGAACGTGTTCTTCTTCTTCAAAAATTTTCCGTCTTCGTACCAAGTGCGTCCGAGCTCGCCTCCGCCACGAATATGGGCGATCGCACACACGACTCCTCGATCGAGTAATGACAGCCGATTGGATGAAAACGTCACGGGATAGGGAAACCCGTATGAGCCATAGCCCACTAAAAACAAGGGACTGTTGCCATTCTTTTCGGTGCCGTTTCGATAGACCAAGGAAATCGGTACCTTCGCACCGTCAGGGGCGATCGCTGTCAATCGTTCGCTTGTATATTGCGTGCGATCATATCCACCCAGCACAGGTGTTTCTTTTTTCAGAACTCGTTCGTGGGTCACCATGTCACAGTCGAAGACCGATGATGGAGTAATAAACGAGGTGTACGTCAATCGAAGGGTTTGAGTTTCAAATTCTGGCATAAATCCAGATGAAACGGCGTAGGCCGGCTCCGGAAACTCCAGAGAGGTAAAGGATTCCGTTGTCAAATCTTGAATGCGAATCGTGGGTAACCCTTCTTCGCGCTCAAAAATAACGAGGTGATGGATAAATGCACTAACTCCGTTGAGCATGACGTCGGAACGATGGGGAATAACTTCGCGCCATTGGGTCTTGTCTAAATTGGAAACTGGCGTGACCATGAGTTTGAAATTGACCGCATCTTCATTGGTCACGATGTAAAACTGATTGGTCGATGGATCGTTCTGATGTCCTGGATGGTGCGTGACTGAGTATTCAATGCCGTGGGAGCGAGATTGAATGACCTGAAACTCGGTAAGCGGCTGATTCGCATCGAGGAACCATTCCTCTGATGTGATTTTGCTTTCAATGGATAGGAAGAGATAGGCGCTACTGCGGCTGCGACTGATATCGATGTAAAACGCTTCATCTGTCTCTTCGTAAATCAGCACATCGCTGCTTGGATCAGTTCCGAGGGCATGTCGCCACAGTTGGAATGGGCGATTTGTCGAGTCGATTCGGGTATAGAACAATGTCTGATTGTCGTTTGCCCAGGCAGCTCCTCCCACGTCTACAATATTTTCCTCAAAGTGCTTGCCAGTGCTCAGATCCTTCAAGACTAGGGTGTATTTTTCTGAGCCATTGGTGTCTATTGAATAAGCCAGCAGTTGATGGTTGGGGCTAATTTCGTAATCCCCCAGGCTGAAAAATTCGTGTCCTTCAGCGAGTTGATTATTGTCGAGAATGAGTTCTTCGGCTGCGTCAAGGCTCCCTTTTTTTCGGCAATAGATGCTGTAGGCTTTTCCTTCTTCAGTACGGCTGTAGTACCAGTAGCCTCCATATTGATACGGAACTGATAAGTCTGTTTCTTGAATCCGCCCAAGCATTTCCTCATAGAGTTTTTGCTGAAGCGCTTCAGTTTGCTTCATTTGCGCTTCGGTATAAGCATTTTCAGCTTTGAGGTACTCAATAACCGCCGGGTTATCGCGATCGCGCAACCAGTAGTAGGGATCGATGCGCTGATCTCCATGAATCGTCAGAACGTGAGGGGTTTGAGTCGCAACAGGTGGAGCATCAGACAGGCTTGGAGAGCTGATAGACATTTGATGAGAATGGATGGGTGACAATAGAAATGTAGCAGCAGCAAAAAGCGGAACGAATTCAGCGGTAGTCCTCTAGAGGCCAAAACCTTCAGGGTACATAAACAACCTACACACCAAAGGTTCTGATAGATTTGCCATTCCCAATCTCGTAACACTTTTTCTGCTGGGCATTCTATTGTATCGAGAACACAACAGAAATTTTGGTTTTGTCGAAAGGTTAGAGATATCACTGAATGCAAACTCCTGCTTTCACACTGAATCCCCTCGTTCCGACATCATCCAGATGGAACGAGGGGATTCGATAGAGACAAATCAGACGCGATGAGACAGCTAAGTTCAAACGCTATAAGTCAAAGAATCTAGGATGGAGCGACCTGAAGCACTAGCGCTCGACGGTCAAAAGATTGGACCTGACCAGCTTCGCCTAGATCAGTTACGACTCGCTCTAGTAACTCAGTTGCGCGATCGCGATGCTGGTGCTCTCGGCCTCTTAGACGAACCTGAAACTTAACCATATTTCCCTTGTCCAACCAATCTGCCGCACGCTCAACCCCCCTAGTGTAGTCGGACTCTCCAATGTTGGGGCGAAACTTCACTTCTTTCAGCGTCGGTCGAGATGACGACTTCTGGCGTTTTTTTTGCTGATACTGATGCTTACCAAAGTCCATCACTTTAGCAACCGGCGCGCCATCACGGTCTGAAACGACGACTAGGTCTAATTTAGCTTCCTTCGCGATCTGAAGAGCCTCGCGAGTATCAATTATCCCTCGGTTATTGTTTTCATGGTCGATCAGCAGAACTTGCTCTGCTCTGATTTGCCGATTAACGAGTTGCTTCTTATTGATAAGCCATTCCTCCCATAATTAAAACGATTGGCTAAATGGATCTTACAGTACTAATTTTATCGTAGTACACATATCAAGGTCGTTCATCTGACTACAGGTGTAATGTTTCGGGTCAATTGCGCGCTGATTACTGTAGTTTTTTATACATTTCTTATTTTTTTGTCCACTTTGGCTAAGTCAAATTTGCCTGAACAATGCATCGAACCCGTGGTTGAAAGATAGGAGCAAGGTCAGCTCGGCTGATGACCAATGTTGGAAATGGTCGGCGGCTGTAATCTTGTCCTGATTGCAGAGGAAAGATGGGTTTCTCATCGAGCGGAATCCAAGTTGCACCAGCGGCATGGGCGATCGCCCATACTGCTGCAATATCCCAAATTTTAGGCGTGGCTTCGACGCCGCCTAGCGCAATTCCTGCGGCAATCATCAGCAAGTTGTACGTTGCGGCTCCTACCATGCGAACTTTGCACGGAAAGGGTTCAGGTTGGGCTAACACAGCGATACTACGGGCACAAAGGCTGAAAAAGTGGTTACTCGATGGATGATCGGCACTCACCCGAATCTGGACGCCATTAAGCCATGCCCCTGTCGGACAATCGAGGCCCGAGTCTCCGGGCCAATAGCCCCAAAATGATTGTTGAACAGGGGGAAAGGCAACGTAGCCAAATACAGGAGTCCCTTGGTACAACAAGCCTAGTGAGATGCCCCAGACTGGAATGCCTCGTGTGAAGTTTGTTGTGCCATCGATCGGATCAATAATCCAACACCAGTCGGTAGAGGGAAAAATGTGCTCGACTTCTTCACTCAAAATGCCGTGATCGGGGAAAGCTTCTTGAATGGACTGACGCAGCCGATCGTCTGCCCAACGATCGGACGCGGTTACCAGGCTCCCATCTACCTTCTCGCCTGCCGTCACGGTGCCAAAGTCTCGTAGCAACTGCTGACCGACGGCTTGGGTGGTCTGTTTGGAGAAGTCAAGGATGTCTGACCAAAAGTTCATAAGAATGGGAATAGAAGGATACGAAGAAGACTCAAGAGGTGTGGCGCAGGAAGATAAGGGGAGTGATTAGTCGAGGTCACTCGCAAGGATGTTGGCGATCGCCGTATTCGCATTTTCTTTGAACTCTTTGACATTCACTCGACTGAGAAATTGAACAGCAAGCAGC
>JBCBLF010000143.1:0-11674 GCA_038520475.1 Cyanobacteria bacterium J06627_8
CAAGCGAATCAACGCAGGCGTCACCACTTTACGTATTTTCATTTTTAGTAAGTATTTTAATTTCTAGTTTCTACTTTCGATGAGGAGTCATCCGGCGGACTCCTTCAGTAACGGCTGTGTCTTCCTTATTGTGCGTTATGCAAGAGTGTAGAAGGAGTTGAGTCCGTGGGTTGGTTGTCATTCCATTTCTTAAAATCCTATTCCCAGCGAATATTTCCTCAAACCAGCCATCTCCGGCTGACCACGGTTGTGGTGATCGCAGTCGCAAGTGCATTGCTCGGCCAAGACACGCCGACTGTTGCTGCCGAAACCACTAGTAATCTCAAGAGCACGGTGTCTCCTGCAACAAAGGCAGACGATCACGCTCGTTTACTGGGAATTGCAATTGAAGATGAGAATGCTCATTGGCGATCGCCTATTTCCGAACGGTTAGAGCAGATTAATCAGCCGTTTCAGTTCATTGAGTGGAATCAGGTTCAACAATTTAATGACATCAGCAGCGTAGATATTCTGTTACTTCCTAACATCCAGAATGTCTCACAGCGCCAGTTTAGACTGCTTGAGCGATGGATTGAACAAGGCGGACAAGTGATTGTAACCGGGAACCTAGGAGAGTCGTCATCTTCTAGCCTACAGGCTCGGCTGCGATCGCTATTAGGCGCATACTGGGCGTTTTCACTGCCTGAAACAGCTCGACTTCAAGTTGGCGATCGCCATCCAATGGCTGATGAAATAGCAGAGGCTCCTGCTATCGAAGGGGGTATCATTGTGCCCACTCGGCTCGGCTCTGAAACGCTGGCAACCTGGCAACCTTCACCAAACGGTTCAATTCAGCGACAGCCTCGGGGCGAAGGCTTTTCCCGTCGGATTAATGTCGGTTCAGCGGGTGCACCCGCGGTGATCAAAACCGATACGGCTACAGTGTTGGGATGGAACTGGGGCGACCCTGACGCAGCCGATGTCGCATTCGACGCAATGTGGCTGCAAACCGTGTTGCCTGTCCAGTCATCTAGTGAGGTCGCTGAGCGTGGGATGATCGATCGTCTATCGGTCGCTCAAGACACGGAGCAAATGCCGCCCACAACAGCTCAAGATGTAACTCCTTCATCTCAAAACACAACGCGCACGGAAGGCGATCGCCCCATCCTATCGAGTACAGCTAGGCAACAGAGCAATGAGACCACTCAGTCTCGCCTGCCCCTAACGCCAACAACGAATGAAGACTTTGTTGACCCAACTCAACAGATTGCCCCAGCTGGGCTGGAAGTTGAACGCAACGCACAGCCCATCCACATTCTCGAAAAGCTGTCCATGACGCGAGAGTTGGAAAACTTGATTGGTCGCTTTGAAAGCGCACTGTTAGCTTCCCAAATTTATGCAACTGATTCAGAAGAACTTGGACAAAACAACGGCCTTTTGATTGCAAGTGCGACCAATCAACCCGGCGTCACTCAAGACTTGCCCAATGCATCTGAAATGAACGCATATGCGCGCATCATGGGGCATCCGGCCCTTGTTCAAGCAAAGGCGTTATTAGAAGAATTTCCTGACCTGATCGATAACCGTCAGTATGGCGAAGCTCGGCAAAACTGGCTCGAAGCACGACAACTTCTCTGGGAAAACTTTCCAACCGATCGCCCCATTGCTCAACCAGAGGTCAGAGCAATTTGGCTAGACCGTGGCACCATTGTTGAAGCGGGTTCTCGTCGACGATTAGCCGAAATCTTTGATCAACTCGAATCCGCCGGAATCAACACCGTATTTGTTGAAACGGTTAATGCAGGATATCCCATCTATCCAAGTGAGGTTGCTCCCACACAAAACCCACTCATTCGAGGATGGGATCCGCTAGCGGCAGCAGTTGACTTAGCTCATGAACGTGGCATGGAAGCCCACGCCTGGGTTTGGGTTTTTGCAGCGGGCAATCAACGGCACAACGTCATTGCCAACTTACCTTGGAATTATCCAGGACCAATTTTAGCGGCTAACCCCAGTTGGGCTAATGCCGATCGCCGGGGACGCGCTATCCCTGCGGGACAAGATAAGCCATTTCTCGATCCAGCCAATCCAGCCGTGCGTCAATATCTCCGACTTCTATACGAAGAGATTGTGACTCAATACGATGTGGATGGCTTACACCTCGACTACATTCGGTATCCATTTCAGAATGCAGCATCAGGTCACAGTTACGGCTATGGAGCCGCATCCCGCCGTCAGTTTCGTGAACTCACAGGCGTTGACCCGATACAACTCTCACCAGCTGATCGTGGCCTGTGGCAGCAGTGGACAGACTTTCGTATCGAGCAAGTTAACTCATTTGTCGCTGAAACCGCTCAACACATTCGCGCCCTTCGTCCAGAGGTTGTTTTATCTGCCGCTGTTTTTTCAATGTCTGAGCACGAGCGCATCCAAAAGCTCCAGCAACATTGGGAAGCTTGGGCGCGAGCAGGCACCATCGACATGATTGTGACCATGAGTTATGCCTCAGACACTAATCGCTTTCAGCAGCTTACGTCTCCTTGGTTGTTCGAAGCTGAGCTAGGCTCCACTCTGATTGTTCCTGGTATTCAGCTCTTCAACTTATCGGAAGCGGCTGCATTTGATCAGGTCCAGCTGCTACGTGATACTCCCGCAGGAGGATATGCATTGTTTGCAGCCGAGCATTTGAATGAAAACTTGCGATCAATTTTTAATCGAACGCAGGGAACAGACGATATCCCTCTTGCGCCGATTCCATTTCGCGAACCGTTTACAACTGCTTCGGCTCGGTTCGACGCCTTACAGTATGAATGGATTTTTTTACTTGAAAATGATGCTTTTTGGGTGCGCCCAACTCAGCGTGAGGACATGATTCAGGCATCAGAGGAGATGCAGTTGATGCTCAATGAGCTGTCTGATGGTGCGACCAGGCGAGAAATCCGGAACGCACAGGCTACTTTTCAGGAGTTCACTACTCAGTTTGAAGAGTGGACCTATCTCCATTCGTTCAGTCACAGTTATCGCGTCGAGAGTTGGAAACATCGACTAGATATGATTGCGCTGTTACTAGACTACGGAAGCGATCGCCTCTGAGGGTGCCCTGTAGAATCCTGATAAAGCAAGGATTCTACGAAAAATAACAGCGGCCAGACTCAAGCAATTTGATGCATGATACTGGGCTGGACATCACAGACTAGCGCTAGCCCTAAGCCTGCTTTTATTCGTGGACGTGGTACGACTCGGTCATCTGCGCATTCTGAGAGGGTGACGATGCTTGAGCCGATGCCGCATTCGACACAAGTGGGTCAGTCTGGCTGTAACGTTGTCCATCAGTCCAAAGGGATTGAACCATTCGTCCAGCCGCTTGAAAAAATCCAGCACAGTAAAATATCAGTCGAGTCATCACTTTTAGTACAGACCCACTTTTATAGCAGGGCGGATGTCCGAGCACGTGACAGTCAAAAAGCTTGGCAAAAAACCGAAGATTTTGACGCATCGTTAAGTTTTTGAGGCCCATCAAAAAATGATTGTGGTAAAAAGTGATTTGATAAGCAATCGACCGGGTGCTGATGTCATGACATCCACCACTCTCCTCACCTAAGTGAACGAGACAAGCCTCTGGTGAATACCAGATTGAATATCCAGTTTTTCGAGTTCGAAGGCAAAAGTCAGATTCTTCGCGAACGGCACTTCCTCGGAATCGTTCATCGAACCTCAAGTTGTGTTGCTCAAACAAACATCGACGAAAGGCCATGTTACAGCCTCTCGCTGTCAATACCTGTTGGGGTTGCGTCGCGTGAACCAAATCAATGTGATACCAAGCAATACCCGGGTCCATGGCTTCGGGAGGAAGAAAGTCAATTTCTAGCCCAGGCTCTGCGTCGGCCAGCTTCATGCGATCAAGAACTCGTCCGGCGATCGCCCCGGCACTTGGGTGCTCCTGAAACGCTCGAACGTGAGCGTGGAAAAAGCCCGGTGGCAACTGCACATCATCATCTAAAAACAGGAGAAATTCGCCCTGTGCGCGACGAATGGCATAGTTTCGAGCACCGGGTAGGCTAGCCCATGGCAAAGAGAACAATCGAATGTCACCACACTCTACCCGCTCGCGCAAATACTGTTGCGTGAGCGGGTCATGGGTCTTTGTCTGATCAACGACCAATATCTCTAGGTTGGGATAGTCTTGCTTCAGCACATCTGCCAAAGTGTCACATAGCACCTGCTCACGCCCATAGGTTGGAATGATGACCGAGAGTAATGGAAAGACCACTCGTGATTCTCCTCTTTACAAATGCTGGCAAATCGTCAAATGAGTCATGGCGGTGGCTATAGCCCTTGGGACATAGTTGCCGACAAGATGCTTCTCACACGACTTGAACGCAGTTTCACATTGCCAGCATTGAATCAGGCAAATGTTTTCGCACGGGTCCGCAATGGGCGCCGAGAGCGCTTTCGTTTTTTCCTAGACGAGACATCATCTTCAGAATCGTCGGGCGATTTTTCCTTGTCGAGCACAGGTAACCTCAACAACACCCCAGCAAAAAACCAGTAATACACCGAAACCGGGTCAACATCGAGGGGATAGTAGTAAGTGTTGTAGCTAATAAACAGCACATAAAACCAAAACGAAGCGCCATAGCTGCGGAGGGTGCGATCGCGCACCGATCGGTATGCCTTGAAGGTCTGCATCGTTAGCGTCGTGACAACAGCTAAAAAAGCAAATGTCCCGATCAACCCAATTTCGTAAATCAGTTTTGGGTAATACGTTTCCACAAGAGCGGTTTTTGCTAGCGCACGTCCTGAGTTCGTTGCCCGTCCGAGGCCATTGCCGAGCAGCTTACCGTTTTCATAGATAGCCCACTCAAACTGTTCAACAATGAACTGCTGGGGAGGTGATGCCTCCCAGCGGCTCTGAAAACTAGCCACTCGTTCCTCAACAATCTCAGGATTGTTCCATGCAGCGACTGTCAAGACCACGGATAGCAAAATTGCCACAGGAATGAATTTCTTCAGATTCGAAATCTGTCCGGTTCCGATCAACAATCCCACAACAATCACGGGCACAAGGGCCAGAGCGATTCGCTGCCCAGACAAGACTGCCATCACAGATACTGCCCCCAGTGAGGCCATGCCAAACAACCGCCACCGTACCGCCGGTTCGTTAAATGCACTCGCGAAACACAAAAACGTGGACGAAATTAGAAACCACCCCCACTGCCAGGGCGCCACAAACGTTCCTGGTAGGCGAATCTGACCTTGTTGCGGACTGTAGAGCAACGCGCCGCCAACGAGACAACGCGCGTCTAACGTCGCCTTAAACAAATCACTCCCTTCAGCCGCTCGAGTACCTTCGCAGATACCGACAGTCAGAAGAGCATATTGCATAAAGGCAAGAACGCAACAGCTGAAAATCAGAACCAGCGTCAGGCGCATCAAAAAGAAAAACGTCTGTTTGTTGGTGATGAGGTGATAAGCGCAAATAGTCAGCGGGATATATCCCATCAGGACTTTCAGCCCTAGAATGCCCAAGAAGAATGGCAGCTCATCATTGCTATTGAGTTGCTGTGCACCATTAACAAAAAAAAGCACCACACAGCAATAACCAAATAGGACGATGATGGGAATCAGCAGAGCCTTACTAATAATGAATGGTTGCTTCTTGCTCTGACAATATTGATAGATGCCGAACAGCGCTGGAATGTAGAAGCCATCTTTTGCAAGCTGGAGAAGCGGGCTGTTGCCAATGGTGTAAGTAATCGTGCCACCAAACGGTAGATAGATTAAAAATCCCCATAGGGCATATCGGGGGTACTTAAAAGACAGCGACATGTAGAGAATGCCAACTGCCGCACCTAAACCTAATTTGGGTCCTGCAACAAGTCCTGCTGCTGCCCCCACAACAAGAGACAAAAATCCTGCAATGCCTGCGAATTGGATGAGGGCCTTGCGTTGACGATCGCGCGTTCGTTTCAGTGCAAGCCGTTCTTTGAGGCTTAGCTGAACGTCCGATTCTTGAGTAGTCGTTTTTTTGGTCTTAGCTTTTTTCTTCGATGAGCGACGTTTGGGCATGGGGGATGAAGATAGCAGCTTCTTTCATAAAGTGCCCTTTTCATCTCTGCAATTGCACGTGGCAGGCTTGATTAGCATTATGCCTCCCTACTTGACAACCGTTAGATACCTCAAAAAAATGTGTAGAGTGCGCCGCACCCACAAGACCGTGCTTAATTAGCTCGCACAGCGCGATCGCAATGACGGTGTTATCCATGACAGTGTAATCTTTTATTGAGGAGGTTCAATTGTGGAGTTTGTGAACGCTCCTTGCAGAGGTGAGCAGATATGGTAGCAGTTCTTATTTTCTTTTTAGTTGGCGCTGTCTTGTGGGTGTTCGGGACATTACCCTGGCTAATTATCAATTATTTCCTCTGTGCGTCTCCTGACCCCTCCGTTGCTTGCGCATATCCTGATACTTACGGATATTATGCAAAACAGATTCTCGCAACCGATTTCATTGTGGCTATTTGTGGTGGTTTTGCGATCGCCCAAATTCGACGACTTCGCCGCCAAGCTCGGTTCTAAGATACTGGAGCTAGGGCCTTGGAGAAAACCATCACCCCGTACTCTATCCGCAGCATTTAAGGCTTCTTGTTCGGTTATCAGCATCTAAATGTAACTCAACGATCCCCACAGGGGTTTTGAAGACCGCTACATTGTTAGATGGGAACATCTTTTAGACAAGCAGATACGAGGCATGCATGAACGGTATTCGCGTCGGAAATTTATTCGGGATTCCCTTTTTCATCAATCCATCCTGGTTTATTGTGTTTGCGTTGGTCACGTTTTCCTATGGGAGTGACCTCGATCGATTCTTTAATTTAGGTGGTGCGCTTCCGTGGATACTGGGCATGGTGACTGCTCTACTGATGTTTTCATCTGTGGTACTACACGAGCTAGGCCATAGCGTTGCAGCCATTCGTCAGGGCATCGAAGTCAAATCCATTACGCTCTTTATTTTTGGTGGATTGGCTAGCCTGGGTGAAGAGTCGAAAACGCCATTAGATGCATTTTGGGTGGCGATCGCCGGACCCTTAGTCAGTTTTGTCTTGTTTGGCATCTTCACTGCGATTGGCATTTATGTTGATATGCCAACGCCCTTGCGGGCCATTGTTAACATCATAGGGACCATCAATCTAATTCTCGGCGCGTTTAATCTCATTCCAGGACTTCCCCTCGATGGTGGCAACATTTTGAAAGCCATTGTGTGGAAAATCACCGGAAAACCCTATAAGGGAGTCGCTTTTGCTAGCCGGGTCGGCCAAATCTTTGGCTGGATCGGTATTGTGCTAGGCGTTAATGCCACATTTGGAATTTCAGCCACATTTGGCCTCATCTTGCCAGGCAATATTTGGACACTTCTGATTGGGATGTTCTTGCTTCAAAATGCTGGAAGAGCCGCTCAATCAGCAGTCATCCAGGAAAAGCTCAGCGGCCTGACGGCAAAAGATGCCATGTATCCCCGAAGTCCGATCGTCCCGGCGACCTTGTCACTTCGAGAATTTGCGAATGACTACATCATCGGTAATCCAGTGAACTGGCGAAAGTATTTAGTCATTGATGAAAACGGGAAGCTGGTTGGGGAAATAGAAACTGATGCGATGAAGACGATTCCAACCAGTGATTGGTGGACCGTGACCGTTCAATCGCTAACTCAACCTAGAGCTATGCTGCCTTCAGTTGATGCAGCCACACCCGTAATGGACTTGCTTCCTCGTATCGAACAAGAAAAAGCCGATGCGCTAGTCGTCGAGGAAGACGGACACATTATTGGTCTGATTGAGCGCATCTCGATTACAGAAATGATGCAGCGTCAAGCTCAAAACGGCGATCGCTCTGGTGTGGATAATGCCAAGGAATCCAACAGCCTCGGAATATCCTCATCGGCGGACTAGGTACCGATACCCGTAATTTGACAACGTTTACTCAGGAACTAATGCAGTGATGGACGCGCGTTGCGTGTCCATCACTGCATTTAGTCGCTAGTTTCATGGTGCGTAAACACATAAATTCGCTGAGTTTGAAACTGTCCACACACGGATGAGGGCAGAACCAGCTCCTGATCAGCATTGATCGCTAAACCAAAAATTTGACGATCAAGCTGGACTTGAAGCGTCGTTCGCGTTAGTGGGTCGTGCCCTGCTGAAATCAAAAACTCAACATGCTGGAGATATGGCGTCTGGGCGATCGCATCTAGAATTTCTCCAATGGCTTCCACATAGGGATGCTGACAGTTTTGATACCAGTCAGGCTTGGTCAAGTTCGGCTGGTCAAACCCAAGATGAAAGGTCAACGAAGACTGTCCAAAAAGGGCGATCGCCACGGGTCTCGCCTCCTCCTGCACCAACAAATTATGCTTCCCAGCAAGCTGGCGAATAGCTTCTAATCGTTCGTAGTGTTGAGCTGGAGGCTGTGGCTCATCGTTCCATAGAATGGAGACCGTCACAAGATACGTTTGGAGTAGAAGATGCCCGAGTTTCTGCGCTTTCGTCGCTAAGTAATCTGCATTATAGAGCGTCGCTTCGACCAGCAGAGGTACCCGATCCACCATCTCCAGGCCATAGCCCTTAAGCCCTGCAATTTTCCTGGGGTTGTTAGTAATCAGTCGAAACTTTCTCACGCCGATGTCATTTAGAATCTGGGCACCAACGCCATAGTTACGCTGGTCAGCCTGAAAGCCCAGCTTCTCATTGGCAGCAACAGTATCGAGTCCCATATCTTGCAAGGTGTAGGCTTTAAGCTTGTTCACTAACCCAATACCACGCCCCTCTTGACGAAGATAGACCACGACCCCTGCTCCAGCGGATTCCAGCATCTTCATGGCAGACTGGAGTTGCCCTCGACAATCACATCGCAGAGAGCCCAAAGCATCGCCAGTCAAGCATTCTGAATGAACTCGCACCAGCACCGTCTGATCTTTGAACGTCTCAGGATCTCCCTTCACAATTGCAACGTGCTCAGTGTTATCGAGTGAGTTGCGATACGCATAGATTTTGAACGTACCAAATAGACTTGGGAGTTCTGCAATGGTCTCTCGCTGAATAAATCGCTCATGTTGAAGCCGATAGCTAATCAAATCTGCAATGCTAATCAGCTTCAGGTTGTGATGCTTGGCATATTCAATGAGCTCCGGCAACCGTGCCATGGAACCATCTGGGTTCTGAATTTCACAAATAACTCCGGCTGGATAGAGACCGGCTAGTCGGGCGAGATCAACACCAGCTTCTGTATGACCAGCCCGCTTAAGCACGCCTCCTTCTTTTGCTCGGAGTGGGAAAATGTGGCCTGGACGCCTCAAATCCCCAGGCTTCGTATTCGGATTAATGGCAATTTGAATCGTACGGGCACGGTCATCTGCGGAAATACCTGTTGTGACCCCCAAATGAAGGGCTGCATCAATGCTAACCGTGAAAGCAGTTTGCTCATTTTCATCGGTTTTGTTACTAACCATGAGCGGCAAATCCAGCTCATCTAGGCGATCGCCCATCATGGCTAAGCAGATCAATCCTCGTGCTTCCACTGCCATGAAATTAATCATGTCAGGTGTTGCAAACTGGGCTGCACAAATGACATCTCCTTCATTTTCGCGGTTCTCATCATCAACAACGACGATCGAGCGTCCGGCTTTCAAATCAGCTAAAGCTGCATCAATTGAATCAAATTGAAAATTAGGCGATCGCCCTTGACTCGTGGATTCATAAATAGGTAGCGGTTCCACAATAAATTCTTAGTTCATCAGGTTAACGGTGTAGCCGTTCGCACAGGGCTAGTCAATATCAAGCTAGCCACCGCACTGAGCGTCCTCTTCATTCTAACGATGGGCTGACCCTTCGTTAGAAATCTCAGTGGCCATAATCTAAAACCGGAGCCGTCACCTTTCATGCAAGGTTCAGTAGTTTTGGAAACGGTTTTTCGCAGGCTGGCTTGCGAAAAACCGTTCAACTGCGTAAGGCCTAACATTTGATATATACTCGAGCCAGGTTGCAGCATCGAGTGTCGCTAAGTGAGAGTGTTGACCATCCGAACCTCTACATCATCGGACACGACTCAAACGTTAGAACTTTTAATAACATGCGTGGCCTGTATCCATTAAAAAACGAGGGTATGGCTTTATATTATGGGTGATTCAGAACGAATTTCTGTTGGCATTGTTGGCGCTTCCGGCTATGGAGGCGTTCAGCTTGTCCGGCTGCTACTCGAACATCCAGGGGTTGACATTACTTATTTAGGTGGAGATAGTTCTGCAGGTAAAGCATTCTCAGATTTATATCCGCATTTAGCACATCATACAGACTTGAAGATTGAGTCGATTGATTTAGAAACCATTGCAGCGCGATGTCAGGTTGTCTTCTTTTCCTTACCCAACGGGCTGGCTTGTAAAATGGCCCCGACACTTTTAGACAAGGGATGCAAGGTTCTCGATTTATCCGCCGATTATCGATTCGAAAAGCTAGATATTCATCACCAGTGGTATGGCATTGATCGGGACGATCACGACGTCGCCAAACACGCGGTTTATGGATTGCCTGAGCTCTATAGCGATCGCATTAAAACAGCATCATTAATTGGGTGTCCGGGATGCTACCCCACCGCAACATTACTGGGCCTAGCCCCCTTAATGAAGCAGGGTCTCGTTGTTCCTGAAACAACAATTATTGATGCCAAATCAGGCACCTCAGGAGGTGGACGCACCGCCAAAACCCATCTTCTATTGGCTGAAGCAGACAATTCAATTGGGGCATACGGCGTTGCTCGCCATCGACATACACCAGAGATTGAGCAGATTTGCAGCGATATTTCGGGTCAGAACGTTTTGGTGCAGTTTACCCCTCACCTCATGCCTATGCCGCGAGGAATTCTCTCAACCATTTATTCAACCCTCCGTGATCCGGGTCTGGTTACCGAAGATCTGATTACGATCTATCAGGCGTTCTACCGAAGTGCCTCCTGGATCAACATTCTGACCAATGGCATCTATCCACAAACCAAGTGGGTCTGCGGCACAAATCTCTGCCAAATTGGCATTGAGGTTGACGCTCGAACTGGGCGCATCATTGTTATGTCCGCTATTGACAACCTCATGAAAGGACAAGCCGGACAAGCCGTTCAGTGTCTAAATATCATGATGGGATGGGACGAAACGCTAGGACTTCCGAAACTAGGCTTCTATCCATAAGCCATCTTCTAGAAGCGCTATGCGGGTGCTTTTATAGCCGTCGCCAGTTCCGTTAGGGCAAGACGGCGAGCCATTTGGCTGCGTGCAAAGGAACCGGATAATACTCGGTGTCCTAACCTAAATGGCTAAAGCTATCAAATACAGCCCTACAAAAGATGCCCCGCAGTGTGGCTGTTATAAGAGACGTATCACACGCTGTGGTCCCTAATCGAGTGATGAAAGACTGCCATAGCAAGGCGCATGCGAGGAACGCCAATAGATAGGTCTCACGAAACGGCGATCGCAACAGCAGTAAAAGTACTGCGTGAACAAAGCCCAACGCAGCTAATTCAATAGCATCACAGTAACTAAAACGGAGAGAGAGGGATTCGAACCCTCGGATAGGCCTTACGTACCTATCAACAGATTAGCAATCTGCCGCTTTCGACCACTCAGCCACCTCTCCAAGGGCTGGACAAATTCGCCAAT
>JBCBLF010000144.1:0-11616 GCA_038520475.1 Cyanobacteria bacterium J06627_8
GAGACAAATATCGGAAGATTGGGGAAAAGATGCAGAAAGGAGTATTGCTGGTCGGACCTCCAGGAACGGGCAAAACATTACTGGCAAAAGCAGTTGCAGGAGAAGCCAATGTTCCTTTTTTAAGCATAGCAGCATCAGAATTTGTCGAGCTTTATGTCGGGGTTGGAGCTTCTCGGGTGCGGGACCTCTTCAATAAGGCAAAACGGCAGGCTCCGTGCATCGTTTTCATTGACGAACTGGATGCCATTGGCAAATCCCGAGGTGGAAATCCCCATGCAGGGAATGATGAGCGAGAACAGACCCTCAATCAACTGCTGACGGAAATGGACGGATTTGATGGCAATGAAGGCGTAATCCTCATTGCAGCCACGAATCGCCCTGAAATTCTCGACCCTGCACTGAAGCGAGCAGGACGCTTTGACCGCCAGGTCTTGGTCGATCGGCCAGATAAAAGCGGTCGCCTGGAGATCTTGAAGGTACATTCCAACAATGTATCGATAGGCGAGGATGTTGATTTGGAAGCGATCGCCGCTCAAACGTCGGGCTTCGTTGGGGCCGATCTGGCAAACTTAATCAACGAAGCAGCACTGCTTGCAGCTCGAAACAACCGTCAAGCCGTGATGATGATTGATGTGAAAGAGGCAATTGAGCGAGTCATTGCCGGGCTAGAGAAGCGATCGCGCATTCTTTCTCCCACCGAGCGTAAAACCGTCGCTTATCACGAAGTCGGTCATGCGATTGTTGGTTCACTCATGCCTGGTAGTGCTCAGGTCTCGAAAATTTCCATCGTGCCTCGCGGTAAAGGAGCATTGGGATACACCATACAGACTCCTGACGACGATCGCTTTCTAATGCTGGAAGATGAATTGCGCGGCCAGCTTGCTACGCTCTTGGGTGGGCGATCAGCAGAAGAAGTGGTATTTAATAAGGTCTCATCTGGAGCCAGTGACGATATCCAAAAAGCAACCGACTTAGCCACACGCGCAGTGACTCAGTATGGAATGGCTCCCGATCTGGGTCCCGTTGCGTTTGAGAACAGCCAGTCACAATTCCTAGATAGTGAGCGTACCCGTCGCCCAATGAGCGGTGAAGTTGCAGCTGAGATTGATCGGCTAGTGAAGCAGTCAATTCATCAGGCTCATGACATGGCGATCGCTATTCTAACGCTCAATCGTTCTCTGCTAGATACCATGGCTCAACAATTACTAGCAAACGATGTGCTAGAAGGTGACCCCTTGAAAGCAATGCTTGCTCAGGCTCAAACCCCAGTAACCACTCAAGTGTGGTTAGCAACTGGACAAACAACCTAAGCATTAACGCTGCACTGATAGAATCACTGTTGCAATCCTCCAGAGAGAATCACCTTAAAGTCTTCAGATAATACTGGCTCACTGTAGTGATAGCCCTGCATCGTATGGCACCCATACTTCATCAATACATCCACGTGTTGATTGGTTGTAACGCCCTTTGCATGAGCCTTTAGTTTCAATCGTTGAGCAAGCTCGATAATCATCTCCGTCATGAGAGCATCTTCTTCATTCCTTGTGATGCCTTCGACCAAGTCTCGTCCGGGTTTAATAATATGAATCGGAAGTGTCTTTAGATACTGAAGTGGCATGCCCCGCATACCAAATTCGTCAACAGCAATTTGAATGCCTGTGGCAGTGATCTCATGAAGAATTGGAGCAATACCATCATGGTCGAAGGCAACGAAACTGGGCTCCCCAATATCAAGCACCAATTGCTTCGGATTCAAATCAGCTTGTCGGACAGCTTCAAGTAAATGTTCGACAAAAGCACTGTCCTGAAGTTGTTGTTGCCAAATGTTGATGGATAACTGAAGCGGAATTAATGTGAGCGGTCGCCATTCTCGCAACTGTTCACACCCAGTCTGAACCACCCATCGTCCTAGCTTAGGCAGAAGACGAGCTTCTTCTGCGATCGTAATAAATTCCTCATAGGCAATCTGTCCAAATTCTGGATGCTGCCATCTCAGTAATGCCTCAGCACCAGTAACCCGCTCAGAGATCGTATTGAGCTGCGGCTGATACAACAGCGAAAATTCACCTCGATCGAGTGCCGACTGAATTTCACCAAGTAATCGCTTGTGTCGATAATAGCCGGCTTCCATGTCTTGCGCATAACATTGATGCACACTATCGTCGCTCTTTACACAGTGATGTACTGCAATATCAGCGCGATGCAGCAGGGTAGAAGAGGTGATTCCATCCTGAGGAAAACGGGCGCCGCCAATTTTAGCAATGATGTTGACGGGATACTGTTCAATTTCATAAGGAGCTTCCAGGTCAGCGATCAGCTGATTGAGTAACTCGTTCAGGTCGCGGGCTGCATCATTGTTGTACAGCACAAGCGCAAACTGATGGCTGCCGACTCGGGCAACCAGTCCATTGAAAGGAGCGCGATTTTGTTCAGCAGTAGTCTTCAGTCTTGCAGACACTGCTCTTAGGAGAGGTTCAGATAGCGGAAGTTTGTTTCTTCGCGCAACCCAGTCTTGATGAGAAAGATGAATGTTCAGTACGGCGATCGCCCAGTTATCTGACGATATACCTTGATTTTGGACGCGATCGAGCTGTTCTTGGAGCAGTTGATGCAAGAAGATCAGGTTAGGCAATCGCGTGACTGGATCATAAAATGCAACTTGATTGAGGCTATCAACGGCTCGCTTCATGTCTCGTTGATAGGGAACAGCGATCGCCTCTTGCCGATCCAGACGGGCATTAATTGCACTGAGTAGATCTTCATCGGTAAATGGCTTCGTGAGATAGTCATCAGCTCCAAGGTTCATGCCATGCCGAATATCGGACTTATCACTTTTTGAGCTCAGAAAAATAAACGGGATTCCGGTTGTAGTGTCGTTATGCCGTAACGCATCAAGCACAGCATATCCGTCACATTCGGGTATCACAATGCCACACACGACCAAGTCCGGATGATGCGTCGTCAACATCTCAATTCCTGCTAATCCATCTGCTGCATCAACCACTTGAAATCCTTGTTCCTCAAGAGTGGTTTTGATGGTTTGGCGAACAGCTTGCTCATCTTCGATAACAAGAATAGTTTTCATGAGAAACGATCTGGATAATAGGGACGAACTGAAGAACGATAACGAAGTTGACGGATGCTCGCAGCAGAATGATGCCCGATTTCTCGAGCATTGACGAAACCAGATTCCATTTCACCCATCAATGAAATCTACAACGGCGTGCAAAGGCGTAGATATAGAAGCAGCATTGTGGAGCGCTGTGCGCCTCGCCACATTGGGTTGAATCAATGCGCGTAGCGCTATAGCGTTAAAATCAATTAAATTTAGTGCTTCCTGTGACTTCGAACTTAAGATTGAGATGCACGAACGCTGACTGCCAGGTCTGCAGTAGTCTGATGGACACAATAGATAAATCTATGATTCCCTCAAATCATGGGATAAGCACTCAGTGTTATGTCTGAGCCCTCGCGATGGGTCATTTGGCAATGATGATCGGCCCCTCAAGATTTCAGGGAACACACCGAACCGTGTATGACTTCATTTCATTAGGCAGTCCAATCTTTCATTGGAACACATCTTTATTCAATGTTCCGATGAAAAGTCATAACACTGAGCTTTCAAACTACCAGGCTGCTCAAACAGTCAAGCTGCTCAAGCTATTATCGTCAGCAGCTCCCGCCACCGTCGCACCTGTAGAGCCCCAGCAATAGTGTTGGTGGCAGAGCAACCAGCAAACTGCACAAAGAAGTAAATCCTAAGCGCATCATTTAATGAGGCTAATGCAGTTGAATCAGTGCCGTTGAAAGGTGGCGATCGCTAAAGTCAGGATTCCTCTGACTCAGTAACAACCAGTTCAAATTCCCAACCTGGCTGCTGGTTGACACGCTTTGTAATTTCTCGCAAATCCTCCTGTCCACCGCGAGTGAGTCCTTTTTTATCTCGGACACTCACTGCAACCGTGTGGTCGTCGCGGGAGGCAATTAAATCAATTGGATAGCCTGCTAAACCAATGGGCAAGCTTTGTGCCGGAGGGGCGATTGATACAGCATATCCCTGACCCTGATATTCCTCAGCAATACCAAGCAGGGATTCGTATTCAGACTTTGTGTGCTCTCTTGGCTGATTCATCAACTTACATCTGAAGGGTCAGGAGCTCTGTCTACTTTAACATGAAGAAATTCTTTGCCCTGACAAAACCCTTCTGCAAGGATTGTCGACATTCCCTTGACACGAAAGGAATGGTTTAAGTTACGACGACGACTAATAAAATCTGTAATTTGATAATCGTCAACATAGATTAAGCCATTCAGCGCATCTCGCACAGGCTTGACGATGTTGTCGCTATCGCTAACTGAACTCTCATCTCCATCAGGGCTATCAAAATAATGAGTAATGATGACCTGAACAGCAATACCCAATGGTGAACGGTTTTCCCACTGAATCGCTGCCGTTTCACGAACGGTTCGTTTCCAGTCAGATAATCGTTGCTTATTTTTTGTTTGATGTGAAACAGGTTTGCCCAGAACGTTGAACTCGAACGGAACAAATGAAGCGAAGTGTGATTGAGTCATGTAGATGAAACCGAGAGCGAGAGAACAAGCCTTTACACATAAGGATAGGTGCACACCTCTCTGACAACCCTCCCACACCGAGTCGGGACCGCCGACAGCAGAGCATTAGTTAAAATCAATCGTACGTATCGAGCCCACTGCTGTTTTCATTCTAAAAGTCAGCAATTCTTTGGGAACACAGGGTGTGCCGATTAACCCAGCTTTCACTGTCTGGTCACTTGGCTGAATTTCATCTAAAGAGAGAGACTTAGAATGAAAGGATAGGAGCTATATTTCCCAACGGCTTTAGTTTTCATGCTTGACCCTAATCATCCTACAGCTGAAGAGTCGGATCTTCAGGCAAGATTAAAGAATTAAGCTTGAAGCAAAAGAATTAACGGAGACGAGCCAGAACTGATGCGATCGCTTTATCTAGCACCGCTCTCCCAACAGATTTGATGAATTGAACGAATGAAATAAGTGGTGAGCATTACCCACCTTACGGCTCACCACTTATCGAGGATTGCGCGAGTGTGGATCGAAGTATGTTGGCAGCTGATAATACCGTTTCCCTAAAACGCAGCCACAAATAACATCAGCTTTCTCCTTTTGGAAGTCGCTTCACCGACTTGGAAGTCGCTTCACCGACCTGTATCAGTTCTGAGAACTGCTATCGATGACTGGGTATGTTGAGAATGCAACCAATTCTCTTCACAATCACACAAATGGGGATGCATCTCACAGCATCAGTCAACCAACCCGACCAATGGGAACATGTGCGTGCTCAGTTCAAAAAGATTTGGGGATATGACGATTTTCGATCTCCTCAAGGCGAAATTATCCGTAGTTTAATGAGTCACCGCGATGCTCTCATCGTCATGCCCACTGGAGGCGGGAAATCAATCTGTTTTCAACTACCTGCTCTGATGCAAGACGGACTAACGTTGATTGTCTCTCCACTGGTTGCATTAATGGAAAATCAGGTTGAGGAGCTGCGACAGAAAAACTTGCCTGCCGCTTCGCTACACAGCGAACTCTCAGCTCAAATGAAACGACAGGTTTTTCAGCAGTTAGAACACAATCGCCTTCGACTGCTCTATCTATCACCTGAAACGCTATTCAGTCCAATGGTATGGGACTGCCTCAGACATCCATCATTAATCATCAACGGATTGATTCTTGATGAAGCGCACTGTTTAGTGCAGTGGGGAGATACCTTTCGACCTGCTTATCGACGGCTAGGAACAGTGCGTCCAGCGCTATTGAAGATGAAACCAGCTGGACATAAGATGGCGATCGCCGCTTTTACAGCTACTGCCGACCCACACGCTCAGCGCACGATCACGACCACGCTCCAACTTAAGAATCCAACGACGTTTTTGATTAGCCCCTATCGCTCTAACTTATCCTTACATGTCCGAACGGTGTGGACACCCAGAGGCCGGCGCAATCAATTGATGGCCTGCATTCGATCCCATGCTGGGCAAGCTGGCTTAATCTATGTTCGAACTCGCAAAGATAGCGTTGCGCTGGCGAAATGGTTAACGGAGCGTGGTCATCACACATCTGCTTATCATGCAGGACTCCCCTCACGTGAACGACGGCGCATTGAACATCAGTGGCTGAGCGGACAGATGCGTTTTGTGGTGTGCACCTCAGCTTTTGGAATGGGGATTAACCATCCATCCGTGCGCTACGTGGTGCATATGCAGGTCCCAATGTTGTTGTCAGAATATGTGCAAGAGGTTGGACGAGCCGGCCGAGATGGAAAACCAGCGATCGCCCTATCACTGATCAGCGAACCCACTGGATGGCTTGATCCAGACGATAAACAGCGACAACGATTCTTTCAGCACCAGGTCAACAACCAATACCAAAAAGCCTTACGTCTGGCATCACATTTACCATCTCAGGGTAATGTCAGTGAGATTTCAAAACAGGTTAAAGATGGGGCGATCGCCCTGTCATTACTCCATAGCATCGGCCAATTAGAGTGGGATGGACCATTTCACTACCACATTCGCTCAAAACGCCCACTGAAACCTGAATCTATTCACCAATCAGGTGTTTCACAAATGACGCGGTATCTGCGCACGAAAGACTGTCGTTGGCGATTTTTATTAACTGCGTTTGGGTTCAAAAAAGATGCACAGACAATGCAATGTGGTCATTGCGACCGCTGTTGCTCGATGTCAGCCTTCCCAGGCATGGTGCGACGCTAAACATTGATCAATATCGTCATCGTTCACAGATATGTTTACGTCTCTTTACATCTGGGCGTGCCATTCACCGGATTCGAGAGTATGAAGGAAGAATATTCTTTTTATCGCTGTATGTAACTGGGTTAAGTACGGACAAGACGGTTCTCCCACAACACCATACTTTAATCAATGTGCACAGCGATATCCATCATCTCAGGCTTCTGCGTTAGGACACGAAATTAGCATGGAACCCTAGTTGTGCAGGCCCATACTGTATACCGAAGCCCGTAGGGCTGTAACCCTTAGAACTGCATGCTGCACCAAGAGTCGTGTGTAGTGCTGAATGCTCTACACAACCGTATTCAATCAACGTCTACCGCACAATAAGCGCTTTTGATAGGATGCCCCACATGTCAGACCAGTATCTGAAATCACTGACGTCATCGATTCAGTCGTTGACGTCTCCGTTACGAACATATTTGTTGGATTTACATGAAACATATCAAGGCGTTCAAGACGGTGTATTGAACACTGAGATGACAGATGTGTCATCCCAAACCTTTGGCATAACAGCAGTAACACTGACTGGTGAGGTCATTGGCGTTGGTGACCACCAGCAGACGTTCCCGCTCGGTCCCCTGTCCCGAGTTCTAGTGTATGGGCTGGCGCTGGAAGACCAGGGCAGAGATGCGGTTCGCCAGCATGTTTGCATGATGCCGATGACGGAAGAGAGAAACACCATTCACCTCGACAAATCCGATCTGCGCTCGTCAAATCCACTCGTCACTGCTGGCTCAATTGTCTCAACTGGCTTAGTTCAAGGCGATACCCTCACAGAAAGACTCCAGCGCATTTTAGCGATGATGCATCGCTATACAGGGCGAAACCTTCAAATCAGCGTCCCTGCGCTGGTCAATAACAAAGAAAGGGGAACCCGAGAACGGGCGATCGCCTACTTCCTTAAGCAGTTCAATCAACTGAGGGGGAAACTCGAAGACATCCTCGACCTATATTTTCAGCACAGCAATATTTTGGTCAGCAGTCGTGATCTAGCCATGATTGGTGCAACCCTTGCCAATGGCGGCATCAATCCAGTCACGGGTCAGCAGGCGATCGCAGCTGATTACGTCCAAGATGTGATGAGCGTACTGTTGACGTGCGGGATGGGAAAGGAGTCTGGCGAATGGACCTACCGTGTCGGAATGCCGGCCCAATGCTCACCTCAGGGTGGAGTTTTGACAATGGTTCCTCAAAAATTAGGCATTGGCATTTTTTCCCCGCTGATTGATGACTCAGGCAAAAGTGTACGGGGTGTTCGCGTGTGCGAAGCGCTGTCAAAAGAGAAGCGGCTTCACCTATTTGACATCTATGAAAAAAACAAATCGATGCAGGCTTACATTGAGCAAGTCGAAAAGATAACCTCTGTTGCAGCCGCGATCGAAACGTCTCAAACGTATGATTTAAGTAGCTTGGATGAAGTCGCAGCTCGACCTGATGAATTGGGACAGTTGGCACGCGTGTTTACCGACATGGTGAATACGATGAAGAGCCGTGAGCAAGAGCTCGAAAAACTGCTAGAGGCGTTTCGACGGTTTGTTCCCCATGAGTTTTTAAGTTTTCTTCATCGCGACAGCATCGTCGATGTCCAATTAGGCGATCACGTTAGCAAGGAAATGGCCGTGATGTTTGCTGATATTCGATCATTCACTGCCATCTCAGAATCAATGACGCCCCGCGAAACCTTTGACTTTGTTAACACCTATCTGCGAAATGTTTCCCCAGAAATTCGGAATCATCGAGGATTTGTCGTGAAATTTATGGGAGACGGCATGATGGCGGTCTTTCCGGAAGGTGCTAATGATGCGATCGCCGCGGGAGTTGCTGTTTTTAATCGACTGAACGCGTTTAATCAAAAACTAGAAGCGAAGGGCCAGGTTCCAATTCAAGTCGGAATGGGTATCCATGCCGGACACATGATGGTAGGCGTTGTTGGAGAGCGCGATCGCCTCCAAGGGGACACTCTCTCCGACACAGTGAACTTAGCAGCCCGATTAGAAGGGCTCACCAAATACTATGGTGTTTCCATGGCAATTTCAGGCGACTTGCTCCAGCGGCTGACAAATCCCGATGAATACCGCTTTCGATTTATTGACCAAGCAACCGTAAGCGGCCGCAGTACACCCATCGCAGTATACGAAGTTCTCAATGTTGAAGCGAAACAAGCACGAGTCCTGAAACATGAAACAACACATCACTTTAACCAAGGCATTGAGCTTTATGTAAACGGAAGCTTCACAGAAGCACAACATGCGTTTAGACGTGTACTGACTATCAATCCAGAAGATAAAACCGCACAGATGTATTTAGACCGGATCGAACAGCTGATGATTCAAGGGGTACCAGAACAATGGGATGGAGTTTGGAAGTTTCGCCAAAAATAATCTTAAATAGCGCATTATCGTGCTCACAAATAAATTTGCGATCGCTTCGACTCAGCTATTTCATTGTGTTCTTAAACTCATTTCTCTGAATATTGTGAAGCACATTGCACGCTCACAACACCTGAAATTAGAAAGTAATCAAGCAAGGTGCAAGATGTGATTAACATTAAGCGATACATAAGGCGAACTCTAGTTCGGCTAGAGTTCGCCTTATGTATCGCTTGATTATGAAGAATTAATATGAGTCATCTGCAACGCACCAACCTTCTCAATTCAGTTTTCTGCATGTAAGTCTGACGAAGAAATCACATAAACTACTTGACGAAGTGCACAAAAAAACAGTCTTCGTGCACTTCGCAAAACTCATTCCTCCGTAATAAGGTTGAAAAGTTTTCCAGATTTGTCCATGAACGAAGCCTAATGAATCATCAGGTCATAGGGACAACTTATTTTTGGATCATGACACTCGTTTTTTTCTAACGGGTTAAACCGATAATTCTGACTTAGTGAATTAACAGGAAAAATCCAAGCAGACATGGTAACAATGCTCGAAATTAAAACTGTATGTTTCTTTAGACTGCAGACAATCATTGGGCTCAGCTCCTCCATAGCTTTAAGGATTAGCTTGCCCCGACTAAAGCCAACTACCTTTCTAAGGAACCCAGCCTTCAATCGCTCTTTAATAAAAGCTTCAACTTCATAGAGTTAGCTTTAACTTAGTTCTATCTTCATCTAACAATTTTTTCTCTCAAAA
Organism: Cyanobacteria bacterium J06627_8; assembly: GCA_038520475.1. GTDB lineage: Bacteria > Cyanobacteriota > Cyanobacteriia > CAKZMO01 > CAKZMO01 > JBCCWF01. Next base: position 9,951 of record JBCBLF010000144.1, read on the forward strand.
AGAAGCATCAATGAGATTTATTTTTTAAGCATAACTGCATCTCATTTTTAGGTATCGTTGGAAGAATTAATGTAGTATCGATCCTTTAAATTAGCGGACGATTTTATTGGTACTGAGACCTCTTAGCATGTAGTCTTCATACCAACAGTTTGCCCTCATTTTTGGAAAAGAATAAAACTATCAATAATAGATACACTAATTTTCTTAAGAAAAAATATAAAACAATTCATCTAACCGAAATTTAATTGTCGAGGCAACACAACCGTGAAAGTCGTTCCGTTCTCTTCATCACTGATAAACGAGATTTTTCCTTTTAGCAAATCAACACAGTGTTTTGTAATCGAAAGCCCAAGACCGGTTCCACTGATATTAGATACGTTTCCACCTCTATGAAACAGCTCAAACAAGCGGGGCTGATCGTCGATGGGAATCCCAACGCCATAATCTTTTATGTCAAAGATAACTGTTTCATCCGTGCCAGATAACGAAAGGATGACAGCATGAGATACAGATGAATATTTGACGGCGTTTAATAATAAGTTCAATAAGATTGATCGCAATAAGGTTGGATCGAGGAATGCATTTAAATGTTGTGTGTGCTTTTGAAATGTAATTCGATTGTCAGTGCGAATCGTTGTATGAATTTCTTGAATCAGGTCAATACAGAAATTTTCTAGATTGATTGCACTTGCTTTGACTTGAAGTTTTCCAGATTTGGCTTGTCCAATCGTTGAGATATCATCAATCAGATTAGAAATCGTTCGAATAGCATGATGGATGCGCTGAAAGTAATCATGCTGTTTTTCATGACTAATCGCGGTTTTATACTGATCGAGGAGCTCAGTGGAGGTACGAATCACTGTCAGCGGAGTACGGAATTCATGAGATACCAGTGAAATGAAGCGCGATTTAAGCTCGCTCATGTGACGTTCTCGCTGTAACGCAAGCTGAATGTCGCGCTCTGAACGGTTACTCTCTAAAATCAAAGATTCGCGTATACGAATACTGTCTGTCATGACGTCAAGGGATTGAGCCAATTGGTCAAGCTCATCGACAAATCGGCCGTCCCTAACGATTGACGATGAATCGTAGTTACCCTTTGCAATTTTTTCTGCATGGTCCGACAGCTGACGGATGTATCGTGTGATTAGAGCAGATGCCAGATAGATCATTGCGAATAGTAAAGCATACGTCGCAAGAAACGCTAGCAACAGGTTGTTTCGAATTTCTCTTTGCAGTTCAAACACATAGTCAGCCTCAACATCGAGTCCAATCACTGCTACGACATTATTATTCTGATCCGTGAGTGGAGCGGCTGCAGACAGCCATGTTCCCCATTTATCTGTGTAGATGGATGGATATTCGACTAATGTATTCTGCTCAATGACCTCGACCCCTCGAAGAATGGGAACGTCAGATTCTAGAAATTTGACCGCCTTCGATGGCTCATATTTTGCCCACAAATCTACCAGGTAGATGGTCTCAAGCTGTCCTTGACTCACAGCAGATGAACCAATCCTACGATTGCGGCCGGCAACATCAATAATGAAGGTGTAAAACCACATTTCTGGTTCTGCTTGGTGAAGCGTATCAAACCAGTTGATTTGTCTGATATAGCGAGGATCATTGGAGAAGCCTTCTGCGTTCGGTTCACCTTCTTGATAAA
>JBCBLF010000145.1:0-11480 GCA_038520475.1 Cyanobacteria bacterium J06627_8
ATGGAGAGACCGTTATCCCTGATGACCGCGTCATCAATAATCCTGATAACACCATTGAAAAAGACTACCTGAGTATCGGCTATACGTTGGAGCATCGCTTTAGCGAAAACTGGCAGTTGCGCAATCGCTTTAGCTTTATTTCCGATGATTTTGATTACAGCGTAATTGACCTGCCATTCTTTTTTGATGAATCTGCAGGAATCGTTAGTCGAGGATTTACAGATCGGGATAATGAGGATGATTTTTACGCTCTGTACACGAATCTACAAGGGAACTTTAATACAGGCCCTATTGAACATACCCTCTTATTTGGAGTCGATCTATCCCGCACGGAAAGCTCAGGCTTTACTCGGTTTTCTCCAACTCCAGAATTTGTAACGTTTTTGGATATTTTCAATCCAGACTATTCCATACCTGCTCCTGACTCGGAGGATATTCCGATCGCCTTTGGCAGTGATATTACAACAGACCGTTTAGGAATTTATTTGCAAGACCAAATTGATCTTCTGGATAACTTAATTCTGGTGGCAGGGGTACGCTACGACACGGTCGACCAAGACACAACTGATATTTTGACAGACCTGGAAACCGAGCGATACGATGATGCGGTTACACCGCGTGTCGGCTTGGTCTATCAACCCATTGAGCCTGTTTCTCTCTATGCCAACTATGCTCGCTCGTTTAACCCCAACGGAGGAACAGATGCTCAAGGCCAACCTTTTGAACCTGAAGAGGGGCGAGGATTTGAAGTAGGTATCAGAGCCGAACCTATTGAGAATCGCCTTGCAATGACGCTAGCTTATTTTGACATCAAGAAGCAAAATGTGTTGACGGCTGACCCAGTGGTTCCATTTGCATCAATTGCTACAGGTGAACAACGGAGTCGAGGCGTTGATTTCGATGTAACGGGCGAAATTCTGCCAGGCTGGAATGTGATTGCCTCCTATGCCTATATTGATGCAGAAATTACAGAAGATACCACTGACATTGTTGGTAACAGACTCATCGGAATTCCAGAACACAGTGCCAGCTTGTGGACGACCTATGAAATTCAGTCTGGGAATTTACAGGGGCTAGGCTTTGGAATGGGCTTCAACTTTATTGGAGATCGACAGGGTGATTTAGCCAACAGTTTTGAGGCAGATAGCTACTTTCTCGCTAATGCGGCCCTCTTCTATCGTCGCAATAATTGGCGACTTGGGGTCAATATCGACAACCTATTGGATATTGACTACATCGAGTCCGTCGATGGGTTCAGATTTAGACAGGTTTTTCCAGGGCCTCCTCTTACAGTTCGTGCATCTGTTTCATATCGGTTTTGATAAAAGGTAAATGATGACTTGGAAACCTGTGAGAATAGGAACAATGATTCGGCGTCTGACTATTGCTTCATTAACGGTCTGTGTGATTGCCGCATGCCAGGGAACTACTAATCGGCCATCGGTTGATTCAGCCTTGACGTCATCATCTGACTCTGCGGACTGTCGTACCATTGAGCATGAATTAGGAGAAACCGAAGTCTGTGGTCAGCCCCAGAGAATTGTGGTGTTAGGTCCTTATGTCCTGGAACCTCTAGTAGCCCTAGACGTTCAACCTGTTGCATTCGCTGACCACATTGCGTTTCACCAAGGCGAGTACGATAACCCCAGTCAACATATTCCTTATCTCGGCCATCACATCACTCAACCCATCGTAAACCTTGGAACGGCATACAGTCCCTCTATCGAATCTATTCTCAAGCTCCAGCCCGATTTGATTTTGGGAACTAGCTTTAACAATGCGGACCAGTACGAAACCCTCTCTGATATTGCCCCCACGCTCCTGCTCAATTGGGATGATTCAAAGCGAAATCTAAGAGCAATTGGCCAAGCAATTGATCGATCTGACCAGGCTGAGCAGCTAATAAGGGAAACTGAACAACAAATTGTCGAAGCTCGCGATGCTTTTATCTCTCTGGTTGAAACACAACCCAAATTGCTGTTGCTCGTTTCGTCTCGATTTCCAGAACTGTATATTGGCAATCAAACAGCGGGTCTGTGTAGAACACTCACCGAGTCATTAGGGTTTGAGCCTATGTCTCTACCCGAGACCAATTCATCTGAGTCCAATACCCCGCTGGCTCCTGTTTCCCTCGAAGCTCTACCAGATTTGAATGAAGCTGACTCGATTATCTTACTGGGCAGCAACTTTAGTGAACTCCAATCATTCAGCACAATGAATGAGTTTGAGGAGCACCAACTATCGAATTTGAAGCAGGAGTGGGAGGAAAATGCGATCGCTCAATCTCTGGATGCCAGCAAAGCCGGACGAGTCTATTTCATCCCTGCGTACATGTGCCTGGGGTTACCTGGACCTATTGGCACGGAGCTGTATCTGGAAGAACTGAAACAGCAATTACTCACACCAGACTAAGCATTAAAACTTAGGTGATTGACACATCAACGCTACACACTTCAAGAGAATATGACGATGTCCAACAAAACGGGTAAGCTACACTCCCATCTCTACGACTACCTGCTCTCCGTTTCCCTCCGTGAATCTAAAATCCTGAACCAACTGCGTCAGGAAACTGCCCAGCTTCCGATTGGCAATATGCAAATCTCTCCGGATCAGGGACAGTTTATGGCCCTTCTAATTCAACTCATGGGTGCTAAAAAGATTCTAGAAATTGGTACCTTTACCGGCTACAGTGCCTTGTGGATGGCACAGGCCCTTCCTTCCGACGGCACCCTTATCACTTGTGATATTGAAGAAAGATGTCGAGAATTTGCCCAGCCCCACTGGCAAGCCGCTGGCGTCGCCGATAAAATTGACTTGCGCATTGCCCCTGCTCTCGACACCCTCGGCAGATTACTGACGGCGGGAGAGGTTGACACCTTCGATTTCGCCTTCATTGATGCCGACAAAATCAACTACCCTCACTACTATGAAAAATGCCTGGCACTACTACGACCTGGAGGACTCATTGCTATTGACAACGTGCTGTGGGGTGGAGCCGTAGCCAATCCAGAGAAAACTGACCCCGATACAGTGGCATTGAGAGAGCTTAACCGAGCGCTCCGCGAAGATCAACGCATCGAACTCAGTATGTTACCCATTGCCGATGGCCTTACTCTGACGCTTAAGCGAGAGTAGGTGGCTTAGGGCATTAAGAACCTACAGTACAAATTGCCTTAATCTGCCACGGGCCGTTGTGTGCTTGGTGCATTATTTGAAGGATGTGGCAGATGCAGATGGAACCGACGCAGTCCAAGAGAGGAACAATTGCGGTCGCCCACTAATCATTACCAGATCGCACGAAGTATCGGCGTGACCTATGAGGAATACGTTTCTCTGGTTAGGCAACTCCAACCCGCTGTGATTTATCGCCAGGGGCATCATTGCGATTGCCAAAGACTCAAAGAGCTCAGCAACACATGAGTCTCTTACGAATTAAAAACAGATGTATGTATTCAACAGAGAGAATACATTAATCCAAACTCGCATAACTATGGTGCTTATGAAAATTATTCTCGATTGAAGATCAGAGCTTTAGCTGCTGCAAATACCTCTAAGATGGCGCACCCACCCACCCTCAAGTAGAGGATAAATATTGCTACTTGCTCTATAGATGATCATTGTCATCGGTTAATCATAATAGCCAAGTTGATGCGAGATGAGAGTAGAGATTTAATACTAGTCAATCATCAAATGCTTTTGCTATATTAAGAATTAATGTCAATAAATAAGGCAGACGAATAAGCCCTGTAAGGTAAACAGAATATCCAATACCGTTCCTTTATTTGTCCATGTCTTTGACTGCATCCACTCAAGCTATTAATCGGTTAGCCCAACGCTCGAACGTGACGCGTTTAAGTCAAATAGGCACTCACGCAGAATCTCTGAAGGAGAATCGCGCTCAAGTTCTAGCTTTGCCAAGTCCTACGTGTAGCGGCTCGATTCAACGCTGGCAGTTGCGTCCTGGACTTGATCTGGTTGTTCATGATGTTAGGTTTCGGGAGACAACGACGATCAATCGTAATCGTGCCAACGACAAACTCCATTTGGGGTTGAGTTTCTGCTTAACAGGTCAAATTCGAGGCATTAACTCTACATCTAAGCAACCGTTTCAGTTTGAGGGCGGCCAGGCTAGTTTGGGCGTGATTGATGGCAGCGACAGCCGAGTCGAGTATGCTGGAAGGCAGCGGGTATCGCTTGTACATATCCATGTTCAACCGGATGTTATTCCCCTGTCCGACCCTGAAGGTGTCGAGCAATTGCCTGGCCCCCTAAGAAATGTGATGACTGGGCAAGCGTCTTTTGCGGAGACGCTATGCGATCGCCAATTTTATTTTCAATCTTGTTCGATGACCCCGGTGATGTCTGCCACTGTACAACAATTGCTCCATTGTCCGTATCAAGGCTTATCGCAACAGCTCTATATTGAGGCTAAAACCCTGGAGCTGATCGGCCTCTATTTTGATCAACTGTTTTCCACTCATAACTTATGCCAGCAGGCATCGGGCCTAAGTAAAGATGACGTCGATCGCATTGTTTACGCCCGAGATGTTTTACTCAGTCGAGTTGTTAATCCACCAACATTACTGGAGCTCTCTCGTTTGATTGGCCTCAATGATCGCAAACTTAAACAGGGATTTAGGCAAGTATTTGGGACTACAGTATTGGGGTACTTGCACAATCATCGTATGGAGCAAGCCCAGCAACTGTTATTAACGCCTGGAGCAACGATTGCAGGAGTTGCCCAGCAAGTAGGATATCGAAGCCCCGAAGCCTTCAGTGTGGCCTTTCGCCGCACCTTTTCCATCAATCCCAAGGCATATCAAATGCAGAAGCGTTAGTTAGCAGTTCGCTCACAATTAAAGCAAATCGGTTATGGTGCGCTATCGTTTACGTCCCGCTGGATGACCTCTATCTTAGCTAAATCATGAAAGATTTTGGAAGATGAACTATGACAAAAATGACTGTTAACCTTGGCCCTGTTCAAGAAACGCTATTAATCCCTCTGCTGGGACGTGCGGTAGAAACTCAAAGAAGAAATGGCCTGATCCAGGATCAAAAAGCTGTCGCAATTGTCGATGCTTTGGATTATGACTTTTCAAAATGGAAAAAATCTAAATCTTTGGCCGGAGCAACGCTGAGAACACGGATGTTTGATCAGGACGTGCAAGCTTTTTTATCAGAGCATCCAACTGGAACGATTGTTGAAATTGGCTGTGGTCTAAATACACGGTTCGAGCGGTTAGATAATGGTCAGGCCCGCTGGTTCGATCTGGATTTGCCCGATACCATAGCGCTGCGGCGGCAGTTTTTTCAGGATGAGCCCCGTCGCACCATGGTTGAAGCCAGCGTTTTAGAAACGGATTGGATGGAAACTGTAGCTGCTACAGGCGGTCCCTGGTGTTTTGTCTCTGAGGCTGTAATCATTTATCTGGAAGCTGCCCAAGCGCGACAGGCTATCACCCAAATTGCCAGCCGCTTTCCAGGAGCCTGGTTGCTGACAGATACCACTGCACAAAAAATGGTCGATAGTCAATCAACTCATGATGCCATGAAGTATCTGTCTCAGGAGAGTTGGTGCCGTTGGGCTTGTGATGATCCCCACGAGATTGAAACCTGGGGGACAAACCTCCATTTAGTACAATCACGCACTTTTCTAGATGCAGACCCTGACTTGATGAAACATGCCCCTATGCAAATAAGATTGTTAGCTCGGTGGGCTCCTTGGGTAATTCGCGGCAAGGTGAAAGACTACCGTCTCAATCGATTCTTGATAAAGTCCGACTAGGGCAGAAATAAGGTCCGGCTGACACAGAAAAAAAGTCCGGTTGAAAAAGAAAATACTAGAATCAGCCCACTATGGTGACTCCATCAGTGTTGTGAACACGTGTTCTTGTGATTGGAGTGAACGTAAACATGGCTGGGAAGTTGAACACTTGCGACAGAACCCGATAGCGAGTATGGACGTGTTGGCTCTGGTCATAGATATCGGGATAGTCTCTACTCACGTCAATGCAGAACCAGTGAGATTCACAGAGCTGATGAGACATAGTGAACACCCGAAATCGAAAGTGTAAGATTGAGGCGTAAAGAACGTCATCCACTGCACTCATCCTTGCGCGATACGATCTCCAGAAAGGAATCAGGCGATTTTCCGAGTTCTCAGAGGATGAAACGTAGCGCTGACCCGAACTAATCAACGGATTATGACGAACTCACATGCCTAGATAGAACGATCTAACGCTACGCTCTCAACATACAAGGTAGATATGCATGTGTGTGCTGTGAGTAGAATGTGCAGCTTTATGGAATCTTGCTTCATCAATACGCGCAGCGCTAGTAGATAAACATATTTTGCAGATGTACGCCAAGTTTGGTCAAAGAACTAAAGTTTGTTATCTAGCTGCCGATCGAGTAAGTGTATTACTGTCGCTAAAGCGCCGTGATTCGGCCAGTTGTCAACTGCTGCTGAATAGCGGCCACCCCATCGTCGCACAGCAGGTTACCTGTGAGAACTTGTGCATAGATCAGCTGATGGTCGCCAGTCGGTACGATCGTTTGAACCTGACACTCTAGGTAAGCTAGGGCATCGGTGATGATTAGACTCCCATTCTGAGCAACACGAGTTGCCAGTAAGTCAGTGTCGAGAGGAGTCGCCTGCTGGTAGCTAAAATGACGCCGAATGGTGCGGCCTTCTTTGAGAAGATTCAGCACGAAAGTTTGATCGGTCTGTAGGTTACCAAATACGGGATCTTTAGCCGATAAGGCCATCATCAAACTGGGAGGGCTGAAGCTAGCCTGGGAAACTGAAGCGGTCAATAGCCCCCTGTGACGATCACCTTGTCGTACAGTGACTACGCAAAGAGAGCCAATGATGCGTCCCAATGCCTGAGCCGTGCGGTCTGCCTGCGCTACTGTTGCAGCCTGTCGGGGGAGGTGTTGTCGGGAGTGTTTACGGAGGCGTTGAGCAAATTGATTTCCTGCACGTTCACAGTCCACTAGGGCCGCTTCATCCGGGCTAAAGCGGACGCGGATGGGTTCGAAGCCAAACCGATAGCCGGCATCTCGTAGCTTTTGCTCAAGCAAGTCGATCGCTTCACCGCTCCAGCCATAGGAGCCGAATACACCCGCTGGCTTCGTCTTGGAAACGTTCGCTAAAATACTTCCCAACGCAACTTGAATCTGTACTGGGGCATGTCCCCCTAGGGTCGGTGAGCCGATCATAAACCCGTCGCAGGCTTCGACCGTTTGAGCAATGTCCTCAGAGCTGACGAATTCGCAATTGACGGATTCAACAGTTACGTCAGTAGCTATCAGTCCTTTTGCGATCGCATCGGCTATCTTAGCTGTATTTCCATATGCCGAGGCATAGAGCAGCGCTACCCGCAGACTCCGTTGGGTCTGCTGCTGACACCATTGGCGATAGTCCTGGCGTAATCGGCTGAGGCTGTAACGCACGAGAGGACCATGCCCCGGTGCAATGCTCTGCAACGTCAACGGCTCCAACAGATCGAGGGCAGCCTCGATCTGTCGGGCTTGAAGCGCATGGAGGCAATCGAAATAGTAGCGCCGATCAGCTTCCATCTGACGCCAGTTCTCATCCCAAATGGTCTCGCTACACACATGAGTTCCAAACAGCTTGTCGCTATAGAGAATTTGAGTGGCTGGATCGTATGTGCAGAGACCATCTGGCCAACGGGGAGAGGGAATAGTCACAAATCTCAACTCATGGCCTTGCCCCAAATCTAGACCATCACCCGAACGAATTGGCTGGAGAGAATCGGCCTGGACAAGGGAAACTTTTTTAAGAGTATTGGCCGCTGGACGAGAGCAGACAATTGTCGCTTGAGGAGCTAGGTCTCGTAGCTGCTTTAGGGTGGCCATGCGATTCGAATTGACATGGCTCGCAATGATGTAATCGATGTCGCTGAACCGGATCTGTTGCTGCAATGCCTCCAAATAGATTGTTGTGAACGACTCGCCCGGTGGGTCAATGATCGCCGTTTTGTCGCTACGAATCAGGTAAGCATTTGCCGTTGTGCCTTGGCGGCGACCATATTCCACTTCAAACTTGAGACGGTCCCAGGTGCGCGATCGCAAGACCTGGGTATGATGTCCGATTTCAGAGACCTGCACATCTCGAGGGTGAGACGTTGTTTGAAGCGTGATGGATTGAGGTGTCGTGGGGTAAGTCATAGGGATAAGGTGTGATCGTTAGGGTGGTCAACGTCATCTGCCGAATTGAAGCTGAATAGGATACATCGGATCTCGACTTTGAAGTTTCGATTTCGATTTCGAATTTGAGAATTCTGAGCACACTCGAATACTTGAATGACAAAGCTTGCAGGTTTGATATCGATGACCGCAGAAAAGAAAAATGGTCTTAGGAGTCTAGTTTTCGATTCGTCTCTGCTAACTCTTGAGCAAACCGAATCCGATGGCGACGGGACACCTCTTGCTCAGGATCAATGCCATCGAAGGTTGGTGGAATCCAGGCGCGGATAACTAGCAAAGCCCCTAATACAAGCAGAAAAGAGCAGGCGGCCACAACCTGAATCCAGGGAGTTTCGAGAATGCCCCGCACAATAATTTCTCGCAGTACCGAAACGATGGAAACCTCGACTGCGACGCCAATAGAGACCCGATGCTCCTTTAAGTAAATAATCAGTAGCCGAAACAATTCCACCAGAATCAGTAGAAACAAAATATCGGCGGTGACATGAGGAAAGTTTAACGGCGGGAGGAGTGATAGAAACATTTCCCTCAGCTGCATCACCATAAAACTGAATAAACCGATGCAGAGAGAAATCACGATTAAATCCTGGACCAGTTCCAGAAGTCGAACGATGTGGATGCCGCTAGCCCAGGTAGCCCAGCGGGGAGAGGGTTTTGAGGAGCTCATAGATAAAGGAGGAACGAGACAGAGATAGAAAAGAGTGAGGTTGGTGAGAAGCACATTGCCGAGCATTCGTCGATCTTGCTGGCCTAGTAGTGACTCCCAACTTTGCGATGATGAACGGCAGTCACTCCAGCCATATTGGCCACTCTTCCGGCGGTAGCAGTACAGTACAGAATCCAATGGTCATTCGCTTCTAAGCGACTTGCAACTGTGCATTCCAAATAGGCAAGCGCTTCGGCTACGATAGGTGAGCCGTTGGCAGCATCATAGGTGGCAATGCCAGCGAAGCGGTCGGCACCTGGCGGAAATCGCTTCAAAAAATGCTTTATCAGCTTTTGATAGTTACCTTCCTCCAGAGTATTGAGGACGAAGGTATCACCGACCTGCAAGAGCGATTCAATGGCCCGGTCTTTAGCAACGGCGATCGCAACCCCCAGCGGTTGAACGCTTGCCTGAATGACCCAGGACGCGAGCATCGCACCCGTGACGGTTCCTTTGCGAACCGTCACAATATACAGACCACTGCTGATATGTCCCAATGCCTGATCTAAATTGATGTCGAGGGACTTAGCTCGTTGCTTTGCTTGATTTCGATTCAGCCATTGACCTAAATCGGTTCCGGCTTCTTCGCAGAGCTTGTAAGTGACGTCTGAAGGAACTGTCTTGATCACAATCGGCTCGAAGGCTTCAGTCAAGCCTAGTTCTTGCAGCTGATTACGTAACGGATAAATCGGTTCGTCATGACCACCACCGGTTTCAAACAAACCCATCACTTGCTTTTTATTGACGGTTGCTAAAACGGTGCTGAGGAGAGTGGATAACTGATCACTGGATGCCGTTTGCGGTGGCATCCCCATCACTAGACCAGCGGCTTCGCTGACGAATTCCCTCACTTCATGAGAATCCGCTTCTTGCAGGTCGATGATCTCAACATCCACTCCGGTTTTTTCGATTCCTCGGGCGATCGCATGGGCTAGGCGATCGCTATCACCATAGTCACTGGTGTAGAACACTGCTACAAAGGGAGCCGCTTTCGACTGAGCCTCACTCCAGGTGCGATAGCGACTCATCCAATCGTCCTTGTGATGCTGCAACAAAGGCCCGTGACCAGTGGCGACTAGGGCGATCGTCAAGTGAGCGATCCGTTTTAATGCTCCCAGAACAGAGCGCGCATTAGGCTTCATCAAACAGTCATAGTAATACTGAAAATCAGGCTCTAAAAGCTGTGGCGCTTCATCATAGAGAGCATCATCACAGTAGTGGAGACCAAAGACATCACAGGTATAGAGAACGTGTGTTTTGTGGTCAAACGTCAAAATCGTATCGGGCCAGTGTAGATTGGGTGCCGACACGAACTCTAGATGATGGCCCTGTCCCAAATCTAAGCAGTCGCCATTCTTAACCTGCAGAACCTCAAAGGACGTATGAACTTGATTTTGCAAAAACTGAATGGCAACCCTCGACCCAACAACAACGATGTTAGGCGATCGCTCTAACAGCGCTTGAACCAACCCACTGTGGTCAGGTTCAGTATGGTTGACAACTAAATAGTCAATCTCATATAGGTCAATTAATCGGTCAAGAGCATCAAAATAGAGGGCGTCAAACTTGCGATGGGACGTATCGATTAGGGCGGTTTTGTCTCCATGAATCAAAAATGAATTATAAGTTGTACCATTCTGTAGGTCGAATTCAATATCGAAACGGTCTCGATCCCAGTCAAGGCAACGGATGGCAGTAGAGTTTTGGGCAATTGTTGCAGTCTGTAGCGTTAAACGGCCAGACCCGCGAAAGGGCTGACGCAAATCAGTTGGTGCAACCATGAGAAAAATCTATCCTAAATAGATAGTCGATAGGAATATCTCTATAATCAACAAGTTGCTACTGCTTGTAAAATGTCAATCTTAAAATTGATTGATAATTTATATTTATACCTAAGGTATCTATATATTTGCTAGATAAATGTATTTCTACTGTAGGGCAATGGAAATCAAGACTCAAACGAGAGCTGATTTTTCGGTGTTGCTGAATTATCAGATGAGTTTTCCTGGTAGAGGAACATCACCAAACTTGAGATAGTAAATCAATAACCGGATAGGATGGTTAGGTGTACCTAAGGATTTAGAGTGACACAGTGTATTGCGATGTAAGCGTGCCGAGTCATGTCTCAATCGGGTATGCTCACTTTCCACACGAGTCATATCGGTCTTGCAGATAATTTGATTACCACCTGCAATGGACAGAGGATAACCCTTGAATCCATTTGTGACATAGAAACAGCATTCCTAGAGACTCGTCTTGTTCACAGGAGCTTAAACGTATCTCCACCATGATTACCGCCGACCTAGCTCAAGATGCCAGGTTTGAAGTAATGAGAATATCTACGATTGCTACCCATTCCAAGAGTAAATCTCAGGATAGGCATGTCACTCAGCTCCTCGAGTTACCCTCATTAAATTCCCTTATTAATGCGATTAATGAGGGTAAGATATCACGAGCACGGCATCACCAATAGTACACATAGAGTAAGGAATTAGTTTAGCTTTCCCTAGAGCGTTTATTGATAAACTTAGCTTATATCCTG
>JBCBLF010000146.1:0-11387 GCA_038520475.1 Cyanobacteria bacterium J06627_8
ACATCGATTTCGCCACCGCGCGATGAAAACCCTGATCGATTTCCATTTTCATCATGGGAGGCCACGGTGATTACTCCTCCATATCGTCCGGGATAGCCAATATTGTTTTGAAAGAGAGACCCCTCATTCCCGGCTGCGCAGATCACTATCACGCCTTTCGCCAGAGCGATATGAATGGCTTGGTAAAGACGATGAGAGGAAAAAGGGCCTCCAAGCGACATATTAATGATTTCAGCCCCTTGTTCAACCGCCCAGAGAACACCATCTGCAATCCAATGAAAGGCTCCACTTCCGTCATTGCCAAGCACTTTTCCGATTAATAGCTCGGCTTTTGGAGCAACGCCGATAAATCCAGTATCATTTTGTCGAGCACCAATGATACCCGCACAGTGTGTTCCATGCCCATTCGTGTCTTCGACGCCGTCGCCAGTGAAATCTTCGACCGCACGGATGCCATCCGCTAGATCCGGATGGTCGCGATCGATTCCAGTATCAAGAACTGCAACCTTAATATCTTGTCCTCGGGTCTGCATCCAAACATCGGGTACACCAAGGATAGAACCTGCCCAATTAATCTGCTCCTGCTCGCTCTCAGAAAGCATCGAGAGTTCTTCTCCGTTGGTCGCTTGTCGATGCACTTTGACTCTGGGCAACCCAAATACTTTATCAGTAACCATGATGGCTTCCACTCGTGCGATAAAACCCTACATAAAGCACTTCAACATAGCTTATGTCAGCGAGTCAGCGGTAGCAGTTTATGTATTTTTGTTAGGCTTTATTTCGTAACTGTTTTTCTCTACCGCACTGTGCGTGTCAGCTAGATTCGGCTAGATGTAGGTTTGTAAGCGCTATGTACTCTACACCACCATGTCCTGAGCGTAGCACCGTTGCACATGGTCAGACGTTTAGAAACAAAAGCGGCAAAAATTTGAACGTCTGTGCTTTGCCTGTCATTAGCGAGTCGTATTAAACGGTAGCAACGGTATTCTCTTACGGTGTATATATTCGAATGCAAGGCTAAATGGTTTAGACCTAGCTCGCGATAAATCAAATTGATTGGACCCACCCAAACCTTATGCTGAATCGCTCACTGAGTCGTTGGAACTGGAAATCTTTAACGCAACCCTGGCAAGAAATTGATGGGTTTCTTCTGTTGCTTCTAGTTGCGCTGATGAGTATTGGCGGATTGATGATTCACAGTACTCAAATCAACGGCGGGGAATCGACCTACTGGTGGCAGCAACTTGTGATGGGTGTCATTGGCATGGCGATCGCCCTGTTCATTGCTCAGTGTCGGTATGAAAATTTGATGCGCTGGCGATGGTTTATCTATGGGCTAACGAATGTCTCTCTTTTAGCTGTCATGCTAGTTGGAACGGAGGCTCTAGGCGCACAGCGCTGGATCAGCGTCGGAGGGTTTTACGTCCAACCGTCAGAATTTGCCAAGTTAGGCGTGATTGTCACGCTCGCAGGAGTCTTACACCAGCAAACTGCATCAACCATTGCATCAATTGTGAAGGTTTTGCTGATTACTAGCGTTCCTTGGGCACTCGTGTTCCTCCAGCCAGATTTAGGAACATCGCTCGTCTTTGGAGCCATCGTGCTTGCCATGCTCTATTGGGCCAATGCGAATCCAGGCTGGCTCGTGCTACTCATATCACCTCTCATTTCAGCGATTCTCTTCAACCTCTACCTACCCATTTGGTTTTTCTGGGTGGGTGGAATGGTGGCGATCGCCTGGAGCTCACTGCCTTGGAAGTGGTCTGGCATGCTGGGAGCAGCCGTCATCAATCTTGTCTCAGGCAAGCTTGGGGAAGTCTTGTGGGGTTTATTGAAGGACTATCAGAAGAATCGCCTCATCCTATTCCTAGACCCAACGAAAGATCCATTAGGTGGAGGTTATCACCTCATTCAATCTCGCATTGCCATTGGAGCCGGTCAGCTTTGGGGAAGAGGGCTGCACGAGGGCACCCAAACTCAGCTGAATTTTATTCCAGAACAGCATACCGATTTCATTTTTTCAGCCATTGGTGAAGAGCTTGGCTTCTTTGGAGCAATTATCGTCGTTGCAATTTACTGGTTGATTTGCCTACGACTCATCATCATTGCTCAAAATGCAAAGGATAATTTTGGGTCGCTCATTGCGATCGGTGTCTTAGCGATGATTTTGTTTCAGGTGTTTGTCAATATTGGCATGACCATCGGCCTCGCCCCCATTACTGGAATTCCTTTGCCGTGGCTCAGCTATGGGCGATCGGCTATCTTGTCAAACTGCATGGCAGTTGGTTTAGTCGAAGCCATTATGAATCACCGTCACCGGCTCAGATTTTAAGGTGCCGCTTGGGTTTATGAAGAAGGTGAGATACGATCTCAATGACGCACCCGAATGATGGATAGGTAGCTATGATTTTTCCTGGTTCTGCTGTAAGAGTCATCAATGCCGATGATACCTACTATGGCTTTCAAGGACTTGTGCAACGCATTAGCGATGGAAATGCCGCTGTCTTATTCGAAGGTGGAAACTGGGACAAGCTTGTCACCTTTAAGCTTTCAGAAATAGAGCTGGTGGATGCAACGAAAGGAATGAGCAAGTAATCGCTGAATTTTGACGATTCGAATTTCAACGATTACAGGTCAGTAAGGTTTTTAAAGTAATGAAGGATTTGGGCGTACGTGCAGTGTCCAAATCCTTCATTACTTTGTGATAAGTCAGTAGGCAACGGCGCTACTACGACAGCACCAATACAAAAGGGACGCATCTGAACAAAAGGGACGCATCCGACGAGCAGGTCTGACAACCATAGCTCGTACATTCATTTCGGGATGTGATGTAACAATCACCGCTTATAATACATTAGTGCTAGAACAAGTTGTCCCGTTGGTTCTATCAACGCATTCTTGTCTAACGGGTAGTCATCATCAACGACATTAGGATGTTTAGGCTGCGCTCACATCCTCTGTGTCTCTATATCTCAAAGACTACTGTCTAAATGTATTGATTGAGAGAATTGAATGAAGCTGCCTCTTTCGCTCTTCAACGCTGATCCTCGTCCTACCAACCATATTGCAGAGGTGATTGAAACATCAACCTCTGAATTTTTAGCGCAGTGCCTAGAGCCCGATGATTTGAGCTACGCTAAAATGCCGCCTTTCGGCAGTTGGGTGACTGCTAAAGATGAAGAAACTGGAAATCAAATTTATGCTGTGGTCTATCACTCAACCACAGCTCCCATCGACTCGGTTCATCGAGCACGAGCCTTGGGATTATCGCTCCACGAACTCCGGGATCAGCAACCTCAAATCTTTGCCATGTTGCGGACAGAATTTCGAGCCCTGATCGTCGGTTTCTATGCACCCCCTCAAACCGAGCTTGCTGGCGTGAGCGTCGAGCAATCATCCGTTCAATCGATGGCTTTTCAATACTTGCCACCCCGCCCTCCACAGGTCCACCAAGCAGTTTACACGTGCGACTCACAGCACATTGTTCAGTTCACTGAAGAACTTGATTTCTTACGATCGCTCTTCAATATTCCTGGAGCTCCCGTTGATAGTCTCATTGCCGCTGTCATTCGCACCACCTATCAACATCGCAAAGGCGATCGCCCTTGGCTAATCAGAGCAGGGCGAATGTTGAGCCTCTTGTTAAAAGATGACTACGACCGCTTACGGATTATTTTGAATCAGATTCATCTATAGCATCGGTAGCAAACCGTTACATTGCCGTCCAGATAAGCTTCTAAATAGACAACTCGTCTGTCTCCAGGTCTGGAGCGGGCTGAGATGAACCATCTGGAGCTAAGAGCAGATCACCACTTGAATACGTCGTTCCAAATGTCGCAGCTAAGCTTGCAACTTGTGAAAGCGCGGATCGTAAATCGCGCTCCTGCAATGATGACAGTGGATGAACAAACGCCGAGACAATCAAGCCGTTGCTTACTGCATAGCGAGCATCCAGAGCTGTATGAAAGTTAGCGAGTAACATGTTCTGTTGCTGGACTGGCGTCAATGTCTCAACAGATGCAATTGGTGCGACGATGCGCATCCGATCAAACTCTTCATTTACAAGCACGACCATTGAGCGATCGCCTTGAGTAAGCTGCCATTGGTTATTTTCAGCTTCGATATCGACCCCAAACTCTTCGGCACTATTTCGTAAGATGCGATCAAGCCGCTCTACCGTCATCGGCATCAGAGTCTCGTCCGAGTCTGCAATTCCCTGAGCCTGAGCAGAAGATGGACGGACAACTGAGTCAACAACCGATTCTGTTCGCAATTTAAAGATGCTGGAGGCGATCGCAAGTCCGGCGATAACAACGGCAATACTCAGACGACTCAACGGGAAATTCTTCATGGTGATTTGAGATGAGGTTCTCGACCAATGTACACGGCTTGCATGAGATCAATCTGAGCGCCGCCTGAATTGATTAAAACCGTTGGTGTGGGGCGGAATTCGCCTCACGCCAACGGTTTTGCACTTAACAGAACTTGGCAATGTTTATGAAGAAAGAGAGTTACATCCAGCTATAGAATGTCGCACGAAGACACATCAGGTCATGGAAGTCAGACGGTGTAAACTATAGCTGTAATCGGCTGAGCTATAGAATTGAGACGTTTGCGGGCATTCAGCGTACCGACACGCGTTTCCCAAGGTTAGTGGCTATCGCCGTATTACCATATCGCGAGCTGGGGACACGGGGTCATGATTGTTTGGCTAGGTTGGGTTGGACTAGCGTTGGTTGTTGCTTATCTGTTGGGATCATTGCCAACTGGATATTTAGCTGGGCAATGGCTCAAAGGCATTGATATCCGAGAGCATGGTTCTGGATCAACAGGAGCCACTAACGTACTTCGAACATTGGGGAAGGGGCCAGGACTCGCCGTGTTGCTCATCGACATGCTGAAAGGCGCTCTATCCGTCATTTTGACCCGATGGCTCTATGATCAATCCTTTGTTACCGCCTCAGCTCCATCCTCAATTGACATCAATCAATGGGTTCCATGGGTCGTCATTTTTGTGGCCTTGAGCGCTATCTTGGGCCATAGTCGTTCAATCTGGTTGCAATTTACGGGTGGCAAATCTGTTGCAACGTCGCTTGGCATTTTATTTGCCATGTATTGGCCCATGGCCTGCATTGCCTTGGGCGTATTTGCCATTACGGTATCTATTTCACGGATGGTCTCTCTCGGCTCAATATTAGGAGCGATTTCGGTACCGATTGTGATGGCGATCGCCCATCAACCGATTCCTCTCATCTTGTTTGGTCTTGTTGCAGCGGCTTATATCGTGGCAACCCATCGACGCAACATTCAGCGCATCTTCGCAGGCACCGAATCACGACTAGGACAAAAAGCTCCCGATCCTCAATCATCAGCCTCGTCAAGCTAGTCGTACCAGCCTGAGGTTGAGCGCCTAAAACTGTTGTCAAATACAGAGAAATAAAGCCATTCACTGGCGTCCATAAAGCATCAAATTACGTAGCCCCTGCTCGATAAACAAGAGCTACGTAACTTAACCCACATTCCAATTCGAAGGATCGATATTAGGAAGATACAGATTCTTGAGCAAGATATTTCTCAAGCTCAGTCAAGGCATCGGCATCAACCTTTGTTTGCATCGGACAAAACTTAGGGCCACACATCGAACAAAACTCGGCTGTTTTGTAGATGTCGGCCGGTAAGGTTTCATCGTGATATTCGCGTGCACGATCTGGATCGAGAGATAGCTCAAACTGCTTATTCCAATCAAAGTTGTATCGGGCAGTGGAGAGCTCGTCATCCCGATGTCGTGCTCCATGACGATGTCGCGCAATGTCCGCTGCATGGGCTGCAATCTTATAGGCGATGAGTCCATTACGGACATCTTCCGCATCAGGAAGACCCAGATGTTCTTTAGGCGTGACGTAACACAGCATGGCTGTACCATGCCATCCGGCGATCGCCGCTCCAATCGCAGAGGTAATGTGGTCATATCCGGGTGCAATGTCAGTCACCAACGGCCCAAGAACGTAGAAAGGTGCCTCCGAACATTCCTCCATTTGTTTACGCACATTAAACTCAATCTGGTCCATTGGCACGTGGCCTGGGCCTTCAACCATCACCTGCACATCATGCTCCCAAGCTTTTCGTGTCAGTTGACCGAGGGTTTTCAACTCAGCGAGTTGGGCATCATCTGATGCATCATGCAAACATCCAGGCCGTAACGAATCACCCAAGCTAAATGACACGTCATAGCGCTTGAAGATTTCAATGATGTCTTCAAAGTGAGTGTGTAGCGGGTTTTGTTTGTGGTGATGCAACATCCACCGAGCCAAAATTCCACCACCACGAGAGACAATACCTGTTAAGCGCCCTTTCACAAGTGGTAGATGTTGAATCAAGATACCTGCATGAATGGTCATGTAATCAACACCCTGTTGAGCATGCGTCTCAATGACATGAAGAAAATCATCAGCGGTGAGATTCTCAACATTTCCATGGACGCGCTCCAATGCTTGATACACTGGCACAGTTCCAATCGGAACGGGTGAAGCCTGAATAATTGCCCGACGAATAGTATCGAGGTCACCCCCTCCGGTAGATAGATCCATGACGGTATCTGCACCGTATTTCACAGCCAGATTCAATTTATCAACTTCTTCTTCCAGCCCTGACGAATTGGGAGACGCACCAATATTGGCATTGACCTTGCACCGAGAAGCAATGCCAATCGCCATGGGTTCTAAATTTGTGTGATTGATGTTCGCGGGAATGATCATGCGCCCGCGAGCAACCTCGTCTCTAATCAATTCAGGTGAAAGATTTTCGCGCCGAGATACATACTGCATTTCTTCAGTCACAACGCCTTGCCGAGCATAGTGCATTTGAGACACATTGGAATGCCCGTGTCGTTTTTCAACCCAGTGTTTACGCATATTCAATTCCTTAAAAACAGCAGTGCAAAGCTGCACTTAATGAGCACATGCAAAACCATGCAGCGATCAGCAATGGACTGTAGTGACCGGATCATTACGAACAACAGATGCCTCTTCAGCCAGACCCGCTCGATCTGCCCAAAGAGGTTCGATATGTCGTATTGAAGCGATACCTACAGATACAATTGCACTCTGAACAGCTTCCCTTCGCTGGTTCTAACCAGTCTCAGGTTCCAAGGGTGTAATCTCAGCCTGGAAGACTCAGGCACCCCTAGCTGATTGGTCATTCTAGCACCGTAGTTGGCATTGTCATACATCAGAGTTGAATACTGTAACCTGATCTCAATTTCAGCTCGTCATACGTGTTGAATATAATGTTCTTCCATTCAGGATATCGAGTGCGTCAAAAGGCGTTGACCTGATTACTTTTCAGAATAAACCTTCGAAAAAATCATACATTTAACTTTTTCTTTATATTTAAAGTACCTTAAGATACAGATTCATCCATATGAGAATTCAACTTCTAAAGAAATTTCTAACATCACAATGAGTTCATCTTGAATGTGAATTTAAAGAAAATTAGCTAGAGTAAAAACTCACTGTGACCTAACAGAAAATAGGTCCATTCTGGAAAACCTGCCTTTAGACTGAGTTCTGGGGATCGGTTTCACAGTAAGCGATCCCCAAATTATTTTTTGTGTCGATCACATTGTCATTCTCTGAAGACACTGTCATAATGTAAGCCTAAGCTTTTCAATCGGTTATACACAAATACAGCAAAACGAAAAAACAAAATCAAGTTAATCATTCTCTTATTTTTGTTGTGCTTGACTTACTTTGAGAATTTTAGGTCCCTTTGTTTGTTACGAATTCCAATATTTTTTTCCAGGTTAATGATGTGACTCATTGCCCTGTGGTGTTTGTTTTCCCCACTTTTAATTAGGTTTTAAAATGCAAGCGATTCAAGAAAATATTCAGATTATCCGCTGTCCCAACTGCGGAAGTTTTGCAGAGCGCAAACATTTGATGAAGCAGAAACTAATGCAGACTCAATGTCCATCTTGCGATTATTTGATGGTGACCTGCGCTCAAAGTGGTCGAGTTGTTGAAGCCTATGCGCCAGGGATATCCATGTCTATGGCATAGACTTCAATGGTCTTGTAGTTTGACTTCTGCATTTGAATAATGCTTGATAAAAGCCAATGGACAGTGTTGAATCTCTTCCGTTTTGGAAATTCAGCACTATTTATTGGCTTTTGCTGACCGTGCGTAGATGAGTTTTGCTTGATCTATAACGCCATATCTAAAAGCTTGTCTATCGGACGATCACGAATAGATGTAATTTCTAAAATTCCCCAGATTTTCTTGTTCCCCGCTCAAAAATCCCATAGGGTTGATGATGAAATAAGTTGTTTGAGATTTGCGATGGAATGGCACGTGTCTGACGCTCAAAGTTTGCGGATCATTGACCGTGAAATCGGTCTCCACTCTTTTTCTCCCTCTGAATATGAGATTGTAAGACGCGTCATTTATGCATCGGCAGACTTCGAATATAAAGATCTGATCCGCTTTTCTGAACAAGCCCTTCAATCAGGAGCCGCTGCTTTTGCTGCACGCAGCACCATTATTGTTGACGTGCCAATGGTTCAGGTTGGTATTGCACCCATTATTCAAGATACGTTTGCCAATCCCGTTTATTGCAGCATGGACACAATTACGCGGCCTCAGCGGGAAAAAACGCTAGCTGCATGGGGAATTGAAACACTAGCGAAACGCTATCCCGAAGCTATCTTTGTTGTGGGGCAAGCTCAAACTGCGCTAACAGCGTTAGTTGATCTCATCGAAGCAGAGGAGATTCGTCCTGCCCTTGTTGTGGGCACTCCCGCTGGATTTTTCGGAATGGAGACGATAGAGGAAAGACTCAAAAATTCTCTTATTCCTCATATTCACATCGAAGGGCGAAAAGGAAGCGCGGTAATCGCATCAGCAATTGTTGAAGGCTTAGTGGAGCTTGCGTGGAATGCCTATGGAAACGAACAATCAGGCTAAATTTCGCGTGTTATGACTTCCCGTAAATGATCGATGAAATGAGCTACCAGAGGTGGGACCTTCTCACATGGCGAAGATTATTCTACTAAGAATAAGAATTTAGCTAAATTTGACCTAAAAAGACATCGAACTGTTGATGGTTTATATAGCAAAGCGATCGCCCATCACGCTGATTGAACTAACCAACCGTCAAAGTGATATTTGCATTGGCTCTCCCGTTAATCCTCTCCTCCCCAAGGAACTCAGTATCAGCAACGAACTCTCGCACGATCTCATGAAATTCATAACCCAATAACTTAACGAAGTACTAAAGGCACTATGTCCAGGATGTATAGTTGCCGATTAGGGCGATCGCCCTATCTTCCAACCATCCAAGGGGATAGCATAGATTCATGCTGAGATGTCGGGTGTAATGTCATGGGTCAATCTGGCACAATCTTCATTTCCTATCGGCGTAGCGACAGTGCCGCCGAAGCAGGGCGAATTTACGATAAGCTTGCCATTACTTTCGGCCCCGACTCTATCTTCAAAGATGTCGACAATATTCCTTACGGCGTCGACTTTGTTGAACACCTGAGTCAAGCCGTATCTCAATGTGATGTAGTGCTGGTGCTGATCGGACACACTTGGCTAGATAGCACTGATGCAAACCATCAGCATCGGTTAGACGATCCTCATGACTTTGTACGACTTGAAGTTGCTTCAGCGCTCACACGAGATATTCTCGTTGTTCCTGTCTTGCTCAACAGCGTATCCATGCCTACAGCTGACCAACTGCCCGATAACCTGAAGCACCTGACTCGTCGAAATGCAGTTCAAGTCCGTCAAGATCCAGATTTTCATCGTGATATGGAGCGTCTGATCGCCAACTTAGAAAACTATTTCAACGATCATCAAAAGGACTCTACAGTCACGAACACTCCAGGTAAAGCTCAAGGGAAGGCCAATCTTGACATCTCGGCATCGAAAAAACATGACACGATCAAGGCAACAAGTCTGAGTCCAAAGCGTCCCGTTCCTTATCTATCTATTGGCCTGGGTATCATTCTGCTGCTTGGGTTAGCCATTATCGCCTTCCAATTCTTGTCTGAGCCTCCACCAGAGCCATCTCAACCTTCGCAGTCTGACCCTCAGCATCCTCCAGATTCTGAGGGTCAGCATCCTCCAGACTCTGATGCTCAGCAAAAGCCACCCCCTCGGAGATAATGTCTGCCCTTAAAACGTCGCTATAGAATATAGAAATCAGTAAGGCTGCCTAGTCCATATTTGATGCAGGTAAACCTCAAACGACTCCGAAGATTAGTGCTCTTGTAGAAGTGCTAACCCTACCAATGGCGACTCTGCTAGTATTAAGCAATATGTCGGTGTTTGGAGAGTTCTGGCCAATGGTTCTGGGTGTCTTTTTTGTTGCTGCCTTTGTCTTCGCAAGCTTCGTCGAATATTGGATGCATCGCCTGATGCACCATTCACCCCGCGTAGGCAAACGCCATCGCGATCATCATCGTCGTAACGAAGGCCAAGGCGTCGTCTGGGAATTTTTTGACTACATCAAGGGAAGTGCTGTAGCAATGGCAATTCCTTTTATCTTCTCCGTTGAAGCCGGAATAGGTTGGGTGGCTGGAGCCCTGGTTTATGCTGCATTCTCAGCGTATGCACATCAGCTTCAGCATGAGAATCCAACTCGCTGTTTTTGGATGAAGATGCCAGTCCACTACGTTCACCATAAGTACAACATGTGGCATCACAACTTTGGTTTAGGCGTTGACTGGTGGGATCACGTGTTCGGTACATACAAGGCTGTTGATTGGTTGACTGAGGAAGAGAAAGCAACAGCAAATCGGGGATATCTACAGCTTCGCTGGTGGTAAGCGACCTAGACTCAGTACAAACTTAACAACGTCGTTTGATGTGACTGATTTATAGCGGTGTTCAAGATAGTCAAGCACAAAACCATTTGTGTGTGGGCGTTGCGCGCCTCCACACAACTGTACTTAACCAACGCGCACAGCGCTATATAAAATGGCTGTTGGTGTGAGAGTGCGTTACTTGAAACCAACGGTCATTTTAAGTTTGAGTCCTGTCAATCATCGATTAGGTTACTCAAAATTAAGCCCATTGACCTGGCGTTCTAGAAGTTTCCTTGGATAAACAAACTGGGGCAAGATTGTGACAGGAGGCATCCATGATACAGGGTTGTTATGGAAAGAAATCTTTCTGTTTGATAGGTCAACAACCCAAGAGACCATCACAGCTCCCTTGAACGAATGATCGATTTCCGTCTGCTTTTTGATGAAATCGCAACGAGCGGGGTTCACATTGCTCTCAAAAACGAATCCTAGAAGCCCATTGGGTTGACGAG
Source organism: Cyanobacteria bacterium J06627_8 (assembly GCA_038520475.1). Taxonomy (GTDB): domain Bacteria; phylum Cyanobacteriota; class Cyanobacteriia; order CAKZMO01; family CAKZMO01; genus JBCCWF01. Next base: position 11,320 of record JBCBLF010000146.1, read on the forward strand.
GCCCTGGAATAAGGCCAAACTCACGGGCTTCATGCCGAACAACCGAAAAAAAGGTTTTTCGTAACTCG
>JBCBLF010000147.1:0-11384 GCA_038520475.1 Cyanobacteria bacterium J06627_8
TTTTCGGCTTCTTTTCTGGGTTTTGTGTGGGTCGGGCTTCTGCTATATGCTCCAGCCAGCAAAGCTCAAGCATATCTCACGCCTCCTGTAACCGATGAGGACATCAAGCCAGTGTTAGCTTACATCGAGGAACACTGGCAGCCCAATGACTTCATCTATGTCTTTCAGAAGAGCCAGTTTCAATTTGAGTTTTACCGTGAGCAGTTCGGCTTCGGAGCTGACGATTATGTCGTGAGTGTTGACCCGGATGCGTATGTTGAAACAAATTTTCGTAGGGTGAAACAGCTCTATCGACAGGATCTACGTCAACTCTGTGGGCGCGATCGTCTTTGGGTGTTGATTTCTGATCTCGAAATTCGTCCACAAACGGCGTTCATGCTGACCTATTTGGATCGATTGGGCGATCGCCGCGAGACGTTTGAGGTAAAGCCCCTTGCCTCTCTCACTCATCGATATGATCTAAGCACGTGCCCTTAATCTCCTGACAGAGAAGGTGCTACACACGACTCTCACAACAAAGCACGAGATGCTACCCTGCTTCCGTGCCGAATTCATCTTTGAAACCACAGGCGATGTGCTGGTTTTTCTTGATGAATTCGGTATCGGTATTCACTTGCCCCATGTGTCTGTTTTACCCATGTGTCTGTTTTAAAGGAGACCCATCATGAGCGACTATGCAAAGCAGTTCATCCAGGAGCATCTATCCTCTGCGAGCAATGAACTCCATGAACCGACGAGCGGTACATATCTTGACTTTGTCGAAGCGGCAAAGGAATTAAACTTGACCTATGAAGCGGAAGACAAAGAAGATCAAACATTCCTGACAATTTATTCAGGGCAACAAGAGAGCGATCGCCTCAAGCTCGTCTTTGGTTGATACATTTTTGTTGGTGTTGCTAATTTAGGATCGGGAGCGTGCATCTACACTGGCTAACGGCAGCGATCGCCGCTAGTCGACTTTGCATCATCCAATCCATATTACGTTGACACATTGAGCATGAACCGCTTCATTACGCTCTTAATCCTCTCTTGTATAGGATCTGTTCTTGGAATCGGGGGACAGCTCCCCGGTCGTGCCGCTCCCGAAGAGCCGCATAGCGAATTTCATCGAAAAGAAAGCAGCAGTCTGGATACCGCATCTAGACCAGGTCTTGCACAGAGACCGTGTCCCGTTGCGCTGCCCGTCAATGAAGTCGATGGCGAAACCATCACCTGCGGTACGCTGACGGTGCCAGAAAATCATGATGACCCTGAGGGGCGGCTGATTGACATTACCTATGCCATCCTCCACAGCCATAGTTTATCCCCGGCTCCTGATCCGATTGTTCACCTGGTAGGCGGCCCTGGTGTGAGTGGAATTGCAACCTTGGGGAGTCGTGTGCGAATGTTTGAAACCCTCCGCCGCACCCGCGACGTTGTCATCTTTGACCAACGGGGGGCTCAATACTCATCTCGATTGGACTGCCAGCCTTACTTCAGGGTGCTGACGGCGCAATTGGAAGAAGATGAGGAAATTGCTGCACTGTTTGCTGATTTGCAAAACCAAGACGATGACACGCCCCTAGATGTCTTACAAACCCAAATCGCAATGAGCGCCTGTGCTAGCGGCTTGGAGAATGCGTTGGGTGTCGATTTGACTCAATACACCAGCGTTGCCAGCGTGCAAGATACTCGATTGCTCGTAGAAGCGTTGGGATACGACCAGTTCAATCTCTACGGCATTTCCTATGGCACTCGACTGGCGCTAACAATGATGCGCGATCGCCCTGACAATATTCGCAGCGTTGTGCTTGACTCAACCTATCCGCTACAGATCGATAACTACGAAAACACCACCAACTTAAATGAGGAAGTCATCGTACAGCTTCTATCCGATTGCGCCGCCGATTCGGCCTGTGACGCTGCCTACCCGAATTTGCCAGAGCAGCTCGAAAGGGTGTTAGATAGGGCCACCAAAAATCCCATCGTGTTAGATGAACCCGTTGAACTTTTTTTCACCGTCAGCGTGGTGAGTCGAGTATCTCCCGGCGTTATTCGATTGCTTGTGGGTCAATTTCTCAATCAATACTCTTGGTTTGCCCCTTATTTGCCTCGCATCATCCACGAACTGGATGCCGAAGACACGACGACTCTAGTCCAAGCCCTATCGGGGTCACTAGTTCCATCTTCTGAGCAGGACTCCGTTGCTTTGACCGAAGCAAACGAGTTACTAATTACGGCAGCGGATTTGCGATCGCAAGCGGACGACTTGTTGCGTGCTCAAGCCAGGGACGATATCAGAAATCGTCCAGGCTATCGCTGGTTGAGAGACGTATTTGCTGATCGTCTAACCTCCTAGCCGATCAGCGCGACGATGCATTGTTAGATTTGAAGCTGATTAACGCAGCCCCCCGAGGCATCGATGTCTTGACCACGTATGTCAACGAGTTTTTTAGTGGAGACGATGCCGAAGCATTGCTCATGACGCTGAATACGTTAGAGGCCGAAGAAATTCGTTCTGTGTTCGAAATTGTCTCAGATTTGACCGATGCAGACACCACCGAGGGAATGCACTACTCCATCGAATGCTATGAAGAATTTCCGTTCAATAATCTCGACGAATCCCAAGCCGTTTATGACGCTCTTAGATTTCCTGCACTAGGCGCATCAGGGTTATTTGTGACGAGTCAGGCGACGGCAATATGTGAGATCTGGCCCACGGCGATCGCACCCGACATTGAGAATGAAGCCGTGGTCAGTGCGATTCCCACCCTAATCATGGCAGGACTCTACGATACTCAAACCCCACCGTCTTGGAATCAGCTCGCACGAGAGGGCTTGACGAACGCTCACTATGTTGAATTCCCTAACACTGGACATGCCGTGATTTCGTTTTCACAATGTGCTGAAGACATTACAGAAGCCTTTGTGAACAATCCGCTGAATGCCCCGAATACCGAGTGTACCGCTGACCTCCAGCCCGAATTCATCTCTCCAGACTAGGGCGCGTCATCAATTAATACTAGAAACCTTTAATACTAGAAACCTTGTGATATGTGATCATTACCGCGCCCGTACTATTGTCCTGAGCGAGGGGCTGAAACCCTCGCTACCCAAACATCGTATAGCTAATGATGACAGCCCCTAGATTGCTGGGTGATCGTCCGCACCGTATCGGCGTAATTCATTTACCCCAGAGAAATAAACTTTTGTGAAAGTTTAGTGGAGTTGAGGGTTTAAGAATCGTGAGATAGCGCGACCTAGACTCAGTTTCGCCGCCTCCGGAGTCCTGCACTGATGTGCTAGCTAGAACATCAAAAAAACTTAGGAAGTTGGTATGGTAGTTCCCAATTGACCCCGATTGAACTGCTCTGGTCTATCTCCATATGGCGTTACTTCAATCTAGCTATCGTCGAGTGTTGCAGCATATGCTCATTGGGGCTGCGCTGCTCGTGTTGATTTGGGCAACCGTTCCGTCCGTTGCTCAAGCTGATTCATCGACATCACCTGACGCGCTCGCCCCCATGGAGACGAGCGATCGCCTCTCAGACACGGGTGCTGACGAGTTAGCTCGTGAGATTGACCTCATGCCGTCCGATGGTGCCAGCACCGAAGTTGCAGAACCCACAACGGTAAAAATTGATGGCTCGGGCATCATGAATCCGATTAACCAGGCGTTGAAGCAGCAGTTTGAGACGGAGTTTCCTAGCACTGAAGTCAAGCTCGACGCCAATGGAACCGAGCCAGCGATTCAAGCCTTGCTGAACGAAGAAATTGATCTGGCCGCAATTGGGCGATCGCTCACAGATGAAGAAAAGGCTCAAGGGCTTGTCGAAGTTCCGATCAGTCAGGAGCAAATTGCCATCATCATTGGGCGAAAAAATCCGTTCGATGGGCATTTGACGCTGGAAGAGTTTACAAAAATTTCTCAAGGTGAACTGACAGACTGGTCGGAGCTTGGCAGAGCGCCTGGAGCAATTCGATTCATCGACCGTCCTCTCGATAGTGATACCCGGCGGGTCCTCACACAGTACGGCATCACGACCGCAACAGACGATGAGTTGGGCGAGCAGGTCGTACGGGTCGACACCGATGATACGGCCGAAGTGATTCGTAAGCTCGGAACGAACGGCATTGGCTATGCGATCGCCAGTCAGGTTGAAGGACAGCGCGGCGTTAAGCTTGTCAAACTTGCTGTGTTATTGGACACGCTACCGTCGAGCAAGTTCTATCCCTATTCTCAAATTCGCGGCTATGCCTACAACAAAGCATCCGAATCAGCGATTTTACCCTTCGTCAACTTTGCTACTGGAGACACGGGGCAAACTGCCGTTTTGGCAGCAAAATCAACTGAGGCAAAAGCCATTGATCAAGCCTTGAATCCTCCGCCTCCTATCATTAATCGCCTGAAGCGAGGAATCGAGACATCAACCACGGGACGTCCAGCTGTTGTCGATCCAAATGCAGCGCTCGATACGGCTGAGAAGACGGCGCTACCGTGGTTTTGGAGTCTGTTACCCCTTTCGTTCTTACTCTTACTCTTCGCGCGATGGCGATCGTCAACAGCTCGCCCAGCGCCAGCAGAAAGTCAATCGTCAGTGACGATACCCGCTCCAACGGACACCAGTAATGACGGTAATGCTCAACGTGAATCCACAGAACTAGAAGCCGTTCCGACGTCATCTCTTCCAGAGACACCAACGTCGATACCGACAGCCATTCCTGCACCGACAGGCAATGGTAGCGTCTTGACACAGGCAGATGCAGAAGCCCCTGTAGATGCAGATGCTGAATCGCCGCTCGTTCATGACGAAGCTGCTCCGCCATTGGAATCAGACCTGCCGGTCGCTGCACCTTATGAGGCAGCAACACCTCCAGTCAAAGACGACGCATCTACCACTGAAATCATCTCAGTTGATGCTGATGACGCCGATGGGTCGAGCACTGCTGAGGTTGATCGCAGCAAACGTGACACCCCTGCGGATGAATCGGCAGTCGATGGCGAAGCTGAGCCAGCCACTGCACAAGGGTTCTGCGATCAAGGGTGGACACAGCTCAATGACAATCAGTACGCTCCAGCCCTAACCTCGTTTGATCGTGCATTGGCTCTCGATGCTGACCTTAAGTCAGCGTGGATTGGTCGAGGATGGGCACTGTTTCGTCTCGGGCGACCGGATGAGGCGATCGCCAGTTTTGACCCTGGAATTGAATGGCTAGCGCATCAGGACACCTCAACCATCCCAGGTGGATTGGCGTTCTTCTCAATGGCGTGGCTAGGCCGAGGAAAGAGCAAGCTAAAAGTTGGTCGACCCGACGATGCCCTAATCGACATCAACCGTGCGATTGAGCTGAATGATGCATCTGCTGATGCATGGATTGGCAAAGGAGATTGCCTGACGCTGTTGGGGCGACTAGACGAGGCCCAAGCGTGCTATGCAAAATCCGCAACGCTAACGGGCGATCGCCCATTGACTGATTTTTCCAGCACTCAAGAACGGTTCACCCCTCCCATTTCGTCTCCGTCCATCTCGTCTCCTCCGATTTCATCTCCTTCAGCATTCGATTCCCTTCCAACCGTAGACACGGCGATTGGTCCTGCTACTCAAGACAGTCCACCTCCTGAGTCGGCGACACCTGAGGTCGTGCCATCGGTGTCGGCAGATGCCAGTCCCATCACTGAAGAACGCCCGCCTCTTGAATCAGTGACACCTGTGGTTATCCCATTGGTGTCTAAAGATGCGGTGGCGGATATCCCGATGCCGGAGATCATGGCTCAGCGTCCTCCTGGAGAAGGGACCGTTGCTGCCGACACGGCCATGCTGGATGTCGTGGTGTTGGTCGATGATCAGGCATTGTTAGACGGTGATCATCATCAATTCACCCAAGCCATTGAGGGGGCGATCGCCAATGCAGCAACACAGCGATCGGTTGACACACGCGTCACCTGGCTCGGAGCCCACGGAGCAGTCGACGATACCGCTGCCAACGAAAGTGCATCAGACTACATAAAACGGACGCAATCGTCATTCGTCGAGGTAGACCCATCATCCCCGGTCCAGCTCATCGGAGCAGTGGCACAACACTTTGACTGGCGACCGGGTTCAGCTCAATCACTCTTCTACATCAGCCCTCAAAAGGCTGGCAATGGAAAAGCTTCCGATGTGGGGCAAACCATTGAAGCCATCAAATCGACAGGAACGATTGTCAACACCTACATTGCAAAATCAGATCCGTCAGAGGGGGTAACTTCTGCACCTGCCTACACTCAGCTAGCTCAAGCTACAGGTGGACTCGTCTTCACAGGACAAAATGGGCACCACGATATTCAATCCATGGTTGAACAGGTCGTCGATGGCGGATGTCGCTTCTGTGTCTACCGTCGATTAACCATTCATAGTCAGCGCGATTGCTACGAACTCGATCAAGGCCAAATCGACCATCTCCAAACCACAGCAAACTCCACTACGCTGAATCCTGGTCGCTACATCATCCGCATCAAAGACGGCGTCTTCAGCTATTGGACGAATAATCCCCACTTTGATCCCGAACCGTGGGTGCTGTTGTGGATCTATGGCGGACGGTTTAGAAACCAGCAGACAAATGTCGAAGTTGGTGCCACTTGGGTAGCCCTCAACGGCTACAACGATACGCTGAAGCTCGATGTTTTAGAACCAACAACCGTTTGTGCCCTCTTCTTAGATACATACAAGGACGACAATTCTGGGCAAGTCACGCTGTCAATTTTGAATACAGATGATTAGGCAGATGAGCAAGTGCAAGAAGGGGCGGTGTGAGTTCCTATTTAGTGTTGAATGTAGGTGTCAGGTTGTTGAGATGTCAGGTTATTTGTGTTAGCTAGGAATCTTCGAAATTATGCGGTTAGTTGTTGATAGTCGAGAAAATTGCTACGTATTGGACGAACAGCGCTTAAATGCGCTTCAAACCACTGCGAATTCGATTCAGCTAGAACCTGGAACGTACGTCATTCGTATTGAGAAGGGAGCATTCAGCTACTGGAATGAGAATCAACGCTTTTTGCCAGAGCCATGGGTATTACTGTGGATTTATGGCGGCACGGTCATCAACAAAAAGACGAATGTCAAGGTCGGAGCCACCTGGTCGTCGCTAAACGGATATGATGATGCGCTGACGCTCGACGTTCTTGAACCAACAACCCTATGCGGACTCTTTTTCGATACGTATAAAGCTGATAATGCAGGGGAAGTCACCCTATCAATTCTTAAAGACCGTTAATTCAATGGTTCGGCATGGCTCATCGGACACGATTTCACCTTTTCTGCGCGAATGATAACCGACCACGCCATTCACATAACATGACAGCTATCAAAGGGTTTATCTATATAAATGTCATCCTTAGTCTTCCTAATAGTTCTTCTCTGAATCCACTCTTCTCTAACCGACTGATTCCGTCCAACATTACTTCATCAACGCAGCTAGCGATAAACGCCTACTTTAGACCCATGATGACTTCTCCCCAGATTCACGGCTTTGCGAACAAGTGCAGCCATGCTGTTGGTTCTCTCGCGTTTCTATTGATGTTGAGCACTGCTCCCGTCCTATTTGCGACAGGAGCTTGGGCATCTGACGATGTTGACGTCCTTCCTGGGGAATTTGAGTCGCCGACAGAAACATCTGACGTACCATCAGCATCCACTGATACGTCTGCAGCGCCGTCGATCCGCATCGGTGGAACGGGAGACCTAGCGAATCTGAGTGTGGGACTGGGTCGACGATTTAAAGAGCAGCGACCGGGAGCGAATGTTGAAATTTCATCCCGAGATGTTGACAGCGCATTAAGTGACGTCTTAAGTGGTGAGCTTGATCTAGCAGCTATCGATCGCCCGTTGACCGCAAGTGAACAAGCGCTGGGGCTTAGCGCCATTCCGCTTGGCGGGGGATTGTTTTATGCCTTTGATAGTTCTGCACCAACAGCAGCCATTCAACCCTTTTTGGATTTTGTCGATGCTCCTGAAAATGCCTCCCTCATTCAAGATGCTGTTGCTAGCGTTCAGCCTAGTACAACACCCTCTGATTCTCCTGAAGACTTAACAGACAGCGATGCTGAGGAAGACAGTGAAGCTGTTGCAGTCGATGAACTTAACACGAGCACAGATGCTGAGTCTACGGCAAATCCTAACGCTGATTCTGCAACCGTTCCCGAATCAGCAGTGGGAACGGTTGCAGAATCAGATGTTGCTCCAGCCAGAGTGAATGATTCCCCTTCAGAAACAGCATCGAACGCAGGTGATGCTGCTCAAAATGAGATACCGGAGGGCAGACCGGGAGGCGTTGTCTCACCTCGTCCATTTCCGTGGTGGTGGCTAATCTTACCTCTACTTATCGGACTACCACTATTAGCTTGGCTTCAGCGGGGTAAACAATCAAAATCGCCTAGTTCAGCAACTCCCATTGACCCCACACCAAATCCGACGACAGCTCCTGACCGTCCGACGACGCTGACCGCATCAATGGCTCCTCCCGCATCAACGGAACCACCATCAGCAGAAACGTCCAATGGTTTGCTGTCTTCTCTCAGCCCTACCTCGTCAGCTAACACACCCACTCCGGCTTCTCCACCTACGGTCCCTTCGGTCAAACAAACGGTAGCCCCTCCTTCTCAGAATGGGCTGCCTCTCAACAAGGCTGCTACCGGTGCTGCGTTGGGTGCGATTGGGTTAGCAGGCGCAATGGCAAAGAGAAACAAGCCGACACCCAATGCTGCGCCAACCGAGCAAGGCTCTAAGACTGAGGTGCCTGCAAAACCAGAATCAATAAACGCCGAAAACACTGCATCAGTCGCTGATTCTAATTCAGTTTCTTCAGACCCCGTCTCTTCAGGCCAAGCCGAGACGATTCCTCCAACTGCTGCGATCGCAGATTCAACATCCGTCGACTCACGCAATAAGGGACTGATAGAATCTGAAACTATCCCAGACGCGGATGCACTCAACACTGACGCCGACAGCATTCGAGCGGCTCAGACCTTACCCATGAATGCGGCTTTGCCAGTCATTTCGAACACTCCTCAGCCGACCTCTGATACTGCTGCCTTGGATACTTCTGAAGCTAATGAGTCTGTCTTAGAGAATCTGGCGCTCAATGAAACAGGGGCAGCAGATATTGATGGGGCCAGTGCAAATTCGGGTTGGGATGCATCGACGAGCACGGTTCTGCCAAATCAGGCAGGCATTGAGGCGATCGCCCCTGACCCTGACCTTAGTACGCTTGCCTCTCTCAGCACACCGACTCCAGACATCTCTGATCGAGATACCTCTGACCCTAGCGCCCTTGGAATGGACGCAGCCAAATTGGGCGCCATTGGATTAGGTGCCGTCGGGTTAGGGTTAGCTGCCTCACAGCTTAATTCCACCACTGACGACCCTGACGCTCCATCAACCACAAGCTTTATTGACGATGATTTTCACGCTGTTCCCTCAGTCAGCCAGTTCATCATTGAGCCATCAGACGAGCAAGGGTTGACGGTTCATTGGGAAATGCCCGCCGAACAACGACAGACGCTCATTCCTCAACCGAACCGTCCTGATGCGTCTGGGTTACAGCTCAAAATTTACGATGTTACCAGCATTGACCTTGACCATCAGCCTCCTCACGACGTTCAGCTCCACGACGTTCCAGCTACCGCCTTCGAAGGTGATACAGCTCAGATGAATGTGCCCGTTCCTCTAGGCGATCGCGACTACTTAGCTGAGCTGGGTTACGTGGCCCCTGGCAGTGAATGGATGTCTCTAGGGCGATCGCTCCACACGTATGTCCCTACAACGTCTTCTCCTGCATCCGATAGCGACGATTCAGCTCTGGTTATGGATGGTGCCGATCCGACTCCGACTGAGCTGACACCAATCATCACGACAGATAACGACGCATCGGACAGTGCATCATTCGTATCGTTTGACGACTCAAGTGAGCCTGCTGTGTCTGCGATGGACACAGCCTTAAGCAGTGCTGCGGCGGGACTTGGGGTTGCTGGACTCGGAGCAATGGCGATCGCCCACATCGGGGATGAGCAGGCTAGCGACTCATCAAGTGACATCGTTCCAGAACACAGCGACTCCTCCTCAACGGTGACACTATCCCTTGCTGATGGTGACAGCGATGTCGATCGCCAGAATCTATTGGTCAACTGGACCGTTCCCGATCAGCAGCTCGAAACTCTACGGGAATCACACCACCTGCCGTTGAAGATGCGCCTATACGACGTGACAGGCATTGACTTAAATGCTCAGCCTGCCCACGAGATGCAGGTGTATGAGCTTGATGAAACCAAGACTGAGCTAACGATTCCAGCGCCTCAACACAATCGGGATTACCTCACTGAGTTGGGCTACGAAACATCAGAGGGACAGTGGTATCAGCTTGTGCGATCGCTTCATGTTCATGTCCCCGAACGGCAACATCCCCTTCAATCACCAACTCCTTCTGAATCACCTGTTGACGCATCTACACATCATGAACCTGAATCGTCTACGGCATCATTCTTGAGTGCTTCCGCTATGGCACTCCACCCACCGTTGGCCGATCGCCAACCCTTCAAGGCTGCAACATGTCATCAATGGTTTACCGTCAATAGTGCCGACCATCGTTACAGCTTCGACGATGAGCAGCTATCTGCACTTCAGTCGACCGCTCAATCGGCTACGCTTGATCCGGGTAGTTATGTCATCACCATTGAGCAAGGCAGCTTTAATTACTGGGCCGAACACCCAGAGTTTTCAGGAGAGCCCATCGCGTTGCTATGGCTTCATGGCGGACGATTTATTAATAAGCAAACGAATATTGAAACAGCGTCAACCTGGGTTTCCCTAAACGGCCTAGATGATGTGCTGAATGTTGATGTCCTTGAATCAACAACCCTGTCTGCACTCTTCTTTGATACCTATCGTGACGACAATGCAGGCAAAATCACACTGCTCATTTTGAAAGACGATTGATTCATTGAAGAACCCAAAAATCTCTTTGATGAAGTTTTGATAACGTAGTACACTATACTGAGTCAGCAGTCATGACGGCTGGCGAACATTCATGGCTCAGTAGCTCAGTGGTTAGAGCAGGGGACTCATAAGCCCAAGGTCGCAAGTTCAAATCTCGCCTGAGCCATTTACCTTTAATTTCTAAAAACGTCTAATGGCCAGGATTCAGATCTCTGGCCGCTATTAATTATTTGGCAAGTTTAGGCACCATATTGGGGCAGGTATTATGGTGCAAATACACGTAAATCGGTTATTAGGAAGATAGTTAAGACCTAGTACCAGTATGTGGGTCTCAATGGAAACTATAGCAATCATAAACTCCGCAAAACCTGGGGATATTGACAATGTATGGAGCGAGGTACATCTATTCCCCTTTTTATGATTGCATTGAATGCA
>JBCBLF010000148.1:0-11371 GCA_038520475.1 Cyanobacteria bacterium J06627_8
TCTTGAGAGCGCATCGTGCTCCTTGAGGTGCAGCAACAGTGCAATAAGCTGAATGGTCTTTCCCAGACCCATATCATCGGCTAGACAAGCCCCCAATCCCCATTGAGTGAGAAACTTAAGCCACGACATGCCCCGAATCTGGTACGGACGCAGATGACCGTCAAAGCTATCAGGGGTGTTCAAGTCTTCAATGTTTTGATTGCCAGTCGTTAGTGTTTCCAGTAAGTTTTGTAGTGAACCCGATGCTTCAAAGTCAACAACCGGTAGCTTTTCGATGGTTTGGCTATCGCCCGTGCTGATCCGGAGCGCGTCTTCCAGGGAGAGGCTCATTTGGTCTTTCCGACTTTCGAAGAAAGTATGAGCAGCCTTGACGTCTTGTTCGCGCAGTTCGACCCATTCCCCATTGATTTCTACGAGGGGCGTGTTCATGGCGACTAATTGTTCAAACTCGTCTTTTGATAGCCGCTGGCCGCCAATGGTTAGCTCCCACTTAAAGTTCAGCAAACTTTGGAGACCAAATCCTTGCTTTTTCTTCCCTTTCGGGGTTTCAGCGCGGATGGCGAGTCCCAGACGATTGGCCCATCCATCGCGATTCGACAAGCTCGGCGGCAGCACGACTCCCAGCCCACTGTCTTGTAACTGCCAAGCCGTCGATTTGATGAATTCGTAGACTTGCAACGGATGAAGCGCACATGCCACGGGCTGAATCTCATGGAGGCTGGGCTCGATCACTGGATAGAGACGGGCAGCGAGTCCTAAGCCGGCGAGAAGAGTTTCTTGGGGTTGCTCAATAGTGCGATCGCCATAGGTGAGATGTTCGACAGGATGCTCCCAAATGACGGCAGCACTGATCCAAAAGCTATCGTCATCGATGGCCTGGAGGCCATAGTCAAGCGTCCATTCTGGGGCTGATGCTCCAGTGCTTTTCTCCCGTGTTTGATCAGAAGAAGAACTGGATGTTGCACTATCAGGCGCTTGGGGTGGCAGCAACTTGAATGCGGTTCGAAATGAGGCAATGCCCTGGGTCAGTTGACGCTGGATCGGGGCAGACCACGTTGCAAGCAGAGATTGGAACCGTTTAATTTGATCTGGATCGGCATCAACACTCTGGTCGGTCCCAAGCGTCTGGAGCCACTCCCGCAAGGGCAATTCTCGGGTGAGCGGTGACGTCGGTAATGGAATCGATGCCGTGATGGTCTGGACCTGCTGATTCAAGATGTGATCAAGGAAGTTGAACACAAGTGCCTTGGCATCTGGCAGCTCCTGAATCGAAACCTCCATCGATGGGGCGGAGATGGCGCTCGTCGATTCAACAGTAGATTGCTTGGCTGAGGATGCGATGTTTTCAACAGTCGCTGAGCGATCGCCTTCTTCATTGTTGGTGAGTGCATCAGTGTCTGAGGAATCGCGAGAGTCGGGTGCGTCGGAGCTGGATTTATGGTTATCTTTTTTGGGCTCAGTCTGGGGCTCTGATTCCGATTGAGACTTGGGTCCCGTTGCTTCAATGTGCTCGTCGATGTCGAGAGCAAGGGCTCGACAAACCATGGGCATATGGGTGGCATAGTACTGCAGCCGAGCTTGATCCGCCGCGCTGTCCAGCAGCACACGCCAATAGCTCTCACCTGAACCGTTGGGCAGCTGCTCAATCAAAGGCAAGTATTTTGACCGAGCCAAGAGATCCAAGTTCCATCGGGCAATATGCGACCAGAATCTCAAGTCGCCGCCGAATACGGAATCATCTGCATTGGTCATCTTGAGCGGCAACGAATGCAGGAGCTCGACGATCTCACGAGCCGTCAGGTAAACGCCCGATACGATCCATCGGTGGAGGGTTGGAGGGTCTGGCTGCTTTTTCTTTTTCTTGGCTTTTGATGCTGTGCCTTCGTCAGGAGCGTTTTCTGAGAAAAGTGCAGATGCTGAATGCTGTGGGAAGAGGGCTTCTTTTGCAGTTTTGCCTCGCCCTTTTTTTGCTCGATGCGTCGGAAGGGCGATCGCAACGGTTTGCCACTGGGGCGTCGATGTTGGCCAGACCATGCCGTGTTGCTCTTGTAGGGACTGGATGAAGCCGCCAAATTCATCTCTCGACATTCCGTAGGGATGATCTAGAACCGAGTGATCTTCGATGATGAGTGGATCGACTCGACGCCAGACTTCTCCCCAGATGAAGAAGCTTGCAGGATGTGATTGTGAGGATGATGGGGATTTCTGCGTTTGCTTGCTCAACGTTGGACGTGGAGCGAACCAGGTACCGTGCAAAATTGCCATTCAAATTCAGACCCGTTAGAAACTGTTAGGGATACACCAGTGATGTGACGAAAGCAGTTGTCATCGTGATGCACGCATTGGTTCACGATTGGAATCGCATGGAACGGAACGGATGCAACTCCCTCTATACCGAAAGCATGGGCGTGGATGATGGCGGATAGGTCCGAGACTACCGACACCGATGCGTCAGGTCGAATTGGGGCGATCGCAAGGAAGCAGTGTGGAACATCGTCTAAACAGCATGGAGGCGATTAGCTGAGCCCACCGGGAAAAGGCGTAGACCATGGCGCAGCGTCTTACTATAACGGCAGGTCTATCCCAGCATAGGGGCAGCGCTATTTGCTGCGTGAGTTGTCATTATTCTACCTTGCATTTTCCAGTGCGCACTTTGTGTAAACGCAATCTAATCGGGTTGTTGGATGTGTTGGATGGTTAACACCAGTGACTACAGTCAAACGCTACTCTAGAAACAGCAGCATCGATCAGTGTTTAACACTAACGCACGTTTGATCCTGCAATTCGCTATACCATGCTGGGTAGTGCTGACCCTTATTCGAAGAAGCGATTGTGGTTCCCTTAAACGATAACAATCCGACCCGCATTACGCCCTATGTGACCTATGGCCTGATTGGGTTAAATGTGTTCATTTTTCTCTATGAAATGAGCCTTGCTCCACCTGCTCTAGAGCAGTTTATTCGCACATGGGGTGTTGTTCCTGCAGAACTCACCGCCCGTGCTAATCAGGAATGGATTACGCTGTTTTCGTCTCAGTTTTTGCATGGGGGTATTCTCCATCTTGGCGGCAATATGCTGTATCTGTGGGTGTTTGGTAACAACATCGAAGATAAACTAGGCCATGCTCGATTTACCTTTTTCTATTTGTCGTGTGGCGCCCTGGCTGCATTAGCGCAGTGGTTTTTTGGCCCTACGTCAACTGTTCCGTTGGTTGGGGCCAGTGGGGCGATCGCCGGGATCATGGGTGCTTATATCCTTCGGTTCCCCAAGGCTAGAATTCTTACGATTCTTCCCATTTTCTTTTACATCACCACGGTCCGAATCCCTGCTTATTTGTTTCTTGGTTTTTGGTTTGTCCAACAGGCGTTATACAGCGTTGCGAGCCTCAGCGTGCAAACTGCCGCTGACACTGGGGGCGTTGCCTACTGGGCTCATGCAGGCGGCTTCGTTTTTGGGGCGATGTTAGGGCCAATTCTGGGGCTGTTTGATGATCAGCCACCTAGCGATACCCGTCGAACCCCGAGTCGGTATCGTTGAGCAGTCAAACGATTGCTGTGAGTGAACTGTTTCTCTGGGACCCATCTACTAGTGAGGTAGACGTTGGCAAAGTCAGAGCTCACCCCATATCAAATTCCGCTTGGAGAACTCCAAAATAATGTTTGATGGAATTCCCGCAGCGCAGGAATTCCATCAAATATGCACCAGATGTAGTGAACTTTCGTCAGTCTTGAGGATGCTAGACGACGCAGTTGATGTCTCCAGATTTTTGACTAAATCGGAGATTTTCCCGATAGTCCACCGGGCAGTCGATGACGGTTGGAACGGTTTGGCTCAGGGCGTCTTTGAGCATGTCTTGAAAGTCAGCCGTTGACTCAACCCGATAGCCAATGAGTCCCATGCTTTCTGCGAACTTCACGAAGTCAGGATTTCCGAACTTGATGAATGATGAGTGATCGTAGTGATTGAGCTGCTTCCACTCGATGAGACCGTAGCCGCCATCATTGAAGATGATGGTAACAAAGGGTGTGCCAATCCGAAGGGCGGTTTCGAGTTCTTGACAGTTCATCATAAAACCGCCGTCACCCGTGACCGCGACTACATTTTTATCGGGAGCTACCAGTTTGGCGGCGGCAGCACCCGGAATGGCAATTCCCATGGCGGCAAATCCGTTTGAAATCAGACACGTGTTAGGGCGATCGCAATGATAGTGCCGCGCCATCCACATTTTGTGAGCTCCCACGTCAGAAATCACGATGTCCTCGGGTCCCATTGTTTGCCGGAGGTCGTAAATCAGCTTCTGGGGTTTAACGGGAAACGCTGAACTGGTTGCATATTGCTCGTAGTCAGCTCGAATGTCAGGGATCAGTTCCATGGCTTTGGGCTCTGGCTTGCCCTGGCGAGTCGCGCGTTTCAAAATTTCAACCATTGAATCTGAAATGTCGCCAACGACTTCCGCAACTGGGATATAGCTGCTATCGATTTCAGCAGGGACTTGACCAATATGAATAATCGGAATCTCTCCATCTGGGTTCCAGCGTTTGGGTGAAAATTCAACCAGGTCGTAACCGATGGCAATCACCAGATCGGTACTGTCGAATCCACAGCTAATGAAGTCTCGCTGCTGTAGTCCAACCGTCCATAAGGCCATTCGGTGGGTATAGGGAATGGCTCCTTTACCCATAAATGTGTTCGCAACGGGAATCGTGAGCTGAGTTGCAAATTCAGTGAGTGCTTCACTCGCATGACCCCGTAACACGCCATTCCCTGTAAGGATCAGCGGATTTTTAGCTTTGGCGATCGCCTCTGCTGCTTTTTCAAGACTGCGAGTAGAAGCATAGGTTTTTTCACGAGTGTCAATCTCCAGAGGATGGCCGGATACAGGCATTTCGGCGATGTTCTCAGGCAGATCGATGTGAACCGCACCGGGTTTTTCACATTGCGCGAGCTTGAAGGCTTTTCGCACAATTTCTGTCGTGTTGCTGGGTCGAACAATTTGTGCGTTCCATTTTGTGACGGGGTTGAACATCGCCACTAGGTCGAGATACTGATGCGATTCAATATGCATGCGATCGGTGCCAACTTGTCCCGTAATCGCGACGAGTGGCGCACGATCAAGGTTGGCGTCAGCGACACCCGTCATGAGGTTTGTGGCTCCAGGCCCCAGCGTCGAGAGGCAAACCCCTGCTTTTCCGGTCAGCCGACCGTATACATCGGCCATGAAGGCTGCACCTTGCTCGTGGCGAGTGGTGATGAACTGAATCGAAGAGTCGCGTAAGGCTTCAAGGACCGCGAGATTTTCTTCTCCCGGTAGGCCAAATACGTACTGAACGCCTTCATTTTCTAGGCAACGGACAAGTAATTCTGCAGTGTTCATAGGGACAGATTGATATATAAATCGTTGGTGGTTGATGCAGAGAGAAAATGGCTCATGGGCCATACCGGGGGGTACTCGGCTAAGACGGAGTATTGATGAAACTTTGACCTACGATTCAGCGCCCATAGTTAGATCAATGCCCATATTGAAGCGGGATTACTTCACCCAAACAGTCTTGATATTGACGAATTCATGAATTCCCTGTTTGCCCAGCTCTCGGCCGAACCCAGATTGTTTGATGCCGCCAAAGGGAAGACGCGGATCAGATTTGACTAATCCATTGATAAACACAGCTCCCGCTTGGATGTCTCGAATGAGGCGATCGCGCTCGTCATCATTATTGGTCCAAGCGCTGGCTCCTAAGCCGAAGTGAGTCATATTCGCTAGCTCGATGGCGGCATCCAGATCCGGGATGCGAAACAGCATGGCAACAGGACCGAAGAATTCTTCTTGTTCAGCGGGTGTTCCAGGGGGAATGTTGGTCAAGATGGTCGGTGGATAGAAATTGCTCGGCTCAAGTTCCGGTCCAAGTGACAGTTTGTTAGGATTGCCGCCAATCAATGCGGTTGCCCCAGAAGACAGGCAGGCATCCACTTGCTGCGCTAACTCATCACGAATCGTTGGAGTCGCAAGGGGCCCAATATCTGTTGTGGAGTCCATGGGGTCACCCACGGCTAGAGCCGCAAATTTAGTGATGATTTTTTCTGTAAATGCATCAGCAATCGATTCTTGAACGATGTAGCGCTTGGCGGCAATACAGGATTGTCCATTATTGAGCATTCGCGCGGTTACTGCTGTGGATGCGGCAGCTTCTAAATCAGCGCTTTCAAGAACAATAAATGGATCGCTGCCTCCAAGCTCAAGCACCGTTTTTTTCAACGATTGGCCTGCGGTTGATGCAAGACTTGCACCCGCTGCCTCGCTGCCGGTCAGCGTTGCCGCCATCACGCGTGGATCGGCAACGACATCAGCGACGTTGTTCGCTGGAATGAGCAGTGTTTGGAAGGCTCCTTCTGGAATACCGGCTTGATGAAGAATATCAGCGATCGCCAAGGCACATTGCGGTACATTGGATGCGTGTTTAAGCAAGGCAACATTCCCTGCCATCAAGGCGGGTGCAGCAAATCGAAACACCTGCCAAAACGGAAAATTCCACGGCATCACAGCCAAAATAATGCCTAACGGTTGATAGGCTACAAAGCTCGTTGATGCATCTGTTTCTGCATAGTCATTCGCCAAAAATGACGCGGCATGTTCAGCATAGAATCGACAAACCATCGCACACTTTTTGACTTCAGCGATCGCCCCTTGAATCGGCTTGCCCATTTCCAATGTCATGAGCTTGGCCCACTGCTCAGGCGCTTCGTCTAAAATTTTGGCAGCTGCCGTGAGCCATTGAGCCCGTTCTTGAAAAGACGTTAGTCGGTAAGTCTGGTAAGTGGTGTGAGCGCGATCAATTGCAGCGGCGATCGCCTCATTCGTCATCGGTTCAAATGTTTTGATTGTCCGTCCTGTTGCAGGATTAATGCTTGCAATCCCCATCGTTGACCTCCAGTGAGGCGTGTCTTCTTCCATGATCAAAACAATTCAGTCCGTGATGTAATAATTGAGACCTATATTTTCGAATCGCAAGGAAAATTCGAAAAATCAACACGCTTTGTTGAGAGATTTGAAGGATGGATCCAGTACTGATTCAATTACTCATAAATGGCATCGCACTGGGCAGCATTATTGCGCTAGCAGCAGTTGGGTTGACCTTGACCTATGGCATTCTACGACTGCCTAACTTCGCCCATGGAGACGTATTGACTCTGGGCGCCTACATGACGCTGCTGGCTCAACTCAGCGGGTTGGCGATTTGGTGGTGTATGCTGCTTGGTGCAATTGGCACCATCGTGATTGCGTTAGGGCTTGAAGCCGCCGTCTGGAAACCGATGCGCGATCGCCGTGCCACGTCTACGACGCTCATCATTATTTCGATTGGACTCGCGCTGTTTTTACGAAACGGCATTATTTTGCTTTGGGGAGGGGCGAATCAAGATTACGGCCTACCGGTCCCAACCCCCATTATTGTGGGAGACATCCGCATCAAGTTCTACAGCCTCCTCGTATTTCTGTTGGCGATCGCCGCCATTGGAGGACTTCATCTGCTGCTGCGTTACACCAAAATTGGTAAAGCCATGCGAGCTGTGGCTGACAATATCGACCTTGCCCGAGTGTCTGGCATTGACGTTGAGCGAATCGTGATATGGACCTGGATTATCGCAGCAGGGCTGACTGCTTTAGGCGGCGGTATGTATGGTTTGATTACCGCTGTGCGCCCAAATATGGGGTGGTTTCTAGTCATCCCAATGTTTGCATCGGTCATTCTTGGGGGAATTGGCAATCCATACGGGGCGATCGCCGGAGCATTTGTTATTGGTATCACGCAAGAGGTCAGCACCTATTGGTTGCCGAGTGAATATAAGATTGCTGTTGCTCTGCTGTTGATGGTTGGGGTCTTGTTTGTGAAACCGCAGGGACTGTTCCGAGGAACCATGTAAGTCATTGTGAACGGTTATCAGTTATGGCGATCTCGCTTGTTGTTGTTGTTGTTGTTGTTGTTGTTGTGTATGGCTCTAGCATTTAAGCTAAGATGCCAAGTGTCATACGGGTCCTTGACTTTTAGCCAAATGGCTCGCTGTCTTGTCCTAACGGAGCTGCGACGGCTGTAGAACTCATATCAATTCCAGGACTGACGTATTGCACACAAAACCCAGCTCCCATAAGGCACGGCCTTATGGGAGCTGGGTTTAAGAGAAAAGGAATCCGTATGACTGCTTTGCTAGGGAACCAAAACAATATCGTGGGCCCCTCGAACAACGTCAAGGGTGTAACCAGTGCGTTCTAACCGAGGTGAATTGCCTTGAACCACATTCCAGAATTCGATTGCACCAGTTGTTGGACTTGGTTCACGATAGTTGTAAATCACTACGGCGAGTGACGTGCCGCTAGCGTCAAAGGTTGCTTGCTCGGGCAAGAGACCTTCAAACCCATATTCCCCGAGTTCTGTGAACGCTCCAGTAAGCGGATCAAATTGGAGAAGAGTTAAGGAACTGTGGGATTTTCCTCGCCATGCGGGGACAAAATTCGGTAAGTAGGTCCGGCGCATGTTGACGGTGGCGATTAGCGAGTTGTCTGGGCTCAGTGCAAAGCCTTCTGGACTGAGCCCAACTTCTATGCGAGACGCAACTGTGGGAGGATTGCCAGCGTCAGGATCAAATTGAATCGCAATCATTTCACCGGGCCTGTTCAATAAGAAGCTTACGATGTCGTTGTTGTAGAGACTCCACTTCAGATCAGGAACTAACAAAAAGCGACCGTCTCGGGTGAATCGGGGATGGCTGAGATGGTTGCCGATTTCCAACGGATCGCCAAGAGGTTCAATGGCGATCGCATCGTTAGTCGACTCGACTCGATAGAAACCGACTCGACGATTTCTATCCTGTACGATGGCCAGATACTGTCCTGAGGGGTGCCAAATTGAGGTTTGGTTATCTTCCCGGCTTCCGTCGAGCTGCATTGGAAAATAGGATCGCTGTCCCAACCGACCATCGGCTTGCAGTTCCACAATGAGCAGCTCTTGACCGGGTTCATTTAAGTTGACAGCTAAGAACTCTCCACTGGGACTGATGCTGATGTGTTCTGGATTGCGCCCGACATCGACAGACTCGATGATCCTGGGTTGTGAGCGGTCTGAAATATCCACTACGGTCAGCTGGTTGCCTGCTGGCATTTGGTCAATATTGTCGAACTCATCAATTCCATCAGCTGGACGCGATCGCACTTCGACGACATAGGCCCGTTGGCCATCTGGGGAAACAGCGATAATCTGCGGCCATGACATCACTGAGTTAGAGACTAGAAGAGAGGCGATCGAAGGTTGTTCAGCATCGAGTGGTAGTTCGACTAATGTCAGTGCATCCTCAATACCTGGAACACGGTCGAGTTGAGCGTCGCCATAGGCAGTCGCAACCATATCGGCATCTGAAGCAACCAGTAAGGCTTGTCCAGCAAATTGAACAGTCGTGTTTGGGGTGATCGAGGCAACTCTGACAGGATCAATCAGTTGCAGCAGTCCATAGATCAGCACTGCAAGCAATAAACCAGTGCCGACAAACAGTCCACGCCTGAGCCATTTCAATTTCAAAACATTCATCTTATGTACATCTCAGCGAATCTTGGCTGTTATCTATCCCCAGCCTATGCTGAGGCAAAAGGTGTTGTCCAAGTCATTTTTAGAATTAAACTAATTACTTGAAGTTATTAATTGACGTCAATTTTGTGGATTTCCGACAGCTTCAGTATTTCGTCGCAGTTGCCGAAGAGCTGCATTTTGGGCGAGCCGCCGATCGCTTACAGATCACGCAACCAGCGCTGAGCAAGCAAATTGCTGGGTTAGAAAAAAAATTAGGTGTTCAGTTGTTTGTTCGGACCAAGCGAACCGTGGAACTGTCTCATGCTGGGCAAACCTTTCTGCATCAGGCCCGCCAGTTGTTGCTCCAAAAGGAAACGGCCATTCAACTCACAAGGCGGACTGGTTCTGGAGACATTGGGAATTTGTCGATCGGTTTTACAATAACGGCAACACAAACAGTACTCCCTTCACTGTTGCGCGATTTTCTTCAGCGCTATCCCAACGTGGACATTGACATGGTTGAGCTAGCCACAGAAGCACAAGTCGCAGCTCTGAATGAGGACGCCATTGATCTGGCGTTTTTGCATCCTCCCATTGATCAGCGCGGGCTAGAGGTGCATCCAATTTTGGAAGAGCAATTTCTTGCGGTACTTCCTCCGAATCATCCCCTGGCATGCTATGACAGCATTCCTCTAGACGCGTTGGCAGACGAACCGTTGATTATTCACCCGCGTCAAGAAGGCCCAATGCTCTATGACGGCTTCTTGCACGTCTGTCAGATGGTCGGATTTCAACCCCACATTGTTAAAGAATCGATTTCGTTGCAAACACGCCTGTGCTTTGCTGCCGCAGGCGTCGGTATTACGTTTGTCTCCGATCGCTTTCAAGGTCTCGTTGGTGGAAATGTTGTGTGTCGGTCCCTGGAGAATTGCCCGCTATATCTTGAGTTCGGAGCTGCATGGCGACAACGTTCTACAAATTCTGCGCTCCATAACCTACTGCAAATCTTGTTTGATACCGTACCCGAGCACAGTCCTCTTAAAGCTCGTTGATTTTCAATCCGAACAATAAACTTAAGCATGGTTGCGACGGTTATTGTCTTTGTGATGGAGCCAATATCAAAACCTTTGGATACTTCCAGTGGGAGCTGAGCTTCTCGGTCACGAAAAACTAACGTTTCATGAATGACCACAGAATCTTGATATGTGAGGTAGGCACCCCCCATACTGAAGTTTATTAAGTTTAATTAGAGGGCTCTAAAATTAAGTATCCATTAACTGATTCGGATTCAACTATGGACTTCATCTTAGAGTCAAGAACTGTAGGAGTGGTATTGGATGCCTCTAGTAATTTGTATTGTTCAACATAACCTTCTAAAACGTTATTGCGAGCTACGAGTTTTTGAAAAGATGGAATTACCTTTGTATGCTGACGATCGATTTCGTTTTCTACAACTTTACCGGCATATTGGCTTGCCACTTTGAAAAAAGAAGATGTGACTTTTGCAGCCCCTATTCCGACCTCAACATAGCCATCTTCTGCATACCAAGGGCGTGTCCTGTCTCGTAGCTCATCAATCCAGCCATAACCTTTCTCTTCACCGTAACTAAAATCAAGCCATTCAGCTAAGGTCGAGACGGGTAATTCCTTAGCGAAATCGCTGAATAAAAACCGTTCAGGATTTTCAGCCAAGAGTAAATTATTTGCGATTCGTTTAGAATGCTCTTTCCAGAAAATATAAGTTTCCAAAATATCTCTAGATGCCATATCTAGCATTTCTAACTCAGCTAAACAACGAGCATGTGCTAAAGATGTAAGAC
>JBCBLF010000149.1:0-6515 GCA_038520475.1 Cyanobacteria bacterium J06627_8
AGTGGTGGGGCAATTGACTTCAATTATTGCTGATGTAGAAAACGATCGAGGTTATCCCACTAAGAACTCAATTTGGCCCAGTCTGAGAATGGTCCATTCTTAATGACCTGCTGCTGCATGCTGACAGCGACTTCATTGATGCGGGTAGGCAATTGTCCACCTAGCCGCGTCCGTTGCGGGCGATCGCCTTTAGGTTGTAGGGCAATGTCTAGAGTGGCTGCTGCAACATTTTCAGATTCGTCGGCGTCATCCACAAACTCCATATATGTTTCGATACGGGCAAGATGTTCAGTGTAAGCAGCATAGGTGGATGAACTTGGGTCAAGTGCTGCAAAGCTATTGACCCAGATAACGCCGGGCATTGGCAAGAATATTGATTCGGGTGTCATTGGGCTGAATAACCACAACCTCAATACCAAAGGAATTGAGTTCATATCACAGTGCATCGGACCAGGACTCTAGTCCATGTTTGGTAGCGCTGTATATACCTAATAGGGGAACGGTCACTCGACCAGAACCACTGCTGACGTTTAGGAATAATATTGTCCAATGCTTTTTAGGCAAAGATTGATAACATTTAGCTATTAATCTTTGCCTCTATTCTCTGCATCACTTTGTAGTAGTGGCAGAAAAACTCAACGTTGATCGAGCCGCTGCCCAATTGCACATCCCTTAACTGGCTTTGAGTAAACGATCTCTCAAATTCATAAGGAAGAAATAGGAGCAAGATTTCAAGCCAAGCGGTGAATTGCCAGAGCCTCAGTTAGCCTTTTCCTGGCAACAGATACAAGAATCTCCAGTACTTCAGGGATTCCTAAAAGTGGTTGAACAGATGGCTATGCAAGTGTGCACGTCAGCTGTGGAAGTTACTGATTAACCACGATGAGCGAGTGGGCACCAGGTCCAGTTTCGATAACATAGTCTGTTCTCTCTAAGCGGGGAGTTTCACCATCACGAAGCACGCGCCAGAATTCAAGGGCACCCTGTCGTGGCTCTGGCGTCTCGTATTCAAAAACCCCAGCAACAACATATTGATCCGAGGCATCAAATTCAATGCCCTCTGGCAGAATGCCGTCAAACGTCCAATCGCCAGCGTGAGTGACCTGACCAGCCACCGTATCGAACTGGACGAGCGAGAGTGAAGATTGACTGTACCCTGGCTCGTCTGGCGCCAGCCAGGTCTGGCCAATATTACTGGTCGCGATTAGCGTGCCATCATTTGAGAACGCAATACTTTCTGCATGTCTTGGGAGAGAGACGCCTCCGACGACGAAATGCTGTGCCTCATCTTCTGCATCCAGTGGGGCTAACTCAATAACCGTTAATTGGGATGGTGGCGCGTTTACGTAGAACCCTCTCACATCCGGTCCCCATTGCAAGTCATTGGTGACATAAAAGCGTCCATCCCGGGAGAATTTGCCCGACATCGGCCACTTGGAGGTCACTACACGATTGCCCCAAGGCACTACATCGCTCACATCACCATCAACATCCCGAACCACTTGAAAAAATTGCACTTGCCCCCGAAAGTTTGCGTTTATGGCAATCACATCGGCTGTGGGGTGCCATTCCACATGATGCGGCAGCATGCCGCCATCCAGTAGTTCTGCTACGGGTAAGAAACCTCGCATGGGCAATTGGGTCGGTTCACCAAAGCGACCATTTGCGAAGGTAACAAACGTCAAGGGCGCATCCGGATCCTTAGTCGCCAAAGCCAGTGTTGTCCCACTCGCATCCAGGTCAACCCCTTGCGGATCGATGCCGACGTCTACTTCTGCAATTACCCTTGGTGCGGCAGGGTCGGATACGTCAACGGCCCGCAAAGTGCTCCCCAAATCAAGATCTCCAATGACTTGATCGTCGGGTTCACGCTGTTCTTTAGTCTCAGCGACGAAGATTGTGTTGCCATCTTGCGACGCAATCAAGCTGTAGACGGGATTAATGACAGAGTTTGAAACTTCAATCGAACTGGTTAGTACCGGTGCAGACGGCAGCGGCAGCGAAACTAATGAGAGTTGATCCGTGCCGCGAGGTTCGCCAAGCTGTCCATCAATATAGGCATACGCACGCATATCGGCATCAGAGATAGCAGCAATGTATCGCCCTTGGAAATTGGGAGGGGTTTGAGCTTGGATTTGCTGAATACCGATAAGTGCCAAGGTAGTGATGGCCCCTATCAGCACGACAGACAGCCGCTTGAAATTAAGCATTGCAAGAATTCCAAATCAGAAAAAGTAAAAATTACAGCTCTGGCTATTGGCATTCAATCTGCCATCAGATCGCGCATCCGATCTTCCGAAAGTTGAGGATTGAAGGAAACATCTGGATCGAGCGTGGCGAGGGGAAAGCGGGACGTACTGGGTCGACGAAAGTCAATCGATTCGACGTAAGCTAGCAAATCAGCATTTTGAGCTGATGCACCTTGCTCGTTGTATTGCTGATAGTTGGGGTAATCCGGAGCCAGCGAATCCCAGTCCGCATAGGCAGTGAGCCCCACATTCAGGGTTTCCGGCAAATCGGGCCGGATGAACTGATCTAATACCGTCCATTCGCCAGCCCCCTCTGCTTGATACAGCAGCGTGAACAATTCACCAGAGCGGGCAACCCGCAATCGCATCCACCCTTCTTGGGCTTCAGAGATTTTCAACGTTGACAGACTATCGTAAGTCGATTTGATTTCAAACTGCGGTTGACCAGCGGGAAACGCCGTGCCCACGCTGAAAAATAGCCAGTTCTCTTGATTTGGTTCCCAGGTCGCGGCAGTAAAGGTTCGCGGCTCGCGAACAAACAACCCTGCTAGTGAGAACGATCGCTGCGGCACTGAACTTTGCGTACCCTCTACTCGAAGACGGGTGGTGACAACAAAATCGCCGGTCACTTCCTGATACAAATGTCCAGCAGTGTTGTCCTCAAACCAGCCCGATGACCGGGGCTCTAGCACCAACACGCCATCTTCAACTCGCGGGGCTTCCCACTTCGGAACCCACCCTTCAACCTGAAATTCCTGCCAGCCTTGCAGCACTTGAGGACTCTCGAACCGAGTTGAGAGCGATCGCAAATCATCCTCAGTTTGATGCTCATCAGCGACTTTACTGGCAACTGTTGTAACGTCAGAGCCACTCATGATCGCACCGGCAAACATCACACCAGCAACCAATATTCCTCCTGAGAGTTTGAAAACGAAGCATTTCATTGATTTCTCCTGCATCATGATTGAATTGAAATGAATGAAGGCTTGCTCGGTAAACCCTTTCGCTCAACGTTTGAAAACACTGTCATTCAGAAATCTCGATGGACCGAGACTTAAAACTCAGGTCTCAACGCTGCAGAGGTTATTCGGTTGACCACTTACAGAGCCAATCACATAAATTTTGTAAAACCCATTTACACCTCCCAAAATAAACAGACGAGAATAATGCTGTCCAATGCTTTTTAAGGCATGACTAATAACATAAGGTTATTACTATGAATCTTGATGCGTTGCGTTACTTCGTGGCCGTTGCTGAAGAGCTTCACTTTGGTCGAGCCGCTGCCCGATTGCACATTACTCAACCGGCTTTGAGCAGACAGATTCATCGCTTGGAAGCAGAACTGGGCATAAAGCTGCTACAACGGACAAAACGAACCGTCGAACTGACCGAAGCAGGGGCTTCATTTTTAGGTGAAATTCGCAAAGCACTCCAACAAGTTGAAGCCGCCATCCATGTCGCGCAGCGTGTCGCGCGGGGTGAAGTGGGTTCTTTACGAATTGGGTTCACACCCTCGTCAATGCATACTGTTTTACCGGAAATTCTCAGGTGTTTTCGCGATCGCTATCCTGATGTCACGCTAGCGATGACCGAGATTTGCACCCTTGATCAAGTCAATAGCCTCAGCACAGAAACCATCGACGTTGGTTTTCTGCACCCACCGATAAACACCTCTTGTTTGAACCTCTATCCCCTGCCAGGAGAAAGCTTGTTGATTGTTCTACCGCACACTCATGCTTTCGCTCAACACACACACGTGCCGCTCAAATCACTGGCATCGGAGTCTTTCATCTTGCATCCCCGCCATGAGGGTCCCGTTTTATATGACCAATTTTTGACCCTGTGCCGAAAAGCGGGGTTTGAACCTCACATCGTCTACGAAGACACCAAGCATCAGACGCGAGTCGGTATGGTGGCCGCCGGTATAGGCATCACGTTCGTACCTGAAAGCATTCAGAAGTCTGGCTTAACGGGAGTCACATACTGTGCACTCAGCGGCGAGTCGCTAGATCTTCAGTTGGCAGTTGCATGGCGACAGACCCATGAGTCTCCGATACTTCAGGAGTTTTTACAAGTGATTGAACAGATTGACTATTCAAATGCGTCAAAAATCAACTCTTGATGTCCGCCAACGTATCTGCTTCAGCATTTCCCCACTCTCATCTTGTCCAGTATCAACCCAAGCACTGTCATGGCCACCGGATGAGCAGCTCCTACAAGTGCCACTAGTTGCTGACTACAATCGATGACTTAATTCAGTTGAATGATTCCGTCTTGAGGATTTGTTCGTTGAGCATCACGATGCCCCTGGACCCAAAGCATCGCAGTAACAAGCAGGATAGAAAACAGTCCTAGGTTGATGAGTTTAAGCCACAACAATGCGGACCTCGGCGATCGCCGTGCAGCAGGAACGGGTAGATTCTGGTTGAGATGGCGACGGACATAGGTCGCATTTGGAGGGCGCTGCCAGAATAAAGATTCCATCAAATAATCCAACCAATCGGCAAGAAATGGAGGGGTATGTGGAGCCTGATCGCGCCATTTCAACACTCCGGTTTCAGCATCAACATCCAACTCAAGGGGATGGATGCCGGTTAACAAAAACACCATCGTGCGTCCAACCGCGTAAAGGTCAGATTGTGGCACCGTTCGGCCTGCCACTTGCTCAGGCGCCGTATAGCCGGGAGAGAAAATGCCCAACCCTGTTACTTCATTGCCCATGAGGCGTGCAACGATCGTGTGAGACACTTCTCGTACGGTGCCAAAGTCAATCAGCACCAGTTGTCCATCCAATCTCACCATGATGTTAGAGGGTTTGATATCTCGGTGCAGGTGCCGATGTTGATGCAAATAGTCCAGAATATCAAGAAGCTGCAGTAGCCAGCTCAGCGCTTGAGTTGGATCAACGGTCCCCTGGGTTTCGACGAACGTTCGTAAATCGACGCCAGGCACTTTCTCCATGACCAAACAATGCAACAGCTTTTTGCGCTGTGGCAACGTTACCGTAAAGTATCCATCGTCTGAATGAATTACAGCCAAGCCAGGGTGACGCAGCGATTTGAGAACGTCTGCTTCTCGCTTTAGAAGTTGAATCGCCGTTTCACTATTTCTCTTCAGCACCTTCAACACTTTTTTTCGTGGAGGCTTTTGAAGCTCTGGATCTGATCCTTGGTGATGGCCGATCCGCAGGTCTTCAACCTCAAAAATTTCCGAATTGCTAGGTTCATCTAAGGGCCGTAGTGGCGCAATCAGCCGAAAGCGATCGCCAATTCGCAGGGGTGAACCACATCCTAAACAGGTATCTGCCGTATCAGGATTTTCCCGTTGTTTACACTTGGGATTGATGCAATACACCACGGGTCATGTCGCCATTCGTCAGTTCTTTAGCTCGTCCGCAATCACGGTCATCACCGCTGGCGGCAAATGAAAGCGTCCTTCAGAAGTTTCAAGGAGCGATCGCTGTTTGAGTGATTGCAAGGCTCGAATCAAGTCTTGAGGTGACAAGTGTGGCAAAACCCCCAATAACTCTTCCATTGACAGCGCCTGCTGTTTCAGCGCCATCTGATGCACGATTTCTTCTTCCACATCAGACATACGCTCTAAGATGTCTTCAATATAGTCATTAATATCATGGGTGAATAACGTCGTCTTGAGAAACGACGTCACATTCCCGTCAAACACATCTCGAATCGTGGTTGCAACCATTTTGAGCATGAACGGATTTCCTCGATAGCCGAGAATTAAATCCGTCCACTTTTTCGAATCTCCGGTTAGTCCTTTCTCTTTGAGCAGTTGTTGAGCAGCGGCTTCGGTCAATCCACCCAACGTGAGCGATCGCACGGGAGCAGTCTCACCCTCAAGGAGCGCAATTTCAGCCAGTTTTTCTTGACTCGTTAGCACCACACAGCTGCGGTGAACTTCCTGTCCGATTCGAGTCAAAAAGCGACTGTAATTGTCATACCCATCTTTGTAGATGCCAGCCAATCGACTGCTTTGCAACATCGACTCTGCTCCGTCCAACACCAACAAACACCGACGATGTTGAAATTCTTGAATGAGTTGGGATATCAAAGACTCAACCGTTTCAGACGGAGGATGTTGAGCCTCGCTGGAGGATACGTGATTCGCCAGGAGGTTAAGAATGGAATGTAGCAATTCGTGAAGTTTGGGCGGCTGTCTGAGCGACAGCCAGATGACAGATTCAAAGCTGGGTTGCAAATTGCGCGCCAGTTTCACAGCCAGTGCAGTTTTGCCCATGCCCGCCAT
>JBCBLF010000149.1:6753-11338 GCA_038520475.1 Cyanobacteria bacterium J06627_8
CCTTGGTATTGAGTCATCAGCAGCTGTTGCAGTCGTGTGAGCTTGACTGGACCCCGTCCAGTGATGTGAAACTTTTGATAAACCTCACTTAACCGCTTTCGAACGGCATCACCACTGATGCCCAAGTCTTGGGCGATCGCCGCTGTCGATTTTCCATCCATTGCAAGCAACAACACCTCTTCCTCTGCATTAGAAAGACGATAATCCCGGGCAATAGTTGTCAAAAAATCCTGTGGAATCACACGGTTACGTTGAGTAGTGTGTACTGCGCCAATCGTAGCTCATTTTTGTGAGAACTGCTCATTTGATGCCACACATTCACGATTTTCATCTCAGCATTTCACTCATCAATGTCAGGACTCACGCATTTCATCCAAAGTTCCGGGTTTTGGAAGGTTTTTTTCAAGGGCTGCGCTCTCGAAAAAAACCTTCAACGGCCTAAGCCTTAAATGTTCTATAGCCCCACGTGCTCAAGTCAGACCAATCGATGTAGTGTCATACGCATCAAATTCTGACAGGTTAGATGAGCGCTAGCATGATCTAACACCGACTTTTACTAAAAATGAGTAAGGTCTATCCGTAATATCGGTCGGTAGTGGTGGATCTAACACCAAGGGCTGCCATTAGAGCATCAGGCAACCCAACCTCGCATCCGTCAATACAGGGTTAAATCGATGCGATCGCCTGTGGATGCGAGATCAAATGCCACCAGTAGTCGAATGGATGCTGACTCGAAGTCCCTGAAGACTGGGCTCATTTCGCAGGATATCGTCAGTGATACTCACATAAGAAATTTGACATTCTCACATAAAGTGACTATAACTTAGTTATCTCACACATATGAGAATTCAAATCTATTCTATGTGATGAGTGCCTGTATGGAGAGAGCTGTGCTCAAAGACTCGATTATGGTTCACATCGTAGCGCCCTTAGACATCAAACCATTTCCAGACAGGGAAATTGGGATTGTTGAACAAATGATTACACCCAGCCAAGCTGGGAGAGTTCATTGCCATGCAACCTCCTGGCCTGCTCGACTGTGTCCTGGATGTCCGTCGGTCGTGTTGAGGCCAAATGATTCTGTGATTGTTGTTGGCAGAACTGGAATCACGCTTTTGGTCAAACCCTTGACCAATGAAGCCGAACACTGGGCGTTGCTCTAATTACTACGACTGAACCGTCTCAAACCCTTGTCGTACGCCTAAACAAACAAGATTAAATCAATGAAACCTTTTCTATACTGGCTGCTTGGAGAAAAAGCCGGACGGATTGTGGTAGGAAGTTGGGCATGGCTATTGGGCCAGTCCATAGACGCCGGAGACGCCCGTACTGTGGCGATCGCACAACAATCTGTTGATGATGTCGCTGAAAATGTCGAACAGCTAACCGCAGCCGTAGCCCAGCAGCACTCTGCTTTACAACAAGCCCAAAAGTTGTTGATCACCATGCAATCTCAGGCCGAAAGCCTAAATCAACAGGCCATGAAATTGGTGCAGCACGGTGATGACCACGCAGCATTATCGATTTTGGGAGAGCTAGACATCATTGAGGCGTCGATTCCTCAATTGGAAGTGCAGGTCAACACCGCCCAGCGGAACTTTGAGGCTGGTCGTGAGCAACTGAGGGAGCAACAGCGTCAGCTCCAGCAAATGAAAACTCAGCAAAAAGTGAGTGCTTCACTGCAAAAAGTGACGGCAGCGTTAGAAAAAGCCAATGCTCTATCTGGCCTCAGCTCAGACCGAGCTATCCAAACGTTTGAGACCGCACGAGATGCAATTGATCGGAAATCGATTGAAGCCACCTCTCACATGGAACTGCAATCCCTTGGCAGAGAGGTTCAGCGCAAAACTAATCAGCTGAATGCAGCCGATCGCCTCGCAGCTTTAAAACACCAAATCAATGCTCAAGAACTACCAGATCGGTCATCAGATGCTCACTGATTAAACCGCTCATTGATACTGACCACACTTCATATCGAACACCCGATGGTCCCTCATTCTCTGATGGCACTCCTTGTGTCACGCCTCAATCTCACTCAAAAGGAAATATCGATGACCTCACATTCTAAGAAAAAAGGACTTCCACCCATTGTCTACATTGGTGGCGCACTCATCGTCAGCATCGTTGGATTTCAAGGCTATCGAATGCTGGCACCTGAAGCATTAGACGGTGCGCCCATTGTTCAGCTCAACCCAAATCAGAAAAACCAGTTGACTGTTTTAGGAGACGGATTTTCGGGCTACAGTTCCTTCCGCTCGTCAGACTTAGCCGACAAGCTCACTCATGCGGAACTTGGCATTCAGTATCAGGAGGAATTGGATCAAGCCCAGCGAGCGGCTCGGTTAGGACGAGATGCCGACCTCATCGTGACCACCCTAGACCAATATCTGCTGCACCAGCCTAACGGACGAATTGTCGGCCTAATTGACCGAACCGTCGGTGCCGATGCCGTGGTGCTCAACACCGCAAAATTCCCTAACTTGACGAACTTAAATGCGTTGGCTTCCGTTCAAGCGTCAGCTCCTGGATTAAAGATTGTCTATGCGGCAGGGACGCCCAGTGACTATCTCGCACAGCTCCTTGACATTAAGTTCGAACAATTTAACCTAGCAACTGTCGAGGTGATTGAAGTCGAGGATTCTGCTCAAGCGTATGAATTGCTTCAGTCTGACCCGCAGGTGGCGATCGCTGTTCTTTGGGAACCCGATGTATCTAAAGCAGTTCAAGATGGGAACACCATCGCGCTGAGTAGTAAAGATGTGCCAAATTCTATCATCGATGTGATCGTGGCTAGCGATCGCCTGATCGAACAGCGTCCTGATGAGCTGAGGGCTTTTCTGACCACCTACTATCAGCACACAGACTCACTCATTCGAAACGCTAGTGCACTGAATACTCAGATTGCCTTAGACAGCGGCCTATCAAATCAAGATGCGAATAAAGTCGCTGGCGGCATTGATTTTTTCTCCAGCCTTGAAACTGAGCGGTGGTTTGCCGATGGCACCCTGGCTCAGCGCATCCAGGCCACACAAGCCATCTTGACCCTAGCCGGCGAATCCGTCAGCCCCATCAACGATCCAGCTGCATTGATAGCGACATCTTTCATTCAAGAGGCGGCTGCCAACACTCGCCAGATGATTCAGGCGATCGAAGCCGCTGACCCCGAGCTTGCCGCCATTCTGTCTGGGGAGCAATCGACCACCACTCAAACCACCACGCAGCAAACCGTGACTCAGCAAGACGTCCAAGCTGCTGATTCCATCGGCAACCTTAGCGTTCGTGGAACGGTCAGTTTTGCCACGGGGTCGGCCACCTTAACCGCTGAAGGTCAACAAACCCTCAATCAGCTTGCCAATGAACTCAATGACTTCAGTCCTGAGACAACGGCCATCAACATTGTTGGGCACACCTCACGAACCGGATCAGCCGCGCTGAACCTCAATCTAAGCCAGCAGCGTGCCCAGGTTGTCGCCAACTATCTCAAATCTCGCGGCGTCAACCTTCAAATCGCAGTCCAGGGCATGGGATTCAATCAGCCCTTGCCTGACATGAATCCGACGAATGTACAAAATCAGCGCACCGAAGTCCAACTCAAGCGAATTGGAGGAGCGTCATGAACCGCACTTCAACGGTCAGTCTTGCAACGGCCTATGCGGTACTGGAGGGCGACAAACCCTCCGAGATTCCTTGGATTGTGTGGCTGTTTGAAAATCCTGATAGTCCCCTTGCCCTGGGCGGCAGCATCTCGCTTCGCAACCACGACTACATGCACATCTTGCTAGAGCGAGGATTCTCGCCAGAAGACGAAGCGTTTGTCCTTGGCGTCACCATGGGCAACGACTCTCGAACCACGTGGTTCGACTATCTTATCTTCAAGTGTGTCGCCCACTTTCTCTATCCAGGCGTGTATCGGTTCACAGCAGAACATCTTTCAATCTTTGATACAGGCGTCGCACTCGGAAAGTCACTCGCTGTTCGAGATCTCAATCGTTATGACTTTACACGAATTGAAATGATTTCAGTGCGAACCCTCCAAACCATCTTCGGCATCGACGGGTAACGCAAGAAGAAGAAGGGCGATCGCCGAATGGCACTGACGAAAGGAGGAGAAAAAGCTGAAAAGGGTTTAAGAATAGAGATTCCTGCTTTTCAGCCAAATATCGATATCCAGCATCATGCCAAATCGGAGCACGCTTCTCAAGGAACAAATGAGCAATAGCGTTGGGTTACCCTTTAGTGACCTGCTCTCTGCTCAAGCCATTGACCAGGTCTGCCAGGAGCATCAACATCAGTATCGCCAGACGCTGTTTACTCCTGTGGTCACCTTGTGGATGTGGCTCTCTCAAGTGCTGGACACGGATAAAAGCCTGCGCAATGCCGTTGCTCGTGTGATAGCTTGGTCAGCGTCAAATGGCTGTGAGATCCCTTCAACCGATACCGGAGGCTACTGTAAAGCGCGACAACGATTGCCCCTATCCATCATTGAGCACTGTCGCCAACAGAGTGGCACTTATTTGGACGAACAGCTGAAGCCTGAGCATCTCTGGTGTGGCCGTCGCGTTAAAGTCTGTGATGGCAGTAGCGT
>JBCBLF010000014.1:0-39714 GCA_038520475.1 Cyanobacteria bacterium J06627_8
GATGCGATGTGCATTGATCTGTTGTCATTGACTGCTCACAAAGTTTATGGACCAAAGGGAATTGGTGCTCTCTATGTTCGCCGCCGTCCCAAGGTTCGCCTCGCTCCACAACTCAACGGTGGGGGCCAAGAGCGCGGCCTCCGCGGAGGAACACTCTACACGCCACAAATTGTCGGCTTTGGAGAAGCGATCGCGATCGCTTTAACAGAATTAGAAAGCGAATCTCAGCGCATCGGACAACTCCGAGACCAACTATGGCGATCGCTACAGGAGTTAGACGGAGTTCATCTTAATGGACACCCAACTCAACGTCTGCCCGGTAACCTAAACATCAGTATCGACGGCATTGATGAAAGCGCTTTGTTGCTGGGTATTCAATCGGCGATCGCAGTTTCATCTGGGTCTGCCTGTGCATCGGCTCATCCCAAGCCCTCTCATGTCTTGATGGCTTTAGGCAAATCCAAGCAACAGATTAAAGCCTCACTTCGTTTTGGGATCGGGCGCTTTAACACTCCTGACGACATCCAACTTGCTTCGAATGTGGTTGCAGGAACTGTTCAGGCATTACGTAAGTCATTAGTGTCTAACCTCTGACGAGATTTGCATCTCACTAAATATCAAATCATGGTTGGGCTTTTGTGTCTTATCACAATTTATTCTGACTTTTCTTATGTTGAAAACTGGTATGGCAATCCGCAAATAGGTTAGAACATTTATTTTCAGGAAAGCCTCGCGTCGCGAGGCTTTCCTGAAAATAAATGGATTTAATTTAGCGCTATGCGCTATGTGGGATGAGACCTATAGCGCATAGCGCCATGAAAATATAACAGTACCCATCCATATAGGTCTGGACATGTATTTTTGAGGAAAGCCGCGCTGAGCGTGGCTTTCCTCAAAAATACTGGTTTGGATTGAGCACGTAGCGTCATATCTAAGAATATGCCGAACAGTTCTCCCTGTGCCGAACATGCTCGACCTGACATAGCGAAGTCGCTACACTAGCGTTAAAGTTTAGATTTTTCTGCTAAAAATACCGTGCATCGTGACGGGAGAAACTATGGTTCCGGATTTGAAGACCGTATTGGATCACATTGATATTTCTGCCGATTGGCTGGGCATTCGCATGGTAAAAGAGTCAGCCAACTATCGCTCGGTGCGTGACGGACATCCACAAGTGAACGGGCGATCGCTCAATCACGGTGTGATGGTCGAAGCGATGGTCAACGGTCAAATTGGCTATGGTGCGACCAACAGTCTAGACATTGATCGTATTCGACAAGCAGCAATCACTGCGCATGGTCAAGCCGTTGCCGCCAGTCAGTGGGCGATTCATCCCATGACGCCTGCGGTTCGACCCAAGGTGACCGGGCACTATACCTCCCCGTTCGAAAAAGAGGCCGATGCATTGACGACTGGAGACATCAGCGATGTGTTGGTGCGACTGTGCGAAACAATGAACGTATCGGAGCGGATTGTTCAAACGAATGCCACAGCCGTCAACAGCGTTGTTGAAACTTGGTTTGTCAGCAGCAATGGCTCAGATGTGTATCAGCGGCTCTTACTGCTACAAACTCACTTTGGGGTCACTGCACAAGATGGCTCAGTTGTGCAAATGCGATCGCACAATGGCCCCCGCGCCCATTGCTATCAGGGCAGCTGGGAGTTACTGCCGTTTCCAACTCTGTGGACCGAAGCCAAGCGCGTTGGTGAGGAAGCCGTGGAACTGTTGGTTGCAGACGAGTGCCCAACTGAAACAACAACCCTCATGCTGGCTCCCGACCAGATGATGTTGCAAATTCATGAAAGCGTGGGACACCCACTGGAGCTCGATCGCATCCTAGGAGATGAACGCAACTACGCTGGGGGCAGCTTCGTTAAGCCGAGTGACTTTGGTTCGCTATCCTACGGGGCTCCGCTGATGAACATCACGTTTGATCCGACAGTGAGCGGAGAATTTGCAAGCTATGGATTTGACGACACGGGGGCGATCGCTTCAAAGGAATACCTGATTAAAGAAGGCGTATTGCAGCGGGGGCTTGGCAGCTTAGAAAGTCAGACCCGGCTCAACGTAGAGGGCGTGGCTTGTGCACGGGCCACCTCATGGAATCGTCCGCCCATCGACCGCATGGCTAACATTAACCTCGAACCCGGAACGGAATCCGTGGAGCAGATGATTTCGGGAATTGAGCGCGGCGTTTATATGGAAGCAAATCGCTCTTGGTCGATTGATGATCAGCGCCATAAATTCCAGTTTGGATGTGAATACGCCAAGCTGATTGAGAATGGAGCTCTAACTAAAACTGTGAAGAACCCCAATTATCGCTCGACGACACCACAGTTTTGGCACAGTTTGACCCATGTGGGCGATCGCGCCTCTTGGAATATGTATGGAACGCCATTTTGCGGAAAGGGTGAACCCAATCAAATCATTCGAGTGGGGCATGGGTCTCCGGTCTGTGTGTTTGAGAACATTGAAGTCTTTGGAGGTGCAGCATGACCCACGCTACTGAGATGAAATCCGTAGGCTCAGCTGATGCTGATAACGCCGATGTTTCGGGGCAGCTTGAGCAAACGTTTCGTCAATTGGCTCAGCGGGTGTTTGATCTGGCTCAGTCTGACGAGGCCATGTCGCTTAGCTTCATGGCAGAGCAAAGTCAGTTCACGCGGTTTAATCAAGCAAAGGTGCGTCAGACAGGGAGCGTGCATGACGGTGAATTAACACTGACACTCATGGCAGGCGATCGCACCACTTTTTATGAACTGCCCATGACTGGAAACCTAGACGCGGACTGGGTGACCGTCAAATCGGCGCTAGATGGGCTTCGAGCAGATATTCAACACCTGCCTGATGACCCGTATCAAGTTCCTCCCTCTGGCAACGCCATGAGTCATGATGTGCATCACGGTGAGCTACTGGCACCTGATGAGATCATTGAAGCAATTTTGCCAGTCGTGTCAGGTCTGGACTTTGCTGGACTGTATGCAGGTGGTGTTTCCATTCGCGCCTATGCTGATTCGATCGGACAGCGGCATTGGTTCTGTACCGATTCGTTTACCCTCGACTATTCTCTCTTTACTGAGGATGGCAAAGCCGTGAAGGGGACGTTCGCTGGCGATCGCTGGGACCAGTCTGCCTATACCGCTAGGCTCAACGAATCGAAGCGCCAACTGAAACAGCTTACGATTCCTGCCAAATCGATTCCAAAGGGGCGCTATCGCACCTATCTTGCGCCCGCTGCTCTGGCTGAACTGGTGAGTATGTTTTCGTGGGGAGCCGTTAGTGAAGCAGCACTCCAGCGGGGTGGCAGTGCCCTAGGCTTGCTCCGTAGCGAGGAAAAGTTGCTGTCTAATCAATTCAACCTGACGGAGAACTTTGAGCATGGACTCGTCCCCCGGTTCAATAACCTGGGAGAGGTTGCTCCAACGCGGTTGCCGCTGATTGAAAACGGCAAGCTAGTGAACACCCTCATTAGTTCTCGCACGGCAAAGGAATATGGAAAAACAGCCAATGGAGCTAGTCAATGGGAAGGGTTGCGATCGCCTGATGTTCAGCCTGGAACGCTGCGTCGAGATGATATCTTGAGTACGCTTGACACTGGCCTTTACTTGTCTAATTTGCACTACCTCAACTGGAGCGATCGCCCTAATGGGCGCATCACCGGCATGACACGTTATGCCTGCTTTTGGGTCGAGAATGGTAGCATTGTTGCTCCCATCGAAAACCTCAGATTTGATGAGAGTCTCTATCAGTTCTTTGGTGAGAACTTAATTGCGCTTACCGATATTCAGGAATTTGTTCCTGAAGTGGGCAGCTACGGAAACCGAGAACTCGGCGGCATGTGGCTACCCGGAGCCTTAGTTGAAGGGTTTACTTACACGCTTTAGAGTGTCCTGAGTGGGGGCGAAGCATCTAGAGAGAGAGCACGCCGCTAAGCCTGATGTTCTCGCTCAGATGCTCCGCCCTCATAGGGTATCTGTGAGTCGAAGATTACATCAGTTCAGCCAGTTCATACAGCCGTCTCAGCAGCGCCAGAATTTTCTTGCCATATTCCAGATCGGCAGCCCAGCGACCGGAGAGCTGATCGACTAAGGGCGCAACCCCTCGGGTGACGAAGCGGAATCGGGGGTCGATGAGTTCTTGAACCAGTGGAGCCTGACTCGCGTAGGCTTTGAGGTGCTGAATGTGGGCTCGTGCCCCAAGACGAGGACTGCGAAAATGAGCACCTTCAATGCCTCCACCCAATGCACCAAGGCCAGCAAAATTGTTTTGATCGGGTTTGACATCTCCCCCAAACCGCAGAAAGCCGGTTTCTAAGCACATCTGGCAGAAGGCAATGTCATGGTTAACGCCCTCGATGGCGGATTCTTCTCGATAAAACTTAGGCAAATCGGAAAACGTGTCGAGTGCCCGGTCATGGTTCGTCGTCAAAAACATAATGAGGTGAACATCAGAGGTTTTGCCTCGACCCATGATGGCGTCAAAATCTCCAGGACAAATGGCCATCGGCGATCGCACCGTGACGGTACGACTCGTTGGGTCGAAGTCCACGTGCAGGTTATGACTGCGAAGATCAATGGCTTTGAGGTAGACAATGTTGCGGTGCCGGATGCGATTGACGGAGGCTAAATGGGCGATGGATAACCCCAGCTGATCCACCAAATCCATTGGAATATAGGCATTGCCACTGACCACAAGGCCGGGCTCCTCATACAAGCCACCGTTGACATTGATTTGAATCGACGGATAGGTAGTCTGCTCTCCCGGAGCCGTGCTGGTAGACACTAATCGACTCCAAGACGACAGCCCATCTGCAATCCCAAGGGCAATGTCTCGCCGATGGGATTGCAAGAGCGCTCGATCTTTGTGGTTACTCAGGGTGGCGACGTGCAGGTATAGCGACGGAATCGCGATCCATCGGCAGAAAGGCAGTTGCCCTGCTTGAGTGGACGTATCTGGGCGGGCTCCCATTGTGGAGAGTCGAGGGACTCGGCGCAATAGCGCGAGGAGTATCAGTTCCGCATGGTTGCGTCGGTCATCATTTTGAGCAATGTAGTAGACGGCGGAGCCTTTCACCTCTGCATGAGTGAAAGCGTCTGCGTGAAGTTCGACGGCGACATCACCTGGCTGAGCCCGGGTGTTGATCCAATCCACCGTTTGAGAAAAGCTGAGTTCATCTGGAACAATCAGAACATCGAAGTCGTGGGCGCGATCGCGCGATCGCAATTCAACGGCTAATACGTCCCGTAGTGCAATCATCTCTGCCGCTTCCGTGATTGCGCCGACGACAGCGCCTTGATCTGAGTTGCCGTTTCTCCGGCTGTCGTGACCCGCAGAGATAAAAATCCGTCCCATGAGCTGTCTATGCGTCCTAATCCTGATGAGCAACGTAATGAAGCGTGATGGTTACCCTAAATCCGTGGTGCCAGCTCTATCTATTGTCGAATCTTCGCAACGCACGGATTCGATAATCGTTTGGGCTGGGGCGTCTAGAGCCGGATTTAGCCGTCATCGTGCCACCGAGGGCACACCTCATGGAAATTAAACCTCAATTTCTTCAATCGCGCTCATACCGGGTGGGCGATCGCCGATTTCCGTTATAAATCTCAATTCCCAGGGACTAACCGGTATCACTTTCCTGTGACGG
Organism: Cyanobacteria bacterium J06627_8; assembly: GCA_038520475.1. Lineage (GTDB taxonomy): Bacteria > Cyanobacteriota > Cyanobacteriia > CAKZMO01 > CAKZMO01 > JBCCWF01. Next base: position 5,646 of record JBCBLF010000014.1, read on the forward strand.
GCAGCCTCGAACATGGCAATCAGCGTCGAGATGATCGGAATGATCACAACGCTACACCTAGCGTTACCAAATTAGTGTAAAACTGTTAAACGCTTGATATGATGATGACGATTCCAAGCCATTGTCTCATTTCCTAACGAATGGCTGGGGCATCCCGTTTCCTGACATGGATGCACTCAGTCGTTGGTGCGGAGCCTTGATCGGTGGGCCGATTTCATCACAAAATCCATGCGCCAATGCGAAGAAGGGGGATGCCTTAATCGTCGAGTTGATGATTAGTATAAACTTATTAGTCATGACTCAGTTATTAGTCATGACTCGGTTGCTGCATGAGTATTTTTACGCTCGATCACCTCTGTTGGTTCTATCTGTTCAATGGTCTGCCCGTCCTGTGCCAGACCATTCATGCTCTGGGGTGTCGAAAACCCCGCTATCCGTTCACTCTGCGAATTCGTCTCAATGAAAACGCCTCGTCTCCATCCCGATACCATTGATCAAGTCAAAGACCGAGCCGACATTGTCGATGTGGTGTCGGAGCATGTGGTGTTGCGCAAGCAGGGTAAGGATTTTGTGGGCCTATGTCCGTTTCACGACGATAAGTCCCCGAGTTTTAGCGTTAGTCCGAGTAAGCAGTTTTATTATTGCTTTAGCTGCGGAGCTGGAGGCAACGCCATTAAATTCTTGATGGAGCTAGGGCAGCGCTCGTTTAGCGATGTCATTTTAGATTTAGCTCGGCGCTACCAAGTCTCTGTCAAAACCCTTGAATCCAAAAACCGTCAAGACTTTCAGCGTCAACTTTCCCTTCGAGAGCAGCTCTACGAAATTACTGCACTCACGGCTCGATTCTATGAACATGCTCTACAACAATCAGATGGTGCCGCTGCATTCACCTATCTGAAAACCCAACGGGGGCTGAGTCCAGCGACGATTCAACAGTTTCAGTTGGGCTATGCGCCAGGCGGTTGGCAGACCCTATATGGCTACCTGGTGGAGCAAAAGCGCTATCCCGTGCAGCTTGTTGAGCAAGCCGGTCTCATTGTTCCGCGCCAAGGCAAAACCGGCCACTACGATCGCTTTCGCGATCGCCTGATGATTCCGATTCATGACTTACAGGGTCGAGTGATTGGCTTTGGTGGGCGTGCCCTGGGTGATGCGCAACCCAAATACCTTAACTCTCCCGATACGGACCTCTTTGACAAGGGCAAAACGCTGTTTGGTCTTGATAAGGCGCGAACGGCGATCGCCAAACAGGACCGGGCTATCGTGGTCGAAGGATATTTCGATGTCATTGCGCTCCATGCAGCTGGTATCACGAATGCGGTTGCCTCTCTTGGTACGGCGCTGAACAAGGGCCAGGTTAAGCAACTGTTGCGTTATACCGAATCGAAGCAAGTCATTCTTAATTTTGATGCGGATGCCGCTGGGACGAGGGCCGCCGAACGCGCCATTGATGAAGTCACCGATTTAGCCTATCGGGGCGACGTACAACTTCGAGTTCTGACGATTCCAGAGGGCAAAGACCCAGATGATTTTCTCAAACAGCATTCAATAGACGATTACCAAGCTCTCGTTCACCATGCTCCGCTGTGGCTTGACTGGCAGATTCAACTGACCTTTGCTGATCAAGATTTGAGCCAGGCCGATCACAATCATCAAGTGACTCAGCATCTGGTGACGCTGCTCGGCAACATTAGTAACGCAACCACACGCACCCACTATGTCCGCCACTGTGCCGAACTTCTTAGCCAAGGCGACAGCCGCTTGGTGCCGCTGCTTGCAGAAAACTTACTGGCTCAAGTCCGCCGACATCGACGGCGATCGCCCGATGGAGCGGAAATGCCACGGGCCTCTGCACCATCACTGTCGAACAGTACTCTCGAATCGGCAGAAGCTGTCTTGCTACGACTGTATCTTCATGCTCCTGATGCTAGAACCAATATTGTCACTGCCCTAGAGAAACGGGATCTTCAGTTCAGTTTGTCACACCATCGATTTCTATGGCGAAAGATTCTAGATCGTGAAGAATCGCCGATGCGTTCCACCGAGCAGATTGCTGTAGACCCGTCTGATCTTGCATCGGAGGCCATTGAACTCCCATCAGCTCAATCACTGAGTGACCAGCTTCAAGATGACCTCGCTGAGCACCCTGACCAGCTCAATCAACTGATTTATCTATTTCAACTAGACGAAAAAGCTCGACGCGACGTGGTGCGATCGCCGATTGTGATCCAAGCGGCTACCGACTGCCTTGAACGGGTTATGTGTGAGAAGCGATATCGGCACTTTCGTAAACTATGGGCTGAAACGGATGTGGCCGCTTCACCTGATCTCTGTCACCACTATCAACAGCAAATTTATGCTGAAAAGCAACGCATTAGAGAGCTGGATGAGCAGCGATCGGTCTCGTTTGAAGATCTTGCTCAGATTCCGTGGGTTGGCGATTACTACAACACCCTGGAGTAATCGGCATACGAATAGCACAACTTGAAACGTTGGCTGCGCTTGGCGTCGTCAGGACGTAAGTTCACTAATCGGCAAGTCAGTGACCGCTTTCGCCTTTGTCAGAACGCCATCTGTGAGATTAGCGATGCAGTCGGCAAAGCTCAGAATCCGAGGGTCATGGGTTGCAATCAAAACCGTGCATCCGTGGTCTTTTGCTAGACGACGCATCAGTTCAACAACAATACGACCGTTGCTAGAGTCAAGGGCTGCAGTCGGCTCGTCCGCGATGATAATGGATGGATTCCCAGCCAGCGATCGCGCAACGGCGACCCGCTGCTGCTGTCCACCAGATAATTCTTTCGGCAAGTGATGGGCGCGATCGCCCAAGCCGACTTCCTCTAGTAATTGTGTGGCTTGGCGTCGAGCTTCTCGAAGGGAGATACCTTTCATCACCAACGCGGCTTCAACGTTTTCCAATGCTGTGAGCGATCGCAGCAGATTACTGTCTTGAAACATGACTCCAATCGAATGGAGTCGTACCCGATCTATCTGATGTCGAGGCAAGTCTGTAATCGTGTGGCCCAACAGTTGGACGCGTCCATTTGTCGGGGTGAGGACTCCAGCCAGGATGAGGAGCAGCGTAGTTTTCCCAGCTCCTGATGGGCCGACGATCATCTGCACCTTCCCTCGACGGACCCGTAAGTTGACGTTTTTGAGCGCTTGAAAGGGTTGTTCTCCCGTTTCAAACACCATGTCAATGCCTTGGGCAACGATGGCGAATTCTGAATCAACGGCGGAAAGAGTAGGCAGCTGAGGATGGTGGTGAGTCCGAAGTCCTCTAACTGCTGAGATAAATGGAAACATAGCGTACACTGCCACAGCTGGCAGAACAACAGACATACAGCGATCGAGCGTCAACGGCGATCGTCAGGCATCTTTTTTCAATTGTCCGAGATGGGTTAGATGACCAACAACTTAAAACACGAAACGTAATGCGGCAGCGCGATATATGAGTTAGAGGGATGTTGTCCTAAGCTGCGTGGAATACTGATTTACATGAATATACAGACGAGCTTCATATTTTGAGTACATATCTTGCTCTTTCTTTCACCCGAGCAACTTTCTCTCGTCAGATAATGAACACATCGCCTAACGCGCATCCCATCTGCCGCGCATCCTATCTGCATGGCTGCATCTCATGCCAAATCCAGCTTTGATGTTCAATTTTGGAAAAACTAAGGAGAAAAAGTCAGCTTCATTTGCGGATTTGGTATCCAATCAAATGTTGTATCCAACAACGAATGTGAACAATCAGTAGAAAAAGTATGATGTCGTGAAATCGATAGCTGACTTTGACGAGAGCGTCTTGATAATGACCGACTCTTGCATCATAAGCAGCTTTGAAATCAGCGGCACCGAGATATCTAAGGAACGGCGCAGTCTGCCAACTCATCCGTTCCGTGTGTGTTTTGATTGCTGTCAGGGTTTTTATTGATGAAGTCAGGGTTTTGTTAACGAATATTTCTGCTGATTGTCAGTACTGTATGCATTGAACAATCGCTCTATGATTATCCTCTCAGCTCAAGAGTTACAGAAACATGGCGTGACTGCATCTGTAACGAGCATTACTCTAATGGGAAAAGTCTTCACACGGGGACAGACCATTGCGCGACGCTTTAAAAAAGAGGCGCTGTCTCTTGCCCACGATATTCAGCGCACAGGGTGTGCATGCCTACTTGTTGATAGTGGCGCCTATCTAACCCTTTGGCGTGAAAGTGATGCGCCAGGTTCAACCCCTACCTTGAACTCAATTCCTCTAGGAAAGTTAAATGATTGGTCAGGTTTAAATGCGCTGTTGCCCGATTCAGAACTAGAGGGAAATACAAGCCCAAAATATGTTCTAAAGTATCGAGGACGGTTCGTTCGGCCCCCTGTCGAGCCCGATCCGGAGCGTACTGAACTGCCGTCCGGACTTGTTGAATCAAGTCGGGATACCGCATTACCGCCAATGTAGTATCGAGGTCTCAAGATTCGTCTGGCATAGAACCATTATGTCGAGGCTGGGCCAGCCCCTTCAAGCCCCATGCCCTCTGCCTCTAGCGAATTTTCTATCGATGTGAATGGATAAAGTAGTAGTGAGCGTGCGTTACGCGCTCATAAGCTTTAGACACTTAAGCAAGGGCACCAAGTATCATTCAATTCCTGAACACATAGCCAAATGGCTTGCCGTCTTGCTCTAACGGAAATGGCGACGGCCATAATACTCAGAACTGAAACCGTTCACGAAGAAATAGGGATTTTGAGCACGCCCAAAATCCCTATTTCTTCGTGAATGATTTGAGAAGATTGCTAAAGCGTAACGATATCCAGGTGCGAGGTATAGGTAAAGCGATGGACAGAAAGCGATCGCGCTCTGTCCATCGATGGGTTCAAGGAAAAAGTGTTAGACGGTTAACGTCCCAACTAGGTGTTAGCCATCTCAGTTAAGTTATTTGCTGATTTGCCAGAGCAAGAATTGTTGAGTGGGTTCAATCGAAACATTATCTACTTCCCCTTGAGCAAAAACATAATCTTTGTTTTGCCATAACGGGATGTAGGGCACGTCTTCTCCTAGGATGTCTTGCAGCTCGATGAAGTAATCTTTGCGTGCACTGACATCCGTTTCAGCCCGCTGTTGTTGAATGAGCTCGTTTGCCTTTGCGTCGTAGTAAAACGCGCGATTGGCGCCTTCAATGCATCCTTCCTCAGGCGATCCGTTTTTACATTCCATAAAGGGCTGGATAAAGGTATCTGCGTCATAAAAATCTGGATACCAGTTCAGCAAAAAGGTTGGATATATCCCTTTGTCGAGGTTTGGCCATGCGCTGGCAGATTCGACATCCTTTACTTCAATATTGACAATCTCTGGAAGCCCTTGCTCAATCGATGCTTCAAGAGTTGTTGCGACTAGGTTTCGCTGAGTCGATGCCGAGGGATACCAAATTTCCAGCGTGAGTGGATTCGTTTCATCGTATCCGGCTTCGGCTAGGAAATCCTGTGCTTTTTCATAGTCGCCATCACCGTAGAGGTCTTTGAAGACCGGCTTGTAGATATCGAAGCTGGTAGGAATAAGGCTATAGAGAGGTTCGGCTTGGCCTTGAAACACCCGCTCGTTTAACAGTGGCCGATCGATCATCGCGGCGATCGCCTTTCGAACGTTTTCATCATCGAGTGGAGCGATCGCCTGGTTCAACAGCATGTAGTTAATGACAGTTGTTCCGGCTTCAATCACCTGCCATCCGCCTTCGCTAGCTTCCTCTTCGAGGCTAACGATTTGGTCAGGATCAAGGGTTTGATAGGCAATGTCAAGGGCACCCGTGCGAAATGAGTTATATAGATTTGCGGGGCTTGCCAAGAGCTGAATATCAAATCCATCGTTGGCAGGAGATTCGCCCCAATAATCTTCGAAGACATCAAGGCGAACGGTCTCTGGTGTCAGCTCTGTGAGCTTGTAGGGACCAGTGCCGATGAAGGTATCGGGCTGAAATGAACCTTCTGCAATTTCATATTGCTCAGGTGGAATAGGGGTTACGCCCCAAAAGGTTAGCAGCGCGGTGAATGCGGCAAACGGAGAATTGAGGGTAATCGTGAGTTCGTAATCGCCAGTGGCTTCGACCGATTCAATTTTCTCTGCGAGCAAGAATGCTGGACGGCCCCCATTTTCCATAAATCGCTGAATCGAGTAGGCCATGACTTCGGCGTTAAACTCGCTGCCGTCATGAAATGTTACTCCTTCACGAAGGGGGATGATGTAGGTCAACCCATCATCGCTAATCGTGGGCAGCTCAGTGGCAAGCTGGGGTTCGAGATCCGTTGTTCCAGGTGTATAGGTATACAGGCGATCGCCCATGTTATAGAGCAAGATGCCTGGAAAAATTTCGTAGGAATCGGCTGGATCTAAGGTGCGCACTTTCTGTGTCGTTCCCATGGCGATGCGTCCCCCAGAGGCGCTGTCAGCTTGCACCTCTGCACCACCATCATCTGTGGATGACTGGGGCGTTGCACAGCTAATCGCTACCACACAACACAAACTAAATAGCCCGATCGATTGAACGAGCGATCGCCATCGTTGTCGAGAAAAGCCAAACCAAGCCATAGCACTATACCTACATGATCAACACAACAGAGCCTTGGAACTAGAATGTCGTCACACCCTGGAGGATGTCACACCATTGATGACCCCGAATTCAACTCTAGGGAATGGGGCTACTTGCCTAAGAGGATGTTTCGCTGGATTGTATCGCATTGCTTGGCAGGATGGTGGTGGCTAAAAACAAATTATCGGTTCACCACTCTGAGCACAGTCATCAAGATAGGTTAAAACGTATGTCTGCCTATGGCAGGTGGCGGACTGCACCGAACTACTTGTCGTGAACAGAGCCTCAGCAATAGAGGCCGGGCATAAGTCCAGTCCTGCATGTGCCCAGCTCTGCTACTGCACATTTCCATCAGATAATCCGGCACTGGACTTTATAAAAAAAGGGTTGATCAAATCTGGTAGAAATTAGAGCCAGCTTGGGCCTCATTAAAATGTGTCAAGTTCTTAAGAGATTCATGTTGTCGAGAGAAGTGTGAAGATACGTGCGAACGGCCTCATCTTGGTAGAGAATGGAGAACCGGCGCTTAAATTGTTCATGATCCTGCTTTTTCGGCGTAATTATCTTAAAGAAGAACGGTTGGGTAAAAGTCAATCTGTGAGAGGCATCGGCGTATAGACGGTGTGCCTGTATCTAACTCTTCTCACCTCTGGAGGACCACCGAACGGTTAAACGCCTTTTTTAAGAAAAACTATCAGACTCCAGCTTTAGAAAAATAGTTTTTTTGGGGAAGATACTTAAAATAAAAACATGGATTTAAACTCGTTAGATTTCAAGGCGCTTCAACACCTGATGGCTCAGGGTCGTATTACCTGGTCTGATTTGGCTGGTTTGCTAGAGCTATCTGCGCCAGCAACAGCCGATCGAGTTCGGCGATTGGAAGAGCGTCAAGTCATCAAGGGATATGCGGCACTCATTGACCCTAAAGCGGTGGGATGTAGCTTAACTGCGTTTGTCTTTGTCACTGTTGATCGTCCTAAGCATCGCTCAAATTTCCTTAAAAAAGTGAGCGCGCTACCGGAAATTCAAGAATGTCATCACATTGCAGGTGACGATGACTATGTTTTGAAAATTCGATGTGCCGATGCAGGCGACCTTGAAAAGCTTATTGGTGAAGAGCTGAAGGGAATGGCTGGCGTTCTGCGGACGCGTACAACTATTGTTCTCTCTACCGTTAAAGAAACGCCAGAACTTCCACTGAAGGAACCGGTCACCCCCCCCGAGTGATGTTTCAAGGATTAGCGATCGCCAGAGCTATTGAAGAACCATCAGATTGATGATGTTTCCCTAGGACTTTCCCTGTGTCCACAGCAATGGCGGGCTCAACTCTACGATTTCATTCGCCTCGCCGCATTCTCGAAATCTTCAGTGGCCTGTTGAGTACTGGGTACATCAAACAAGGCCGCAGCGATCGCCGCAGAAAATGTGAAGGTGTTGAGCCCGTGGGCAGAGAGATAGGCAATATCCTCAACGTGGCGAATGCTGGCTGTCAAAATGCGCGTCGAGCTATGGACTCCGTCAAGCGATCGCTGCATGGCAACCAGTTCGTCACGACCCTTTCGGCCTTGGTCATTGATGCGTCCAAGATAGGGGGCAATATAGGCGGCACCAAGGGCTGCCGCAATGATGGCCTGATGATGGGTATAGGCAGCCGTGAGCGTTACAGGTACACCCTCAGCAATGAGCTGAGACGCCGCCTCAGTCCCGAGTTTTGTGATGGGCACTTTGACTACCATTCGTGGATCGATGCTGGCGATCGCTCGACCCGTCGATACCAATGCTTCAACAGATGCTCCCCACGTTTGCATCTGCACTTCTTTCACACCCAACGAGAAGGCCTGTTGCGCCAATTGGGTCAGCACGGGCAGTGAACAACGGACGGATGCGCGCTCAAGTAACAACGGATTGGAGGTAATGCCGTAGAACAGCCCCGTCGGTACCCATGCTTCCCAATCTTGGACATCGGCGGTGTCGAGATAGAGCCGGAGCCCATTGGCTGAATCCAAGGGTTTATCAATGTTTTTCATCAGATTTGAGAAGGAAGAAGTGAGTTCGACGCATCAGGACATCCATCCGGGATAGGTGACGGGCACGGCTATTCCTTGGTTCATCGTGGCTCCATAAGAATAGTTGGCGTGTAGGCTTCGCCTGCGCACCTACAGATTTCTATCTACAGGGGAACGCCATTTCATGAAAACTTGTAATGAATTACACCAAAACGACAGGCCGCAGCTGGCACAGTAAATCACTGTATCAGTGAGAGTATTGCAATTAATCCTCACGTACAATACTCTGAATCAACTTTGAGCAACTAAACCTTTCAACGTCACATTACAGGAACCTATGAAACGGCTTAAATTTCTATTCACGGCAATCGTTTCAGCCCTACTCACGATTACGATTATGACGGCTTGTGCATCCACGCCTTCGGGTGGAGAAGGAAGCACAGTGCTGTCGATGGCAACATCTGCAGATTATCCTCCTTATGAGTTTTACGAAACTGCCGGTGGCACAGAAGAACCTGTTGGATTTGATATCGATATTGCAAAGTCTATTACTGAAAAGCTGGGCTATACGCTTGAAATTCAAGACATGGACTTCAATGGCATTATTCCTGCCCTACAGGCCGAGCGTGCAGATTTTGCAATGGCCGGAATGACACCTACTGAAGAACGCAAACAAAGTGTTGATTTCAGCCAAACGTATTACGAGGCTAAAAATACGATTGTCAGCCTTGCGAACAGTGGATTCTCAAGTTACGCCGATCTATCCGGACAAACAGTTGGCGTTCAGCTTGGATCAATTCAAGAAAACGAGGCAAAGGAGCAATCTGAATTCGTTGAAGGAATGATAATTGAGCCTCGTAATAAGGTGAGTGAACTGGTGCAAGAAATTAAGGCGGGTCGACTCGATGCGGCGATTGTGGAAGACACCGTGGCAAAGGGCTACATCGCCAACAACCCTGATTTGGAATTTGTCACCATTGAGTCGGATGAAGCATCCGGTTCGGCGATCGCTTTTCCAAAGGACTCTCCATTATTGGAAGAATTTGATCAGGCGCTAACTGAAATGAAAGAGAGTGGTGAGCTAGATGGGCTCATTACTAAGTGGTTTGAAGACTACTACGAGGAGCAGGGCGCGAGCTAAATCATCTCGTCACGTACTCAGTTTCTGTCCTTCTCTGGCTTGTGTGTGGTGACGACTTCACTCAACTGCACACAAGCCCCATTCGCTTACTACTCTAGGGTATGACCATCAATGACACTAAGTTGGGTTACGCTATTGTCGAGCCAGCCAATTGTTGCGGCATTCAATCTAGATTTTGTTCGTATTTCTGAATCTATCCCGTTTATCCTAGGCGGCATTTTGGTAACGCTCAAATTTACCGCCCTTTCGGCCGTTCTGGGATTTATCTGGGGAACCATTTTGTCCCTATTCAAAATTTCAAATTTCAAGCCTCTGAATTGGTTTGGCACAGTGTATACCTCTATTTTTCGAGGGACACCGCTGCTGGTTACGCTATCGCTGATTTACTTTGCAACTCCCCAGCTCACCGGATTTGACATTTCAGGCTTTCAAGCCGGGGTCATCACCTTTGCCCTCAACTCTGGAGCGTATATTTCTGAGGTCATTCGAGCCGGTATTCAAGCTATCGACAAAGGACAAACTGAAGCAGCTGTTTCCCTTGGCGTTCGTTATCGGCCGATGATGCTCGACATTATTTTGCCTCAGGCCGTTAAAAATATTCTGCCTGCTCTGGTAAATGAAAGTATTGCCTTGCTGAAAGATTCGGCTCTGGTATCGACGATTGGAGCTCAAGATCTGCTTCGGCGCGCTCAAATTGTTGGAGCTGAAAAATTCGTTTATTTTGAACCCTTGCTCATCGTTGCGGTGGTCTATTACGCCATGGTGATGACCCTGACGGTCACAGCTTCGTTTATGGAACGGCAGCTTCAGCGGAGTAGCTAAGCTTCATTCACTCTAGACTTACAGCATATTTTGGAGAGCTTTGATGACACCTTCTAACTCTGAAGATGGCAATGGATCTGTTGCCGTCAAAATTGATCGGTTGTACAAATCGTTTGGTGCGCTAAAGGTCTTAAAGGAAATTTCTGCTGAGATTGATCGAGGGGAAGTCATCGCGATGATTGGCCCGTCTGGATCAGGCAAGTCCACGTTCTTGCGGTGCATTAATTTACTTGAGATTCCCACCTCTGGGCGCATTGTAATCAACGGGGCCGACATCACAAACGCTAAGACAGATGTGATGAAGATTCGTCAAAACGTGGGAATGGTATTTCAGCACTTTAATCTGTTTCCCCACATGACTGTGCTTCAGAACATTATGTATGCCCCGATGAAGGTGAAGGGTGCAGCAAAAGGACAGGCTAAATCAAAGGCCCTTGAACTGCTTGGAAAAGTGGGTCTGGTAGAAAAAGCCGATACCTATCCATCAAAGTTGTCGGGTGGGCAAAAGCAGCGGGTGGCGATCGCCCGTGCATTGGCGATGGAGCCAGATATTATGCTGTTTGATGAACCCACGTCTGCTCTCGACCCCGAGATGGTGAAAGAGGTATTAGATGTGATGAAAGACCTGGCAAATTCAGGTATGACGATGGCAATTGTGACCCATGAAATGGGGTTTGCTCGTGAAGTGGCTAATCGTATTCTGTTTCTCGATCAAGGCCGATTGGTGGAGGATGCGACGCCAGAGGTGTTCTTTAGTACTCCGAAGAGCGAACGGGCCTGTCAATTTCTGGAAAAAGTGCTGTGAAGCTTTAGCCGGGTTGGTACTGGGCAATGGCTTGTGCTCGGCTGGATTGCTGAAGAGTAGGCTACTTAGGAATGGCGCTTAAGAATCGAAGCCGCTGCCTGGAATGTACAGACCCCGATGTGATAGTCATCGTCCTGAAAACAAAAAAATCCCTGGCACGAGGCCAGGGACCAGAATCAGGGTGCATCTACCATTCCCTTCTTCTGATGTATTAGGAGTTCATCCGGACTATTCGAAGAATTTTGTGGGAAATCTCCCTGTAATGGGGGAAGAACGGCTCTTTTTGCGACGTTTCTCTTCAGTTAGTACGACGTTGCTATCCATCAATCCGCTGCACCTGTATAGCCGTTGCCAGTTCCGTTCGAACCAGACGACGATCTATTGGCGATAGGCCAAGGAACCGAATGATACGTGGTGTCCTAGCCTAAACGGCTAAATCTACAGTGTTCAACGCATGTGTATGAAACGGTGAGACAGGTCTACTCCAATCAATGACGATACAATGGCAGGCACATGTGTCATCTTGTGAGACGTCTCTAGTGGAGAGGGCTCATAAGGTGTTGATTCAACATCCATTTATTGCTGACTCTCCTTATTGACGAATCAATGTCAACTTCGTTGCGATCGCCCTCCCCTTCATCTGTGCAAGCTGAGATAGCACCATCACTTGCTGCCACGCTCAAACACCGTCGAGAGAAGCTGGCGCAGCAGTTCTCACATCCAGTCATTCTTTGGTCTGGACAGCCCCAGCCCCGAAATTTTCCGGCTAATGTGTATCCGTTTCGTGCCAATAGCCATTTTCTTTATTTTGCTGGGCGTTCGTTGCAAAATGCGGCCATTCGATTAGAGCACGGACGGCTAGAGCTGTATATGGATAATCCATCTGCTGCGAGTGCCTTGTGGCACGGCATTGCAGCAACGCGAGAGGACATTGCCGAACATATCGGTGCAGATGCGGCATTCCCGCTGGCTGAACTGAATGGAACGACCGATGTGGCAACGGTTGCTGTCCAAGATTACGCAACCCGTGGATATCAGGCTCGGGTGCTCAAACGAGAGATTTTACCTGCTCATCGCGCGCAATCCCTTGACCAGAGCCTAGCCCAGGCAATTGTTCAATTGCGACTTATTCATGATGCAGGGGCGATCGCTGAAATGCGTGATGCAGCTGCGATCTCGATTGCAGCTCATAAAGCAGGCATGGCCGCAACCTCCCAGGCAACCCATGAGTCCCAGGTGCGGGCAGCGCTAGAACATGTCGTCATGGCTCACAACACTATCTGCGCCTATAACAGCATTGTCACGGTGCATGGCGAAGTGCTGCACAATGAGCACTATCATCACCCCCTAACGCCAGGTGAGTTGTTGCTGGTAGATGCTGGGGCCGAGGCACCGTCAGGATGGGCATCAGACATCACCCGAACCTGGCCTGTGTCAGGTCGCTTTTCGACGACCCAGCGAGACGTGTATGATATCGTCCTTGCGGCCCACGACGCCTGCATTGAGCAGATGCGTCCAGGTGTTGAATATCGTGAGATTCATTTACTGGCCGCTCGAACCATTGCGGAAGGCCTGGTGAGTCTCGGCATTCTTAACGGTCATCCCGAGACATTAGTCGAAACGGATGCTTACGCATTATTCTTTCCCCACGGCATTGGACACCTGCTTGGACTCGATGTTCATGACATGGAAGATTTAGGCGATCTTTCGGGCTATGCGAACGGACGCACTCGAAGCGATCGCTTTGGGTTGTGTTATCTGCGCCTCGATCGTCCACTGAAAGCTGGTATGGTCTGCACGATTGAGCCAGGGTTCTACCAAGTTCCTGCCATCTTGAACGATCCAGAACGGCGATCGCGCTATGAGGGCATGGTGAACTGGGAGCGACTCGCTCAGTTTGCCGATGTGAGGGGTATTCGCATCGAAGATGATGTGCGAGTGACTGAAGCAGAACCAGAGGTATTAACAGCTGAATTGCCTACAGCAGCAGCAGCGATTGAAGATTTAGTCCAGACCAACGCTTAGTCATTTGCTTTAGGACTACCTATCAAAAACGGCTTGGAATCCCTACGTCGCGAGTGTAAGGCTTGTCTACATGGCGATGGATGCGACTTTAGACAGGGTCGCATCGTCAGTCTGAGCCGATTGCCGAATCGGAATCTGAATTAGAAATTCTGTTCCTTCCCCCGGCGTGGTTCGATAAGTTAGCCGACCGTGATGGAGCGTTGTGATGATGTCGTGACTGATGGACATGCCGATGCCGGTTCCGACTCCTTTGGGCTTTGTGGTGAAGAACGGCTCAAAGATGTGTTGACGGGTATGGTCAGGAATGCCAGTTCCTGTGTCGGCGATCGCGATTTCGACCCATCCGTCGTCTAGGCAATTCGTTCGTATCGTGATTTCTAAAGGAACGCTGCTCTTGGCTTCATCGGTGGTGTAACGCTCCTCTATGGCATCGATACCATTCGCTAAGATATTCATCACGACTTGGTTGAGTTGACCCGGCGAACATTGCACTTCAGGAAGGTCTCCATAGTTTCGGGTCACTGTAATTGCAGGACGGTCAGTTTTTTCTTTTAGCCGATACTGCAAAATCATGAGTGAGCTTTCAATGCCCTCGTGCAGATCAACAGCCTTGTTCGTTGATTCGTCGAGTCGGGAAAAGCTGCGCAAGGACAAGACAATCTGACGAATGCGTCGCGTTCCAATTTGCATCGAATCCAAGATTTTGCCGAAGTCTTCCTGGATAAACTCCAAATCGATGTCTTCATTGGCGTCTAGAATGTTGGCGATCGCTTCAGGATACTGTTCCTGCAGTTCCTCAATAATCGTCATGATTTCTTCTACATAGTCAGTGACATGAGACAGATTTCCGTGAATGAAGTTCACGGGATTATTAATTTCATGGGCAACTCCGGCAACCAATTGCCCCAAACTTGACATTTTTTCAGTGTGAATGAGCTGCAACTGCTGTCGTTCGAGCTGGGCCAATGCTTTTTCCAGTTCAGCATTTTTGCTATGCACCTGGGAAAATAATGTTTTGACCTGTTGAATCAGTCGATTGAGCGAATCGGCCAACACGGCTACTTCCGTATTCCCGCGAACTGGAGCCTCTAGCTCAAAATTTCCTTCTCTAGTCACTCGTTGTGCAGTTTCAGTGATTTTGACAATGGGGGCCGAAATGGCACGACTTGTGATTGTTGCTAGGAGCGCAGCAACGATAGCAGATGTCAATAGGCTACCGACGACGATCCAGTTACGTAGCTGAGTTGCCTGCTGAATAGACGCTTCAGCCTGATTTTCACGAATTTCGATGGTTTCTGTAAAGTCATTCAGTTGGTAGGCAAAGTCAATAAACGCTTTAAATTCTGAGCTTTGGATGAATTGAACGAGCTGTTCTTGCCTGGCTTGTCGATTCTCTGGGTCATATCCAAGGTCGTTGATGGCTGCAATAAAGGTCTCTGTGTGCTGCTGAAAGTTGAGCAGGGTATTCGAAAATTCGTCCATCGCCGAATCCATTTTCTCGTGCTCTGATGCTGAGAGATGGTCAGAGTGTTCGCCAGAGGAATGGGCGCCCTCATGCTCATTCCTCTCGTCAATTGGTGCAGTTTCATCATTGTCGTCATCGCCAGAGTCGAGTTGACCATGCATGTCAACATGCACAGCATAGGTCTCTTGAATCTCGTGAACGCGATTGAGTAGCTGCTGACTCGCAGTTTCAAATTGACGTTTGCTGTCTAGGTAGGGTGATAGTTGTTTGGCAGGTCGATTACTGAGGATCCCAATCTGCAAGTCGTTGATCAGCTGATGCTCAATCATTGTATTTCGGCGCAGCTTTGAGGCTCCAGACTCAAATCGATGTCCAACCAGCAAACCAGCTAGGGTACCCGATGTGGCGATTCCAATGGCGAGGATGTATCCGCGAGTAATCCGGTTCTGGATGGTTGTCTTACTGGGCATGATGAACAGAGAGTATCGGTATGCAACAGGTATCGCCTTTCGATGCGAATGATAAGTGTTGCTTTTAACATGCCCAGTGCTACCCGATGCATACCAACTTTGATGCGTGCAGCCCTAGTACCAGCTGGTGATGAGCTGTTCGGATTGTGCATCAAACAGATAGCTCGACGCCATGTCGAATACGATAGGTAACGTATCTCCCACCCGGATAGGCGATCGCGGATCAACTCGCGCAATACACTCTTGCCCATCACGGGTTGTGAGATAAAGAATGATCTCATTTCCCATCAATTCTGTAACCGTTACCGTAGCCATCACCTCTTCAGGTTGAATCTCCGGAGGCACATATTTCGGGTCATGTAGCGACTCTGGCCGGATTCCAAATATCACCTCTTTTCCAACATACTCTGCACATTTCTTACCTTCTGTCGGTGGAAGGGTGAGTTCGAAGGCGTCGTTTTTCACCACATACTGATCTTCGTGCGTTGTCAACGTACACGAGAAAGTATTCATAGATGGGCTGCCGATAAATTCAGCAACAAAGAGATTTTGGGGTTCGTTATAGAGCTGAGTCGGCGTATCGACCTGCTGCAAAATGCCTTGATTGAGGACGGCAATTCGGCTGCCCATGGTCATGGCCTCGACTTGATCGTGGGTGACATAGATGAAAGTCGCCCCTAGTTTCTGGTGCAGCTTATTGATTTCAGTTCGTGCCTGAACGCGCAGCTTTGCATCTAGATTTGACAACGGTTCGTCCATCAAAAAGACCGCAGGATTGCGCACGATTGCTCGACAGACAGCAACTCGTTGACGTTGGCCTCCAGACAGTTCTTTGGGCTTGCGGTTTAATAACGACTCAATGCCCATCTGTGTTGCAGCCGCCTCGACGCGCTGCTTAATTTCGGCGCTGGGCGTTTTTTGGAGTTGGAGTCCAAACGCCATGTTGTCGTAAACCGACATATGCGGATACAGCGCATAGGATTGAAATACCATCGCAATATCTCGATCCTTGGGTGGAACCTCATTCACTCGGCGATCGTTGATGTAGATGTTGCCCTGGCTGACGGTTTCCAGTCCTGCCAACATTCGCAACGAGGTCGTTTTTCCACAGCCAGAAGGACCGACTAGTACCAGAAATTCTTGGTCTTGAATCTCAAGATTCAAGTTATTCACAGCGGTGTAGCTGTCAAATTGCTTGGTGACCTGTTCAAATACGACCGTTGCCATTGCTTCTTTGGAGGGGTGTCACATCAAAATTGTTGCGTTCAGTATATTCCGCTGAACTATCGTGCTGAACTATCGCGCTGCGCGTACGGATTAGGCATGGTAGTGTGGGCCACGGTGCGGCTCATACTACCGCTTCTGTCCTTGATTCAGTTGCACATTGGTATAGTCTTATCCTTTCACAGAACCCGCAAGAATGCCGCGCACGAAGTAGCGTTGAAGTGCGAAGAATACGAATAGCGGGACAGTCATCGTGATAAATGCACCCGCTGTGAGAATATGCCAGTCTTGGCCTCGTGATCCCACTAGGTTGCTGAGTCTCAGCGTCACAGGAGCGACATCAGGTGTTCCTCCCAGGTATACCAAGGCGACCAGGAGGTCATTCCATACCCAGAGAAATTGAAAGACTGCGAAGGAGGCGATCGCCGGCATTGATAATGGCACAATCAACTTTGTGAATGTGGTGAGATGAGACGCACCATCCACTGCAGCAGCTTCAATTAAGTCCCGAGGCAAGCCGCCGATGTAGTTTCTCAATAGATAAATGCCAAGCGGCATCCCGTATCCAGTGTGTGCCAACCAGACGCCTAGGAAGGTGCCAGACAAGCCAAATACGTTATAGGCTCGGAGGATGGGAATGAGCGTCATTTGTAAGGGCACAACCAGCAGGCCGACAACCACCATGAATAAAATTTGCCGTCCTGGAAATGACATCCATGAAAAGGCATAGGCCGCATAGGCTGCGATCGCGATAGGAATAATCGTCGCAGGAATGGCAACTGCCATGCTATTTAAAAATGCCTGCCCCATGCCTTCTGCGGTGAGCACCGACGTATAGTTTTCTAATGCAAACTGAGTGAAGTCAAAGGGGTGTTGAAACACCGTCCACCAGCCTGTTTGGAGAATGTCATCCCGTCGACGAATGGAGCTGATGAGCAATCCAACCGTAGGGAGTGTCCAGACAAACGCGATGGCTATGATTGCGATATGAACGGGTGTCTTTGCCAAAAAATCTTGGAGTCGTTGCATCCGGCGCTGATGCGATCGCCGCTCGCGCTGCGGTTTTGGGAGTCGGGCTTGACGGCTCATCGCAGGGCCTCCTGCTGGCGAAATCGGCGAATGTTGCTGATCATTACTGGAATGACGGCCAACAGCAACACAACAGCGATCGCGCTTCCGCGACCAAAATTTCGAAAATTGAACATTTCTTTGATCATGCGGCTCGCAATGACCTCTGTGCCTTGATTTCCTGCCGTCATCACAAACACGATATCAAACACCTTCAGCACCAAAATGACGACCGTTGTAGAGACCACGAGAATCGTCGAGCTAATCATTGGAATGATGATGCGCCAGAAAATTTGAAATTCGTTTGCTCCGTCGATACGAGCGGCTTCGATGACATCGGCCGGAATCCCCTTCACAGCGGCAGACAGCAAAACCATGCAAAATCCCGTTTGCAGCCAGATCATAATGGCAATCAACGCAAAGTTGTTGATTGAGCGTTCAACCAGCCACCCCACGGGGTCATACCCTAGGCTAGTGACAATCGCATTTAGCAACCCAAGCTGATCGCTCCCAGCCGGACGAAAGGCATACATAAATCGCCAGATGACGCTGGCACCCACGAAGGAAATCGCCATGGGCAAGAAAATCAGTGATTTAACAATCGGTTCGTAGCGCACCTTATCCATGAGCACTGCAAGAACCAAACCAACTCCAACGCTGACTCCAGTGACTAGCACGAGCCATAAAACGTTGTTGCGGAAGGCAACCAACATATCTGTGTTGGTGAAGGCGTAGATATAGTTGTCTAACCCTACAAAGTTTTGCGATCGCGCATCCAAAAAGCTTAGGTAGATGGTGTTTAACGTTGGCAGGACGAGGTAGAGGGTCAAAACGGCGATCGCTGGTCCAACGTAAATCCAAGGAAGAAGTCGCGATCGCCAGGTTCGAGGGGCAAGATCAACGGCATAGTTGGCTAGATAAAATAGCCCAATGACACCGCCAGATCCCAACGCAACGGCCAGAATCACGCCTATGATTTTCCCCAGAACCAACTCTTGCATAACTTGTAGTTTCTTACAGTGCTGTGCGAATTAGTGAACCACAATGATGTGGGACGCAGTACGCTCCACACCATTGTTTTTTGTAATAGTATGCACACAGGTTTAGACAAATATTTTGAGGAAAGCCTCGCTTAGCAAGGCTTTCCTCAAAATATTAATTTGAGTTGAGCGCGTAGCGCTATACCTGACTATGTTCAAGGACTCAAAAGGGCAAGCACCTAATTGGTCCTCGCCCTTTTGCATGAAGACTTGAGCTTCAGTGTAAGAGTACCCGTGTCAGTGCTTATCTGATGTGAATGCTCTTAGGCTTCTCAAACATGTGAATCGTGTCAACAAACCGTGCCGTCTGAGACTGAGTTGAAATCACCAAGCTCTGTGTCCGAGCACCATGACCGAAGAAACGAACACCTTCCATCAACGTTCCAGGTGTAATTCCGCATCCAGCAAATAGAACAGTTTCACCAGAAGCGAGTTCATCCGTCTCATACACCTTGTCTGGATCGGTAATATTCATTTCCTTGAGACGCTCTAGGTTGCCCTCCTTCGTCATATCGGCCCATTCTTTCGTCTTGACAACCGCAGGATCATAGACGAGTTGACCCTGGAAGTGACCACCCAAACACTTCATTGCTGCTGCCGAAATAACCCCTTCAGGAGCAGCTCCGATTCCCATCAGCGCATGGGTATTCGTTCCTTCGAATGCACAACAGATGGCGGCAGATACGTCACCATCTGAGATGAGGCGAATACGAGCCCCAGCTTCACGAATCTCTTTGATAAGCTCATTATGGCGCTCACGCTTCATGACGACCACAACGAGTTCGTCAATTGACCGATTCAAGCACTCAGCCAAGATCTTAAGGTTTTCAGTTGCAGACTTTCGGATGTCTACCTTGCCCTTTGCCGCCGGAGGAGCCGCCAGTTTCCGCATGTAGAAATCAGGTGCGTTGAACAGTCCACCCTTCTCAGAGATGGCTAAGACAGCCATCGAACCTGGTTGACCATACGCACAGAGGTTGGTTCCTTCACAGGGGTCAACCGCGATATCAATTTCGATTAGTTCTTCTGGATTACAAAAATCTGTAGCATTGGGTTGAGTACAGATTCCGACTTCTTCACCGATGTAGAGCATGGGCGCTTCGTCACGTTCGCCCTCTCCAATCACGATGCGTCCGCGCATGTAGATTTTGTTCATGCGTTCACGCATCGCTTCAACGGCAACCTCGTCTGCTGTATTTTTGTCGCCTTTCCCCATCCAGCGAGCAGAAGCGATCGCCGCTTTCTCAACAACCTCAATAATCTCTAGGCCGATTGTACTCTCCACCGATATACCCTCCCAACGATGTTTTGTTATGTCATTTACACAAAGTGCATCTCAATGTAAAAGTCTATCAGAGAGGGAGACCCTACACTATCACTGTGAATGGCGGGCAGGGTGAATGACCGACAGAGTGAATGACGGATATGGTGAACGACAGGCATCCGAATCAGATTCTATTGATGCTAGATGAATGGCCGACCGTACTAGCTGCATCAAGGGTTACTGGAGGTGACAAGCTGATGGTTTCGTCGATGGAGGCGCTATCGAACTGTAAATCGATGGTGGCGACCGGAAGAGTAATTTGAAAGGTTGTGCCCTCACCCACTGAGCTGTGAACACAGATTTGTCCGCGATGGGCTTGAATCACTTGCTGGGCGATCGCCAACCCTAACCCTAATCCGCCCGATGCTTTTGAACGTTTTGGATCAACTCGATAGAATCGCTCGAAGAGATGAGGAATGGCCTCAGATGGAATCCCAATGCCAGTGTCTTGAACGAGAATAATGGCCTGCTGGTTTTGGCTTGGCATCAAATTGAAGTGAATGGTTCCCCCTGGCGGAGTATAGCGACAGGCATTACTCAGCAGATTGGCGATCGCTTGACGGAGCAAGTTGACATCTGCGCTGACGAAAATAGAGGTGTCGGGTTGCTGGCTATCAAGTTTAAGCTGGTGGGCCTCAGCTTCTAACTTCCAATCATCCGCCAATCCACGAACTAAGCCATTGAGTTCTACTCGGCGTAGATTCTCGGATGCGAGGAGTCCCTCATGACGCGCAAGGAACAATAGATCACTTACCAATCGACTCATGCGCTTGGTTAAATCAACAATTTTTGTGAGTTTTTTCCGCAGAGGAAGAGGCGCACTATCCCAATCCTCTAAGTCCATCAATCCAACCTGTGCATTACTTAAAACAGCGGCCAGTGGCGCTCTTAGCTCATGTGATGCGTTAGCGGTGAACCGTTGCAGCTGATCGCAAACAACTTCTAATCGCTGGTTTGTCTGCCTCAAATTGTTTTCTCGATCCACTAACTCTCGTTCAAGCTGATAGAACAGATGAACTGCAAAGGCTGCGCCTAACGTTCCCACAAGTCCAGCAATACACAGGGCAATCCAGGTGATTTGCTGATACAAATCTTTGTGTCTTATTCGTTTAATCAACAACGCTTCTTCTGCTTCAGCAAAGGCATCAATTTTCCACCGGACTTCATTCATTGTGGCTTTGCCTTCGTCGAGCCAATCATAGAGAGATGCTGCTGTAATGGGTACTTCTGACTGCTCAGGACGATCGCTGGCCTCTTGCTTTAACGCAATTTTGCGTTGGAAAATAACTAAGTTTTTTTGAGTTAGCGTACGAATGTCCTGAAGTCGAAGGCTTTGCTGGGGGTTGTCGCTAACCAGATCCTCCAAACGATTGAGCGAAGCAGGAATAACTGTTTGAGAAATGTCATAGGGCTCAAGGAATTCAGGTCGATGAGTGAGACCATAGCCTCTGACTGCGGTCTCAGCATCAACGAGAGCATTTAAGAGTCGCTTGGCCTCTAATCGCACGACTTGCGTGTGCTGCACCCATATTTCATCTTCGACCAAGCTTGCCTTCAGCCAAGCAAATGCGGCCAATGCAGAAAATAAACAGGCGACTGGAATCGCAATAATCAACGTACCGCGAACTCGAATTGGAAGGGTTTGCCAGTAATGTTTAAGTCGTTTAGCAGTATGGAGTTGCGTCATTGACTGAATCCTCGACATCTAGATAGACGGTGGGGCTAAACGATAACCAGTCCCATAAACTGTTTCAATCCAATGATTCGCTTCAACTTCACGGAGCTTCTGCCGAAGCCGCTTGATCCGGGAAGCAACCGCATTACTTTCGGGCTCGTCTCCCCACTCCCAGAGTGCTTGCTCAATTTGATCACGAGTCAAAATTTGATTGGGATGCCGCATCATGTATTCCAATAGCTGAAAATCTCGACTGGCCAGCTTTAATGTGGTTTCTCCCCGGTGAATTTGCATGGTATCCAAATTAAGGGAGAGATTGCTGAGCGTTAGGGTATCTCCATGCCAAAGGGGCGATCGCCGCCGCAGTGCTCGCACTCGTGCAAGTAATTCGTCAATATCAACGGGTTTAACCAAATAATCATCGGCGCCTGCATCAAGCCCTGCAACCTTGTCTGAAATGGTATCTTTTGCGGTCAACATCAGAACAGGAGCAGCTTTCCCAGCTTGCCGATAGCGTTGACACAGGACGATTCCATCGTCTCCCGGTAGCATCCAGTCAAAAATCAGCAGGTCATAGTCTTTTTCATCGATTAGCCAGCTGGCTGTTGTGCCATCTGCGGCTGCATCGACAACGTGACCCACGTGGACCAGTGCCTCGTGCAATGGTTCACGCTGGTCTGGATCATCTTCAACGAGCAGAATCCGCATATTCGAACGCAATCGATATCACATCTACAACACTATCGCGGCTGTATTCATCAGGATTCCTTACATCGGGTTCATTCTTGTGAGTGGTGACAGGCTTAGTTCGCCACCGCTCACAAAAATGCGTCAGTCCTATTGACTGACACGGCGATCGCCACTCTGTCGACTGATGCATTCCGCTGATTCGTACCCCTGCCGCTGTCGTCAACAATGATTCAGGCGTGTTGAAGACACGTTTAGCACGTCTTCAACACGTCCAAAGCCCATGGCTACGGCTATAGAGTCAGGTATAGGTGAAGAAAGTGACTGGAATATGACCATCAGGTGAGACATGTCGTTGAAATACCTAGCTCAATTGTCTTACCGCGTTATCTATCGTTGCTCGTCAACAGGTGTTTCCATGGCAAATCGTCTTGCTCAATCACAAAGTCTCTACCTTCGTAAGCATGCGGATAATCCAATCGATTGGTGGTCGTGGTGTGATGAGGCTTTAGCAAAAGCAGCCGCTGAAGATAAGCCAATTTTTTTGTCTGTCGGATATTCGAGTTGTCACTGGTGCACGGTGATGGAAGGGGAGGCGTTTTCGGATGAAGCGATCGCCCAGTACATGAACGAATATTTTCTACCCATCAAGGTGGATCGTGAAGAGCGACCTGACTTAGACAGCATCTACATGCAGGCACTTCAGATGATGGTTGGGCAAGGTGGATGGCCCCTCAACATCTTTTTGACTCCCGATGAGCGCATCCCTTTCTATGGGGGAACGTATTTTCCAATGGAGCCAAAGTACGGGCGTCCAGGATTTCTCACGATGCTGAAATCACTGCGCGACTTTTACGACACCCAGAAAGACAAGTTAGCCACGGTTACCGGCCAAATTCATCACAAGCTTCAGAAATCAGCATTCATTGAACCCTCTGGCGGACTGGGGCGCGACGTGCTTAATTCGGGATTGGATTACAGTGCAGGGGTGTTGTCTTCCGATGGGCCAGGAACTCGATTTCCTATGATTCCCTACGCCGACGCTGCACTTCGAGGGAGCCGATTTCAAGTGGACGCTCAGTATGATGCAGGAGCGCTAACCCAAAAACGAGGGCTCGATTTGGCACTGGGTGGCATCTACGATCATGTTGGAGGAGGGTTTCACCGCTACACGGTTGACTCAACGTGGACCGTGCCGCACTTCGAAAAAATGCTCTACGACAATGGGCAAATCATGGAGTACCTTGCCAATGTGTGGAGTGTGGGAATTCAAGAACCTGCATTTGAACGGGCGATCGCTAAAACCGTTGAATGGCTCAAGCGAGAGATGACCGCTCCGCAGGGATATTTTTATGCCGCCCAAGATGCCGACAGCTTTATTACACCTCAAGATCACGAACCCGAAGAGGGAGCTTTTTATGCGTGGCGATACACCGATATAAAAAACGTTCTGACAGAACCTGAGCTTGAAGAACTCGTCCAACAGTTCACGATTTCCGCAGCTGGCAATTTTGAAGGGCAGAACGTGCTGCAACGAAAGCAATTTGGTGAGCTGAGCAATGGTGTTGAAGAGAGCCTTAAGAAACTCTACGCCCATCGTTATGGCACACCGTTCAACCTTAGTCAGACTCTTCCACCTGCACGAAATAATCACGATGCAAAAACAGAGTCGTGGCCGGGGCGCATTCCTCCAGTAACGGATACGAAAATGATCGTGGCGTGGAATAGCCTCATGATTTCTGGCCTGGCGCGAGCAGCGGTTGTCTTTCAAAACCACGATTATTACGCCTTGGCTGCACAGGCAGCTCGGTTTATTCTCACCAACCAGCGGGTTGAGAATCGTTTCCATCGACTGAATTATGATGGTGTGGTCAGCGTTTCTGCCCAATCTGAAGACTATGCGCTGTTTATCAAAGCATTGTTAGATTTGCATCAAGGTGCAATTGTTCTTCAAGCCGATGCGATTCAGGATGCACCCACGTGGTTGTCAGAAGCCGTTACGCTGCAAGCTGAATTTGACAATTGGCTCTGGAGCCCTGAAACCTGGGGCTATTTCAATACGGCTCGTGATGCTAGTGATGATTTAGTGGTTCGAGAACGCAGCTTTAGTGACAATGCAACTCCATCTGCAAATGGTATCGCCGCAGCAAATCTGGTTCGTCTGGCCCTAAGCACCGAAGATTTAGATTATTTGACCCGTGCTGAACACACGCTGATGGCGTTTAGTGCCGTGATGAATCAGGCACCGCAAGCGTGTCCCACCTTATTTTCTGCATTGGATTGGTTTCAAACGCACACGTTAGTTCGCAGTTCTGCCCAGTATCTATCAATCGTCGGTCAGCAATATCAACCGACGACCGTCCTTAAACCCGACAACCAGTTGCCAGAAGGGGCGATCGCCCTTGTTTGTGAAGGATTGAGCTGCAACGAGCCTGCCATGAGTGAATCTCAGCTTGAGGAGCAGCTTCAACTCAGTCAACAGCGCTCGACCTAGTTAATCACCTGTTTCCGATTAGACGCCCATTCCCGTACAATCGGCGTTGGTTTCATGCTGTCAACCGAATGACTCAACGCTTAGCTTGTGAGTTCTCTGCCTCCTTTTTCTTCATCACCATCATCTCCTCCAGCGTCAGAATGGCCTGAATCCCGAACGTTAACGGTATGGGATAAAGGGATTGAGCGCGGATTTCGAGGGGTGGCGATCGCCTGCGTCATCGGTGTGGGGCTGCTGTTGGGCTGCATTGTTTTCTTCATCGCCATTGATGCCCTTCCGGCGATTCAGTCCTTTGGCGTTTCCTTCATCATCCGTCAGTCTTGGAATCCAGTCGAGAACGTGTATGGTGCTGGAGCCGTTATTTATGGAACCCTCGCAAGTTCTGCGATCGCCTTGCTCATCGCGGTGCCACTCGGAGTGGGGACGGCCATTTTCTTAAGCGAAGATATTATTCCAGCTTCAATCGGTGCCGGCCTGGTGTTTTTGGTTGAACTGCTAGCCGCTATTCCCAGCGTTGTTTATGGATTGTGGGGCATTTTTGTGCTTATTCCGGCGTATCAACCGATTGGGCAATGGCTTCATGAACACCTTAGCTGGATTCCGTTGTTTAGTTCACCTCCGATAGGTCCCGGACTGTTGCCGGCAGGTATGGTGCTCGCGATCATGATCTTGCCTATCATCACTGCGATTTCGCGGGATTCATTCGCGGCCTTACCCATTGAATTGAGGGAGGCTGCGATGAGTGTCGGAGCGAGCCGCTGGAGAACCATCGTTTCGATTCTCATCCCATCCGCCTTTTCAGGAATTGTCGGCAGCATCATGCTGGCTCTGGGGCGGGCATTGGGAGAAACCATGGCAGTCACGATGATCATCGGCAACGTCAATCGCGTGAGTTGGTCAGTGCTCGCTCCGACTAACACCATTGCCTCCCTATTGGCGAATCAATTTGCAGAAGCTCGCGATCTGCAAATCTCAGCCCTAATGTACGCGGCATTGATACTGGTGATGATGACCCTGGCCGTGAATATCATGGCTCAGTTGATCGTGAGCCGAGTGAGGGTAATCGATAAGCTATGAAACCAAAGGCTATGAAATCAACGGGCGATCGCCATCTCTCCTCAGACATCGCCCACGCCCTCCAGAGAAACCCATATCGGTTTCGCGTGTGGGTCAATGCCGGGCTGACTGGACTTGCCGCGTTGTGTACGGCGATCGTTATTTTGCCCCTCGTTGCGGTTCTGGTTTATGTCGTTGTTCAGGGTGCTCAGCGTCTAGACATTGCGCTAGTCACGCAGCTCCCACCAGCCCCTTTAGCAGAGGGGGGTGGACTCGGTAATGCGATTGTCGGCACTCTACTGGTCGTTGGATTGGCAACTCTGATTGCCGTGCCGCTTGGAGTTTTTGCAGCCATCTATCTCACTGAATATCGCGGAAATCATCGATTGGTCCGTAGTATTCGGTTTGCAACGAATGTCCTAAGCGGCATTCCATCCATCATTGCTGGCGTCTTTGCCTATGGAATGCTTGTTGCGACGGGTTTGACTGGGTATTCGGCTATTGCCGGAGCGGTCGCCCTATCGATGCTGATGATACCGACCATCGTCCGCACAACAGATGAAGCTCTACAGCTGGTTCCCTTCGATATGCGATTGGGTGCGTCTGCCATCGGAGCCACGCGTTACCAAAGTATTCTTCGCATTGTGCTTCCAGCTGCGTTGCCATCCATCATCACTGGAATTGTGTTGGCGATCGCCCGAGCCTCTGGGGAAACTGCGCCGTTGATTTTTACCGCCTTGAATTCGTCTTTCTGGCCGAGAGGCGTACTTGAACCGATTGCGTCTCTATCGGTGACGGTCTACACCTTTGCGACAGCTCCTTTTGAGAACCAGCAAGAACTCGCCTGGGCGGGGTCCCTGATTCTCGTGGTGCTCGTGCTATTGACCAGTGCGATCGCCCGTCTCGTTGCCCGTCGAGCCCGAATTTCCTAAAGAGAGTTCTCTGAAGAGGTCGGATTTTCATCAAGGGTGGCGTTCATGACCTCAGAGTTGGGTCCGTCTAATGTTCGAGGAGGGGGAATAGTCGCGTCTGCATCGGCTGCTACGTCACCAGAAGCGGACTCAGCAACGGCTGGATTTTT
Source organism: Cyanobacteria bacterium J06627_8 (assembly GCA_038520475.1). GTDB lineage: Bacteria > Cyanobacteriota > Cyanobacteriia > CAKZMO01 > CAKZMO01 > JBCCWF01. The sequence continues at coordinate 32,607 of JBCBLF010000014.1, forward strand.
TTCTCTCCACCAGGCCAATGTGGTGCTTGCGATGAAAATACTAGAGTAGGCTCCAAGGATAAATCCAATGATGAGCGCGAGAGCAAAGAATTTCAGGGTTTCTCCACCAAACAGAACGATGGCAAAGAGCGTCAGCGTCGTCGTCAATGTTGTATTGATCGAGCGGCCCAGGGTTTGATTGACGGCGTCGTCAACAATCGCGTCAAAGGGTTTCGTGGGGTTTACCTTATTATTTTCTCGAATGCAGTCGTAGATCACCACGGTGTCGTTCACAGAGAAGCCCACGATCGTCAAAAGGGCAACAATGAACAAGCTATCTACTTCACGACCAGCAACCAGCCCGAGGATAGAGAAAATTCCCATTGTGATCAGGGCATCGTGGAATAACGCAACGAGCGCTAATACAGCGTAATCCAACCGAAATCGGAAACTCAGATAGGTTGTGATGCCTAAAAATGAGACGAGGAGTGCCGTGATACCGGCTCTAAAAATCTGTTGTCCAATCGTAGGACCGACGGTATCAATCTGGGTTAAGCGAGGATCAATGGCTCCGATTTCTGCTTCCAGTGCATCCAGCAGCTGAGTCCGCTGGTCAACGTCTAACTCAGAGGTTCGAATGGAAAAGGCTTGTCCACTGTTATCTAAGAGCTGAATCGAGCTGTTTGGATAGCCTTGTTCGGTTACGATATCGCGCAGAGCCGGAATATCGAGCGGTTCATCACAGGCTGACTCCACCGAGCAATCCCGTTCAAGTTGGATTCGCGTTCCCCCAACAAAATCCAAACTTGGTCGAAGCGGCGCACCGATTTGCTGCCAAGACACAACCATCGAAATCAGGCTGATAACGATTAAAACGGCAGAAATAGTCCACCAGAGCGATCGCTGCTTTGTAACGTTGAGTTTCATAGACATACAAGAACGGAAGAGTAATGGTAGCTCGGTGACGATATCTGGACGACGGACGGATGATTAAGCGGCTTCAATTCACCTAACCGCTTGAATCCAACAAACAGCTGATGAACACCATGTCACCTTAATCAACCACTGGAGGCTTGAGTTGGGGCTTGCTTAATCGCATCTAAATTTGGGCAGAACAGCTCTGGCTTTCGTAAGCTCGGGATGCTGAGTGCAATCAGCAAGAGCGTGCGGCTACAGGTCAAGGCTGTAAACATACTAATTAGCACACCAATGGCAAGGGTCAGTGCAAATCCTTTGACGAGTCCAGTTCCCAACCAAAAGAGAGCCCCACAAACAATTAGGGTTGTGATGTTGCTGTCGAGAATGCTGGAAAAGGCGCGATAAAAGCCGGACTCAACCGAACGATAGAGCGTTCGTCCTGCTTTGAGTTCTTCACGGGTGCGTTCAAAGATAAGGACATTGGCATCAACGGCCATTCCAATGCTGAGAATGAAGCCAGCAATTCCAGGAAGCGTCAGTGTCACTTGGATTAGGCTGAAGACTGCAAAGGTGAGGGTGGCATAGATGATGAGAGCAATATTGGCGATCGCCCCAGGCAGACGGTAGTAGACCACCATAAAGACCAGCACCAGCAGCAATCCACCAACACCTGCATATAAGCTACGACGCACGCTTGCTTGCCCAAGTGTTGCGCCCACTGTTCGGTTTTCAACGATTTCAACAGGAACAGGGAGTGCACCCCCTTCTAGCTGAATCGCAAGTTCATTCGCTTGTTCGAAGGTGAAGCTGCCAGAAATGCTAGCTCGACCACCGACAATCCCAGTTTCTGCGTACTGAATTCCAACCGTTGGTGCACTCAGCAACACGTTGTCTAGAAAAATTCCCAAGGTACGTCCAGTCCCGGCAACATTTTTGGTTAGCTCTGCAAACTCTCGACCGCCCTGATTATCAAACTCAAGGGTGACTTCCCAGGAGGCGCCATTGGGTAGTGGTTGAACTGACGCATTGCGTAAGCGATCGCCCGTAATCGTTGCAGGTTGAAACAGTGCGGCGATCGCCTGATTGGTTTCCTGGAGCTGGGTCTGATATTCTTCCCGAGTTAATGTGTCGGCTTGGAAATCGATGGCTTCTCGCTGAGAAAGAAACGCGCCAAGGGTCTGAAGTTCGGTATCTCGTTGCTGTTCCCGAAATTCAAGCTGTGCCGTTCCTCCAAGAACACGCTCGGCCTGTTCAGGGTCGCTCACACCGGGCAATTGGATGATGAGCTGATCCCCTCCTGCCGTTTGAACGACGGCTTCTGCAACCCCCAATCCATTAATGCGATTCTCGACAACTTGTTGGACAGCCAGCAACTTTTCGTCTGTGATGTTAGGCACGGCCTCTGTCGTCTGCACTTGAAGGGTTAGCTGCGATCCTCCTCGCAAGTCCAGCCCGAGCGGTATCGGGGTTCGTATGATAACAAAGGCAGCTACAAGAGCGAGTGCCAAAATGAGAGTCAAAAGTGTTCGCTGTCTGCCCATAAGTCTTACGTCATAGCACAAAGGTCTATAATAGCTGCATTTGGATGGCACAATTCATCCCATCTGTAGGACGATTCATCTCCTTTGTCAGCAACATCGAGACTTCTATTACCGCTCTGTTTATGGACAGCCATTTGCTCGCCCGTTACATGGAAGAAACCCAAGGTGAATTTAAGCCATGGCTGCTGGTTCAGCTACGGCTCCAGAAGCTGAAGGAAAGCAAAGATGATCTGACGCCTGACGAATATCTGCAGCGACTCGATGATATTCATGCTGATTTAATGAATCTTGGAGAATGGTGGATTGGCCAAGAAAAGGATGTATTCGGAGAAAATCCATAGAGGCGTCAGGCTAGGATTTTGAGTTTCGTTGCGCCGTCACCCGTCTTCTCATAAATCAATCTTAAACATTAGCTCAGACACTAATGTAAGCTCAGCTTATGAAGGGCTGACTAGTTGCACCCAATGTCTAGGACCCACATCGTATCAGCGCTCAGAGAGAATAAGAATGACTCAAACGCCGACTGACCCATCAATGGCTCACGAACAGTCTACCCATCACTCATTGAATGACGCTCAATCTCGCAAAGAGTTTACAACTCAGGATATTTTGGCGAGTGACCTTTCTCAGACGATTGGGCTCGTTGACTCGAAGCACTACATTAATCGAGAACTGAGTTGGTTGGAATTTAATCGTCGAGTATTGCAGGAGGCGCTCGATTCTCGCACACCGCTATTAGAGCGCTTAAAGTTCATGTCGATTTTTGAATCGAATTTGGACGAGTTTTTCATGGTGCGGATCGCCGGCTTGAAGCAGCAGGTCGAAGCCAATGTTCGAAAGCTAACGCCAGATGGGCGATCGCCCCAAGATCAGCTCAATGACATTGCAACACTGCTGAAGCCAATGATTACTGAACAGCACCGTCATTTCGAAGCCGTGCTGTGTCCTGAAATGAAGGAAAACGGAATATTTCTGCTGGACTACGATGATCTAGACCACGACCAGAAGACGTATGTTGACAAATATTTTCATGAGCAAGTGTTTCCGGCCTTGACGCCTCTTGCAGTTGATCCCAGTCATCCATTTCCATACATCTCAAATCTCAGTCTCAATCTGGCTGTTGTGATGGAAGAACCAGGCTCAAGCACCGAAAAATTTGCGCGAGTCAAGGTTCCACCCGGTCGATTCGTGGTGTTGCCAGATGATCTCCGTCCACGATTTAAAGAAAAGTCGGCCATCTGGGCTGGTGTTCCAGTCGAGCAAATTATCGGCAATAACCTAGAAGCCCTGTTTCCAGGAATGGACATTCTAGATTATTGCTTTTTCCGACTCACGCGGAATGCTGATTTAGAGGTGGAAGAAGATGAAGCCGATGACCTTTTAATGGCCATTGAAAAGGAACTCATAAAGCGTCGGCTTGGAGGGTCTCCGGTTCGCATGGAGATCTTTACTCCCTCTCCAGATGCTGTTCGTGAAACGCTCGTTCGTGAAACCGGACTAACTGATAACGATGTGTATGAGGTGCATGGTTTTCTCAATCACGTCGATTTAATGGAATTCATGGGATTGCCGCTTCCTCATCTAAAGGATGTACCGTGGACACCTGTTCTTCCCCATTGGCTCAAGCCATCGATGGCAAAGCCGCTGGATGAAACGATGCCCAATGCAGATTTCTTTTCCATCATTGGGAAAAAAGATGTGATGGTGCATCACCCGTACCATTCGTTTCAACAAACTGTGCAGCAATTCATTACTCAGGCTGCTCATGATCCTGATGTGTTGGCCATCAAAATGACGCTCTATCGAACATCAGGTGATTCACCCATTGTTGATGCACTCATCGCTGCGGCAGAAAATGGCAAGCAGGTGGTTGCGCTGGTTGAAATCAAAGCCCGATTTGACGAGGCCAACAATATTGTTTGGGCAAGAACGCTAGAAAAATCAGGCGTTCATGTTGTGTATGGCATGGTTGGCCTCAAAACCCACACGAAAGTCGTGCTTGTGGTGCGGAAAGAGCGCGACAAAATTCGACGCTATGTTCACATTGGGACTGGAAATTACAATCCCAAAACAGCCCGAATCTACACGGACCTGGGCCTACTGAGTTGCCGAGAAGAGCTTGGAGCTGATCTGAGTGAGCTTTTTAATTTATTGACAGGATATTCTCGTCAGAAGACATATCGAAAGCTGCTCATTGCACCCGTTAGTCTTCGATCTCGAATGATGGAGCTGATTCAACGAGAAATCGAACACAGTCAGGCCGGACGTGAAGGCCGTATCATTGCCCAAATGAATTCCCTGGTGGATCCTGCCATCATCGCCAAGCTGTATGAAGCGTCATCGGCAGGGGTCAAGATTGTTTTGGTGGTCCGTGGCATTTGTTGTCTACGGCCAGGAGTCGAAGGGGTCAGCGATAACATTCGAGTCAGAAGCATTGTCGGTCGATACTTAGAGCATCCTCGAATCTTCTATTTCCACAATTCAGGGGATGAAGAGGTCTACATCGGTAGCGCAGACTGGATGCCCCGTAACCTCGATCGCCGGATTGAAGCCGTGACGCCCATCGAAGACCCTAATCTGAAAAGTCGGCTGAAGGATATCCTCCAAACAATGCTTGCAGACAATCGTCAATCCTGGGATTTGCAGGCTGATGGTCACTATATTCAACGGAATGCGGCAGAGGGCGAGGATTCTGTCAGTGCCCATAGCACCTTTATGGAAACGGCTATCCGTCAAGCTGAGGGATGACTGGGGTAAATGGCGTCATCAGACTCCCTTAAAGGCAACCGACTCACTCATTTCACTTGGAGTCGGTTGTTGTTCGGGAACGCTTCGGTTGAGCCGTTGAACGCCAATTTGATTCAATACGATGCCGCCTAAAATGATTGCCCCTCCGATGTATTGGGCAGTGGTAGGTAGCTCTCCGAGAATGAGGTAGGCGGCTAACACACCTGCAATTGGATTAAAGGCCGTCGCAAGTGATATTTCGCTTGCGTTACTTTGCTTGAGTCCGTTGAACCAGGCCAGTTGGCCCCCGACAACAATTACGGCGCTGTAGATTAGCATCCACTGCCACAAAAACGAAGACGACACATCAGCAAAGTGATCTGGACCGTACAACATGATCGTGGCAATGAAAAAGATGATGGTGCCTACGGTCATTCTGAAGACATTGAAGATGCCAAGGGGAATCTGCTTCAGACTTACTTTACTGATAAGGTTTGAGACCGCCTTGAAAATAGCAGCCAGCAACGTTAGTAATTCACCTAGACCAATTTCTGTACCCATCCCCATGGATATCATCTGGTCAGCTGGGGGTTGCAGCAATACGGTAAGCACAACGCCGATAAACGACACGACGGCTCCACCCACCACCCAGGGATTGACGCGATCGCCCAATAACCAAACCGATAGGGCCAACACCAACGGGGTATCGATTTGACCAATCAAAATTACGTTGTTGACGGCAGTGACCGAGAGCGCTGTAAAAATTAGTGTAGGGACAACAGCGGAGCTTAAGATGGCCACAACCGCGAGTGTCAGCCATTGCTTTAAATTAATGTGTCTTAGTGTCGGTAGCCTCCACTGATGTTGGTAGATCACGATCATCATGGCCAGAGCACACACATTTCCAACAAACAGGACGTTGCAAAACGAAATTGGGTTACGCCCACTCACAAGATTCTCTGCGCCAATGTCAGTCAGCTTTCGAGTAATGGCATTTGCGGCCCCAAAAATCAATATAGCGATGAGAAGATACATGCGCCCTGAAGGCTGAAACGTCGATGTTTGTTTTTCCATGGGAGGGTGAAGTTCATCGTTAACGAATTGACAAGGAGATAGCCGACAAACCGGCGACAGCCGACGCTCCATAATCTCTGTTCAATTAATTTTTGTAATCTACCCTAAAAGGGGGCAGAACTGTTGATTGAGTTATTGTGTCGTGTTCTCTGGTTCCGTAGCATACTGTATGAAATGCTGCTTCTCGGCGATCGCAATTGCATAGATATTGAATCAGCGGCACGTTAACCCGAGATGATGCAAGTTTGCCGTAGTTCTGTGATGTTTGGTGAATGGTATCGGCCTGAGACCGATACCATTCACCAAACATCACAAAGACCATTGACAACTGTTGTTATTTCGACGATTATCGAAACATGAACGACGTTAGTGAATCTAACACTCATTCCATTGAGGATATTGCAGCAACGTTTTCTGCGTTAGGGCAAGAGTCCCGATTGAGGATTGTTCGATTACTGCTTGCTGCTCATCCGAAAGGACTGCCCGCGGGAGAGATTCAGAAGGAATTGAGTATTAGTGCGTCAACGTTGTCTCACCATCTCGACAAGCTACGTCAAGTGGGCGTTGTCAAAATGGAGAAGGATCGCCAGTGGATCTGGTATAGCGTGCGCTCCTCGTCTTTGGAAAACCTCCTTGCGTTTTTGTTTGACGAATGTTGTACTCGCAACCAGGTTATTGAGTTTCCAGACGGGCGAGTCAATCGTGACGAACCTGATTCCTGCTGCGGATAGTATCAGCGTTAGATCAACAAAATGTAATTTTTTTGATTTTATTTCGATATTTCTAGAAATACAGGAGAGGTGTTGCGACGATGTTCAAAACTCATATTTCTCTGACCGTGTCTGAACTCAATCGATCGATCGAGTTCA
>JBCBLF010000150.1:0-11219 GCA_038520475.1 Cyanobacteria bacterium J06627_8
CCGAAAAACCATTCAATGTCATAAGTCCTAGGATCATTGATGCGGTATCTCTTCAAGACGGAACAATTGCTGGGTGCAAGTGCGCTCAAATATTATTCAACTTTGATCATTTCTAAGGAGTGTTCAATAGTCTACTAAGCGATGCACGCAGCGAGTGCTATGTTCATTGGAATCGATACACAGGAAGTGTGAAATGAAAGCTACTTCCCTTCCCAGGCGATGAGTCGACCCAAATTTGTCCATAGTGAGCACGAACAATTCGCTGGCACAATGCTAAGCCAATTCCATACCCATCTTTACTCTCATCGCGTTTCAAGCGAAATCTATCCTCAAAGATTTTATCTTGGTTCTCTGAGGGAATACCTGGACCGTTATCACTAATGCTGACTTGTACTTTTTGCGTTGTACGGTGAAGGGCAGAAATTTCAATCTTTCCTCCATTCGGAGTGTACTTCGTTGCATTGTCGAGCAAGTTGACCAGTAGCTGCCGAACCCGCTCTGGATCAGCATAAACATTTGGTAAATCTTGAGGAATGTCTGTCTCAACGCTTTGAGATTTGACTTGAAACTGCCTTTCCAAACGGCCGAGGGTGTCTAGCAGCAAATCTTGTAAATCCAACGGAACAGGATGAATTTGAAAGCGGACATTACTTCCTTCAGCTGCTTGAAGGACGTCAGTAATCATGCGGTCGATTGCTTTCGTTTGTGTGCGCGCGTGCTTGAGTAACTGCTTTTGCAGTGCCGATGTCATCTTAGATTCTTTCTTGCTTTCCTCTAACCGGTCCCCCATATCTAATGTCTCTAATGCAATAGATAAAGCTGTTAGTGGATTTCGCAAATCGTGGGCAAGCATGGCAATCAGTCGGTCTTTAAATGAAAGCTGGGCTTGCAAATCTTCATTTTCCTGCCGAACCTGAAATAGTTCATCCGATAGCCGAATCAGCTCAGCTTCTTCAAATACTGACGACACAGACTGAAGAGCCTTTGGCTGCACAACTGCTCGTTTAATTCTCGGATTTTGCTCCGCCTGATCCAAATATTCTTCAATTGCTTGCTGCCAACGGGGCCACCAACTGTTGACTTGCTCAATTAAATTATCGCCGGCAAGAACTTGTCTAGGTTCAGGGTGTAACTTAATCAAAGCAGGAGTTGCAACAAGTCTAAAATGCTCAACTAAATAAGGTTGTTCGCCAACGTCAATGACCTGAAGCTCACATGGATATCTTTCTTTTCGACGAGAAATAAAATCGCGTACTAACCTAATCATTTCTCGCATTCCAGGCCGTTTATCAACAAACAACAGCAACTGGATGAACGAGTCAGCGTGAGTAGTCTGTTTTGGCGCTGCCTCCATTCGCTGGCCTTCCGTACTCAAAATACGTTATGGAACTAGCTGCTGTATGTAAGATGCTTACACTTCAAGTCAACGACGTTTGCAACTAAGTTTATTCATATTGTACTAACGAATCTACCCAATTTTTAAGAATCGCTTAACCTAATTCCTTCAAGACCAATGCCAGTCATTACATCTAGCGAAACCTCACGCATTTTTGTGAGTCCTAGAACTAAGGAGAAAGCAATTAACTGACATTTCGTCTATTTGTGCGAGTCATTGATATTGGATAGTTGGATTTACTGATGGATGAGGGCAAGCTCTTATCAAGAGAATGCAGCTTCGATGATATTAGTAATACACTGATGAAAAGGTCTAAGCCGTAATAGCCAGGTCGGTTAACGCCTAGAGTTATCTTTGACCGGTCATAGAGGTGGTGTCAGGAATTGTCTACGTTAAGACTGGAGTCGAGTATACATCATCACTCCCTGAGGCGGAATGGATTCTAATTGTTTAGGTGGGCGCTACAAAATAATTGGTCAACTCGGGGCCGGAGGATTCAGTCGAACGTTTCTCGTTCAAGACTTACACTTGCCCAATAATCCTCGTTGCGTCATTAAGCAGCTCAAACCTCAAACAATGGAACCCAAGTCGATGGAAATGGCTCGTCGGCTTTTCGATACAGAAGCTCGTGTGCTTTATCAAGTTGGCGAACATGGACAAATTCCCACGCTACTGGCTCACTTTGAGGAACATCAGGAGTTTTATCTTGCGCAAGAATATATCGAAGGCATTCAGCTGAGCTGGGAGATTTCAAAGCGCGCACCTTTTTCAGAAACTCGAACCATCCTTTTGCTCCGCGAGATTTTGAGCATTTTAGCGTTTGTCCATCAAAAGCAAGTCATCCACCGTGACGTTAAGCCCTCAAATTTAATTCGTCGCTATCGGGATAGCAAGATTGTGTTGATTGACTTTGGCGCAGTCAAGGAAGTGAGCAAGCAGAAAAGTCATCCTGAATTAGACTTCACGAGTTTGACCGTTGCCGTTGGAACTCAAGGCTATATGCCAAATGAACAGCTAGCTGGCAGACCTCGCTTCAGCAGCGATGTGTACGCGGTTGGGATTATTGGAATCAGAGCCTTAACGGGTATTCATCCCAAGCACTTTAAAGATGATTTTCAAACGGGAGAACTCGATTGGCATCAGCACGTCAAATCAGCGTCTCCTGAGTTAATCAGCATCGTCGATCGAATGGTGAAATATGACTTTCGAGACCGCTATCTATCAGCAGTTGAGGCACTCGCGGCATTAGAAAACATTCCGACTGACCCTGAGGAATTAGCAAAAGCCGAACATGACTGGATGTTTCACAGCTCTGATGTAGGCGACCCTCACACCCGTGCCAGTGATGAAGTGATGTTGGAACTTCCTGATGGGTACCCGCCTCCACTAACGGCACAGGAGACGACAACGTCTCTTGTGGCTGTCAATATTGATGAGCAACAGGAATCTCCTCAAATCTCGCCTGAGGAGTTGGAAAAGAAACCTTCTTCTGGTCAACGAGCTTTAAAGGTTCTGACCTCTGGCGGCCTCTTTGTTGGTTTTTTAGGCATTGTGTCTGCCGCTGTGATGAATACAGACTGGTTTGCCTCAATCTATGAAACCTACATCAATCGAGCACCGCTAAAGGTTCAGACGCCTTCATTAGGCTCTGTGCCGTCAGGGGCCCGTGCCATCTGGCCGGTTGAACTATTGGTGAAAAAAGCGTTGATAGATGCAGAGAGTCTTCGGGCGTCTGGGGAGTATGAAGCCGCGCTGATGCAGTATGAGCAAGCGACTGAAATCCAAAGAGATTTGCCTGAAGCTTATTTAGGTCAGTGTGAACTTCTAAATATTCTCGAACGTCCTAACGATGCGATTGTCGCTTGCAATGATGCGTTAGCCTATCGCCCGGGTTATCCAGAAGCGATTCGCAGTAAAGGAAATGCTGTAGAGCAACAAGGATTTAATCTAGAAGCGCTACGACTGTATGAGCGTGCCACTTTGTTTGATCCAGAGTTATTTGAGGCTTGGCTTGACCAGGGGCGAGTGTTGCAGATGGTTGGACGTTCAGCAGAAGCGATTCCAGTCATCGAGCGGGCGATCGCCCTTGATCGTGAGTCAGTAGAGGCTTGGAGCCTGCTAGGTGATGCTCTTTGGCGATTGCAGCGGTATACCAAAGCCATCGAAGCTTTAGATAAAGCACTTACTATTGACGCTGAGTATCCTGCTGCGGTGGAGCTAAGACAACGAGCACGTGATCGGTTTGGCCGGTAAGACACGCAACCCGCCAGAAAACCAGCCCACGATAATTAGACAGAACCGCCACTTGGCAACGTTTACAAAAGCTATAAGGATTCTAAGTGGGTAAGGAAATCGAGCAGTTCTGGATCAGTTAATTGCTGTCGCGATCGCTTACCATAGACCTTCTGTAAATGCTCACGCCCTTGAACATCCGTCCAGCCTAATCGCTTCAACTCAACACTGGTTTTCGCAATGATGTCAGACAAATCAACACCGAGGGATTGAGCAGTTGAGTCTGATGGCAAAGGCGTTGATTCAATCGCCGATGAGGGCGGTGCCTGAGCCGATGATGCAGCTGATTTGACCTTATTTGATTTAGGTTGCGTTTCTGAAGACGGTGCCTTTTTCCCAGTCTTTCGTTTCGGGGATGGCTGGATAGAGGTTGATGGTTTTGAATCATCCAACTCATGACTTGACTCTATCTGTAAAGCCTCATCTCTGTCCTGATGACTGAGGTCCAGAGCACTCGGCGGAGGTGGAGCATCGGGGGTATCCATATCAGTCATCCAATCATCGTCAGCACCATCCTCTGATGAAACAATCGATTGATTCTTAGATAGTAGTTGAGTGGTTGCATCCAGTGGTGCTGTTTTTTCAGCAGGCTGAGCCGAACGATCGTGTGATGATGGTGGTTCATTCATCTGAGGAATTTGCGAAACGTCGGTTCGGTTCTCAGAGTCGAATGGTTCGTGTGGGAGGTAGGAAACCAATGCAGAGGCGATCGCCCTTATTTTTGCTCGATCTTCAGCCTGTTCAATTGATGCATCCATTGCCATAGATGACGCGAAAGGAATCGTGCCGATATGAACCGTCGCACGAACTACGCATTGGTTGTCGTGAGTCGTCACCCATTCTGCAAGAACAGAACTATTGGGAATATAGCGATAGAGGCGGGCGATCGCCTCTGAAACATCAGGAGAAATCGTGTCGTTTAGCGACTGCTGTGACGAGCGAGAAGGCAGCACCATAATGAATTTCAGAACAATGTGGAAAAGGGCTCACAGTCAAACGGAGGGGGTTGAGACCAGGCTGATAGCTTTCTTCTATCCAAGAGAATGCCTCAAGGGTCAGGTAATAAAGGTGAACAGTGTTTTACACTACGTTTAAGGAACAAAACTGAAAAACGCTGTGATTCAGATAGCGGGCTCAATGATTGAAGTCAGAGGCATTATATCCTTTAACTTTTAAGTCGCCAGCCCAAGTAAGGATTGATCTGGGTTTGCTAAATTTTTGAACATACATGCTAGACAGACTGCTTGATTTTTTCCCAAATATTGGCGTGGATGCACTGGATGCGCTACTGCTGTTACCGGTGCTGGTTGCACTGGAGGCTGTTTTATCAGCTGATAATGCGATCGCTCTTGCTGCGATCGCCCAAGGATTAGACAGCCCAAAAACGCAGCGTAATGCCCTGAATGTAGGGCTAATTGCTGCATTTATCTTGCGCATCATCTTAATATTGACCGCAACCTGGGTGATCAATGTTTGGCAGTTTGAGCTGTTAGGTGCCTGTTATCTTCTGTGGCTCGTATTCCAATACTTTAGATCTGAGACGGATGCCAACGAGCATCACCACGGACCAAAATTTTCTAACCTATGGCAAGCGATTCCTCTAATTGCCATCACGGATCTGGCGTTTTCCCTCGATAGTGTTACAACGGCGATCGCACTTTCTCAAGAAGTTTGGCTGGTTATCACAGGCGGACTGATCGGAGTAATTGCCCTACGGTTCATGGCTGAGCTATTTATTCGATGGATTAATGAATATGATCACCTTGAAGATGCTGGATTTATCACCGTTGGCTTGGTTGGGCTACGGTTGCTTGTGCGCGTCATTGATCCGCAGCTTGTTCCTCCAGAGTGGTTGATGGTGACGATTATCGGAGCTATTTTTGCTTGGGGATTTTCCAAACGTTCGATGTTGATTAGCGACGCATCAGATGCGGAGTCCGAACAAGATGTTCAGGCTCCTGAATCAGATGACGTGACCCCTCACACCACTCAAGCCTCGACAATACACAACGGCATAGAACGTCATGGAGATAGCGTTGATGATTCTGATTCTTTCCCGGCGCACCAACTCAAGATTCCTGCACTGAGTGTGAATCATCCAATTGATACTACAGATTCATCAGCCCATCCTGAATAACTCACAGTTGAGCGTCCTGGCGAGAACTTAATATATCAACATTAACCATTGGCTGACACACACCAGCGAAGCGACTATGATACTCGCAGCATCCATGGGTAAACTATGCAACTGACTCCACAGGAAAAAGACAAACTCATGATTTTTACTGCGGCGCTACTTGCTGAGCGGCGCAAAGGCAAAGGACTGAAGCTGAACTATCCTGAGTCTGTTGCTTATATCTCAGCTGCCATTCTCGAAGGCGCACGAGAAGGTCGGAGCGTGGCAGACTTAATGACCTACGGCACAACCCTACTGTCTCGGAACGATGTTATGGAAGGCATTGCTGAGATGGTTCACGAGGTGCAGGTCGAGGCAACATTTCCAGACGGCACAAAGCTCGTGACGGTTCATGATCCAATCCGATAGCTGATGTCTAATGGCATGAGTTGTTTAAGAAACCGTGCTGTGCCCAATTGAACTTGTTATGTCCAATCGAACTGTTCACTGCTAGATACCGACGTGCACTTAATTGACGAGAGTTTAGTTGATAAGGGAAGGGTGAGAATCCATGATTCCAGGTGAATTGATGACTCCAGAAGGCGATCTTGAACTCAATGCTGGACGCCCGACGCTAACGCTTGCAGTCGCAAATACTGGCGATCGCCCGATTCAGGTTGGGTCTCATTTTCACTTTTATGAAGTCAATGAAGCATTGACGTTTGAGCGAGAACAGACGAAAGGAATGCGTCTCGATATTCCAGCTGGCACAGCGGTTCGATTTGAGCCTGGAGATGAACGAGAGGTCACCCTTGTCCCGCTGGTAGGGAGCCGCCAGGTATATGGATTGAATGGAAAAATCAATGGCTCTTCAGATACATAAAGCTCCAAGAGCATCAACTTGAAATAGGGGTAATGCCAAATTCTCGCCGAATTGCTGAAGTAAGTAACCTAAACTTCACCAGCTCCTTCAACATAAAAAACGGCTTATCTTGGTTTGAGCGATGAATGGTTGAGAATCCCTTCTGGTAAATATTTTCTCCATTGCCAATAATGTACGTCACGCCAGTGAGCGGAAGAGGCTGGAGTGGAGTCCCATTCTTCTTCAGTTCCTTCTCAATATGCTTATGGTTACAGCCTGAGTAGTAGTCGATCAGCTGCGTTGGATAATGGTTATCGGATTCAGGCAATGGCCACAGCGAGAATTTTGCAATATTACAGGTTCCACACCAGTGGTGAAAATGAGCTTTTCGAAAATAAATGAAAGGGCTTTTTTCTTGGTAGACATATCCTTGGTTGATAAACCAACCATTTGCATTCGGATGCTTATTCACGAATTCTGCAACGCGACAACTTAAGCAGTCGTCAGCATCAACAATCATGGCGTGATTGGGTTGAAACGCGAGGGCCTTCCTCAATCCAATTATTGTTTTTTTGCCTTTATCAATTCGGCGATCGCGAATGTCTGATCCGGGTGGTGGGAAATCAGCTTCTACGTAACTCACATTCGAATGCTGAAAACTAATCTCAGGCTTTTCATGACACACAACAATGACATGAAAATCTGAATCTGTCTGATGACATACCGACTTCAAACATCGCTCAAAAAGCTGAGAGACCTTCTCCCAATGAGCCGATACTTTTCTACTTTTAAGCGGAATGATAAAGACAATCATGACGTATTCCTCTCAGCTAGAAGAAACCTTCCGGTTAAGCAATCGTTGCCGAATAGTCCTCATAGGATCATTTTTGCGCTATCCATGAACGCATATCATCAAGACACTTTCGACTAACTTTTTTAATCGCCACCCAAAATTGCTCGAAAAAGAGATTCCAGAAATATCCATATTGAGGAAATTTTTTTACCAGCAGTGCATCGGCAGGTAGTATCAAGCGAAACTCACCTTTCTCGCTTTGGTCCATGCATACATACCGAATTTGTTCAGGCATCGGCATCCAATGGCCCATTAACTTATCTTTCTCAAAAAATTTCGCTTGAATAAACAATCCAAGCATCCGATCAAGGCTCCACTGGGGTATCCACGTCAATGCGTAGCTAATGGTCATAACTCTGGCAATATCATTGAGAGTTGAGTGAACAAGTTCCCTTTTCCAAACTTTGTTATTGAAGTTTTCAATATGAGGACCCTGCATATCTTTACGTTTGACGTAAGGCCCAATTAAAAACCGAATGTCGAATGGATTATTTAGCGGCGCAATAGGAACCTCTTGCAGCACTAAATCATCATGCCCACGTCTAGATGCTGTTTGCAGTTGATGAATATCTGGAATTGGAGCCCAGGATGCTTGAAGGCCGTCTTGATGAGATGCATCGACTTTCTTCACATGAAGGCGTAAACACCAGCTTTCAGGAAAATTCTGAAAATAGCTATCAACGAGCTGGCTCACATCAGGATGAACATAGTCATCATCGTCAAGCGCCATGATGTACGTTCCTGATGCGTTCAATAAACCAACGAATCGCTGAAAGACTTCACCTTTAAAGGGACTTTGGATGCACCTGATTCGGGGAGCAGAAATCGATGGTTTGCTTACACCAGGAGGATAAACCAGGACAAACTCCACATCTCCAGAGACTGCGCAAAGTTGCTCAAACCAGTGACTCGAAAAAGACCCCCTAGTCGGCGTCACAATTGATAAGAGAGGTGTGTTACGCATTGTCGGCATCTTTCGGTTAGAGCATTTCTGCCCTCTAGCATTCCCGAGAGCCTAGATACTGCGCTATCTACAGTTCAGTATTTGCACGAGTTTTTTGACCGATTCTCTGTACAAACGATCGATGTATCATGACCGATGATCAACAGCAGCTTGTGGGTATGCTGATACCAAATCCGCAAATAGAATTCAAACCCTGTTCTGAAATAGATGCACTAATCGTGGGGAAACCCTGCTGAGTAGGCGGGCCTCACCATAATTTTTGGATGAAATCGTACGTGAGTTGCATATCTTATGCGAATCCTTATTGCCAGTCACACCTATATCGTTCGGTTGAACTGCGAAAAGTTTAAAGTGCTATCAACACTTTCTCCAGATATTGACGTGACGATTGTTGTTCCGAAGCGGTGGCGTCCAGGAGGAGTACAGAACACACTCATTGAACCAGAGCCGTGGGAAAGCAATAACTTCCGGGTAGTACCGATCGCCAACTTCAGCCAAAACAATCAAGGACTATTAACGTTTTCGCCTGAACTCATGGGACTGTTACGCCAGTTTCGCCCCGACGTCATTCAAACAGAGCAAGGATCCAAAGCTTTAGCTCAGGTAGAAATGATCACTTTGAATCGGCTCTTCAATTTAGGTGCTAAACTCCTCTTTTTCACCTGGTGGAACATTCCATATTCCCTGGCATTTCCTGCGTCACTGATCGAGCGATATAACTTAACGCACACCCACGGCGTAATTGCTGGCAATCAAGATGGGGCGGACATTCTACGAGAACGAGGCTTTCGAGGAAAGCTCCGTGTTCTCCCTCAATTAGGCGTCGATGAGACATTGTTTCAGCATCGCCGTCAATCTAATCTACCGGCTCAACTGGGTATCCAACCTCATGACTTTGTCGTGGGCTTCGTGGGACGGTTTGTTGAAGAAAAAGGACTCATGACGCTGTTCAAAGCGTTGAGCGCATTGACCGATCGCCCAGACCGTCGCCCTTGGAAATGTTTGATGCTCGGGCGCGGTCCACTTAAAGAACATCTGATGCAGCACGCTAAGGCCAATGGATTTGGCGATCGCATCAGTTGGATTGAAAGCGTGCCCCACCATGACGTACCCAAATATATGAATTTGATGAGTACGCTGGTGTTACCCTCTGAAACCACCTATCAGTTTAAGACTCTGACAGCAATCGGCTGGAAAGAACAATTTGGTCATGTCTTAATTGAGGCAATGGCATGCAAAGTTCCAGTGATTGGGTCTGATTCTGGCGAAATTCCTCACGTAATTGACCAAGCTGGCCTCATCTTTCCAGAAGGTAACGTCGCTGAATTGTGCGATCGCTTAACTCGCTTGATGGATCAACCTAATTTTGCTGAAGAATTGGGTAACCGTGGCTATGAACAAGTGCTTGCCCACTATACCAATCGTGCCCTTGCAAAGAAACATCTGGAATTTTATGAGGAACTAGTCAACGCATGAGTGCCCCGCTGCGCGTCTTGCAAATCATTCCATCGGTTTCGTTGGTGTATGGTGGTCCGAGTCAAATGGTTTTGGGATATTCCAAAGCACTGGCAGACGAGGGCATTGAGGTTACGATTCTGACGACCCATTCAAACGGGGACACCGGTCAACCGCCTCTCGATGTGCCGCTCAACGTTCCCATCGAACAGGATGGGTATACGATTCGCTATTTTCGATGTGCGCCTTTTCGGAGGTATAAATTCTCTGCTGGGCTGCTCATGTGGTTGGCGAGTCATGCCCATCACTACGACGTTGCCCACATTCACGCTCTTTTTTCTCCAGTCTGCTCAATGGCTGCGACCCTCGCTCGATGGAAGGGGCTACCCTATGTGTTGCGACCGTTAGGGACCCTCGATCCTGCTGATCTGAAGAAAAAAAGACAGCTCAAACGGATCTATGCAGCAGTTCTTGAACGCGCCAACTTGATGGGAGCCGCTGCCATGCATTTCACCAGTGCACAAGAGGCAGCGATTTCAGAGCGATTTGGCTCCGCCACAAGAGATATTGTTCTTCCTCTGGGTGTTGACGTACCGAGATTACCATCATCGACTGAATCCCGGGGATTTTGCCAATCGTTGTTACAGGCCCCATCAGCTGAACCATCAGACCGTCTGACGACCCTTTTATTCATGTCTCGCATTGACCCTAAAAAAGGGTTAGATCTGCTGATTCCTGCGTTGCTTCAGTTACGACAGGAAGGCATTTTATTTCGATTTGTCTTGGCAGGTAGCAACCCACAAGATCCATCGTATGAGCAGGCAATCGGCGATCGCATTCGCTCCTCTCCCTTGGCAAACTGTACTCAAATCACCGGCTTTGTCACTGGCGACGCGAAAGCGAATCATCTTCAATGCGCTGATGTCTTTGTGCTGCCGTCATATTATGAAAATTTTGGCATCGCAGTCGCAGAGGCAATGGCTGCCAGCATTCCAGTTGTGATTTCAGACCACGTACATATCTGCCGTGATGTGAGAAAGGGCAACGCAGGATGGGTGTGTTCGTGCAATATCCAAGATTTAACTCAGTCTCTCAGAGAGGCATTGACACAAGAAGCCGAACGACAGCACCGTGGACAAAATGCTCGCCAGTGGGCAGCAGACCACTACAGTTGGCGGGCGATCGCTCGCCAATTTATCAAGGTTTATCAGGAAATTGCTCTTCAGTAAGCGTGCTCTTACCACTCTGATCCTCCCACTTAATAAGTGAGATAAGCAGCTC
>JBCBLF010000151.1:0-11143 GCA_038520475.1 Cyanobacteria bacterium J06627_8
GGTTTGCCATCTTGTCCCAACCGAACTGGCGACGGCTATACATTTTCGTAGAATAGGTTTTAAGGAGGCTTTGGGAGGCTTCTAACCTTCCAAGCCGGCCCTTCCAAGCCGGCTGTGCGAAGGGATATGATAATTGGTTGTTGCATGGTTGATGATTGCAGTGGCCGAACCCCGTGTATTGTGCCTTGGTGAAATCTTGTTCGATATCATCTCAAATGAGCCAGGGGTTCACTATGAGCAGGTCACGTCTTGGACGGCCTATCCAGGTGGAGCCCCTGCTAATGTCGCCTGTGCGCTTACGAAACTGGGTACATCGTCAGGGTTTGTGGGATGTATCGGCAGTGATGAGCCTGGAGATGCACTGGTTACTCTGCTACAAGAGACTGGAGTGAATGTGGATGGTATACAGCGTCATGACACAGCTCCAACCCGGCAAATCTATGTCATACGTACAGACACTGGCGATCGCCAGTTTGTTGGATTTGGCGATCGCCCGACGACGGAATTTGCTGACACATTTCTGGTTGCAGATTCGTTGCCTGTTCAGCTCTTCGAAACGGCAGACTATCTAGTCCTTGGCACACTAGAAATGGCCTATGAGCAAACCGCTCAGGCCATTGAACGAGCGCTTGATCTCGCCGCTCAACATCACATCACCACCGTTCTTGATGTCAACTGGCGTCCGATGTTTTGGCAAGACGTCCATCAAGCGAACAAACAGATTCAGTCAGTGCTAAAGCGTTTCGATATTCTAAAGCTCTCGAGGGATGAGGCTGAATGGCTGTTTGATACGGCTGATTCCAATGCGATTGCAGCGCAGCTTCCGTCAGCAAAAGCCGTAATTGTGACCGATGGCGACCACGGGTGTACCTACAGAGTGTCAGGATATGAGGGCAAGGTTCCGGCGTTTATTGTTGATGTGGATGAAACGACGGGGGCTGGGGATAGCTTTTTAGCAGGCTTTTTGCATCAGCTATGTCAGCGAGGACTAGACGCGCTAGAGCAGGCGGAGGAGATTGGCGAGATCGTCACTTACGCCAGTGCTGTGGGAGCGCTCACGGCAACTCGTCCAGGGGCGATCGCTGCCCAGCCGACCCGCGCGGAAGTTGAAGCATTCCTCCATTTGTACTATCAGGATTCTTGAATGAGGAGTGTCAGCGCAATGGGAATTGAAATTGAACGCAAGTTTTTAGTTACCGGAGACGGCTGGCGATCGCAGGCTGAGGGCAGCATATATCGTCAGGGATACATTCAGACAAAAGGTGTCACAACGGTTCGCGTGCGAATTGCTGACAATCAAGGCTTTATCACCATTAAAGGCCCTGCTCACGGTATTTCGCGAGCTGAATTTGAGTATCCTGTTCCGGTTGCTGATGCCGAGCAAATGCTGGCGACCCTCTGCGATCGCCCCTTGATTGAAAAAACACGATACGTGTTGAATTACGGAGCCTTGACCTGGGAAATCGACGAATTTCATGGAGATAACAATGGGCTCATTCTGGCAGAGGTTGAACTGATGGATGTTAATCAAGCAATAGAACCCCCAGATTGGCTTGGAGAAGAGGTATCCGACGACCCTCGATATTTCAACTCTAATCTGGCAAAAACACCCTTTACCCAATGGCCCGATCATCAGTCTTGATAGGGCTGTCGCCAGCTGAGTTAGGACATGTATTTTTGAGTGCTACATCAATCACGATTCAACATGGGTGGCGATCGCTGAAACAATTGCATCGGTCTCTTGTTCAATATCAACCACGATGGCATCATCAGGTTCTTCTAAAGCAGCAAACTGGCTTTCAAGCAACGTTGCAGACATAAAATGATCGGTGCGCGTATTCAACCGTTGCTGAATTACTTCAAACCGCCCATTGAGATACACCCACTGCACGTTGAAATGATGATTGGAGAGCCGGTCGCGATAGGTTTGCTTTAACGCCGAACACGCCAACACAACGTTTTCGCCATTATGTATCCAGCTATCGATCGAGGTCCGGAGGTCATCTAGCCAAGAGTGGCGATCGCCATCTGTTAACGGAATACCTTGACTCATCTTGTGTCGATTGAGATCTGAGTGCCAATCATCAGCGTCAGCAAAGTGATAGTTTAGCCGCTCTGCCAATAGTTGGCCGATGGTTGTTTTTCCTGACCCAGATACACCCATCACAAAAATAATCATGTGGATACCACCCCAATCGACGACTTCCCATTGCTCTAATGACGACTTCCCATTGCTCTAATAACGATATGGCAGAATCTACATCAATTTTTTGAATTGGTGCAGCGTTTAGTTTTTGTGAAACCTGCTCGACGGGAGGGTTTCACAACAACGTTTAGTGCATCTATTCCAGGAAAGGGTATTACGCGGTTTTGTTTGCCATCAGGGGATCGCCCGTCATCACTCACAAAAATTAAGCCATATGCAGCGGATTGGCGTAAATCCTACAGATGATGGGGGTCTTTTGGAGCATTCGAATCCATTCACCACATCTCTAACTGTGGATGCTTGACGAACCAATTGAGGCATTCGATTATTAGAGCCACAAAGGATTACATCAAGAGTCTGTCAGATCGTCTAACATTGGTGAAATGAAGATATATCAAAGGGGGATCACAATTTGGAAGAGACGTAGGATCATATTCCTAAGAATGTTTCTGAAAATAATGTTTCAAAACTTTACAATCTGGTTTAATAATATTTATGTTGATACAGCCTGGGATGGAACCAATGGGCACAGATGATATTCCGATAATGAACAACCGGACGGCGCAACACGGCGTGTCGTCCCACAATAACTTAATTCAATTTTTGCAATCCGACCTTGCTGTGTCAGAAGAGGCGATCGCGATCGCGCTAAAGCGAACAGATCGAGCAGATAACCGTTTACCTATGGTGCTTTGGCAGTATGGGTTTATTACTTTAGAGCAGCTTGGAAAAGTGTTTGACTGGATGGAAGCGGCCTAGAGCTTAGAGTCCATCATTTGTACGAGAAGATCAGGGCTGTGCGGTTATACCTACTCAAATCTGCAACGCTGGACGACGGAAACTCTAGTGTTGGGGTCAAGGGAGCCAGGATAGGTAATGCATCTCGGTGGCTTGTGAAAGAACCACGGTCATTTTCTAGGGTTTTGACACAGAGCTGTCTTATCGAGCGGCTTGATTGCTGGGCATTAGGATGTCGCTTCACTCTTCGAATGTCTAGGGCTTAATTTTTTAGTAGAAGCAGCTTTCTCTACGACACCAGCTTTTACGCGAGACGAATAGCCTGAAAGACGAGAGGTACGGTAAGCCACCCTGCCAATGTCTCATTTGTTTAAGTTTTTTGAACGATAATCATAAATGTAGGGATCAACGGTTCTCCCAGCGCTACACGTCGTTGCTTGAAGCATTGGGTTGTGCGTCTTTCCTACTTATTGTTGTGATTCAGATATCTAGAAAGATGCCCTGCGAGTTGGGCACTCTTCTGAGTTACAGATATGCATTGCTCTGTTGTATGGAGAACGATCATGCCGATCAAAAATCAGCCTAATCGACCCTGGAACCGACTGATCGGAAACATTCTATTAATCGGATCAGGGCTTTATCTTCTTGTGAATCTGTTGGCTCCTCAACTCTTTGGACCACCAGTTCCGACTGTTCCTTACAGTATGTTTATCCATCAAGTCGAAGATGGACAGGTGTTTCGTGCTTCTGTAGGACAAAACGAAATTCGCTATCAGCTCAAGTCTGATGGAGGTCAGGCAGAGCAAGTGTTAAGTACAACGCCAATTCTGGATCTTGATTTACCTAAGACGCTGCAAGAAAACGGAGTTGAGTTTGCGGCTAAGCCCCCGGCAAAAGGAAATTGGTTTACGAGCTTGTTGGGATGGGTTATTCCTCCACTGATTTTTGTTGGAGTCTGGCAACTTTTCATTGGTCGGCGAGCGGGTGGACCTGCCGGGGCGTTATCCATCTCTAAGAGCAAAGCCCGAGTATACGTTGAAGATGAAGACAACAAGGTCCGCTTTTCTGACGTTGCGGGTGTCGAAGAAGCGAAAGATGAGCTAGTTGAAGTAGTGACGTTTCTGAAAGATTCTCAGAAATTCATTCAGCTTGGTGCCCGTATTCCTAAGGGAGTGTTGCTTGTGGGACCTCCCGGAACTGGAAAAACGCTGCTAGCCCGTGCGGTTGCAGGAGAGGCAGGTGTACCATTTTTCAGTATTTCTGGTTCTGAATTCGTTGAGTTGTTTGTTGGTGCAGGAGCGGCTAGGGTCCGCGATTTATTTGAGCAGGCCAAGAAGCAGGCTCCCTGCATTATCTTTATTGACGAGTTAGACGCGATTGGAAAATCTCGTTCTTCTGCTGGTTTTTATGGCGGCAATGATGAGCGTGAGCAGACTTTAAACCAGCTGCTGACAGAGATGGACGGTTTCTCTGATGGTGAGTCTACGGTCATTGTGCTGGCGGCAACCAACCGTCCAGAAAGCCTTGATCAAGCACTGCTGCGTCCCGGTCGATTCGATCGCCAGGTGTTGGTCGATCGCCCAGATTTGTCGGGTCGTCAAGCCATCTTAGATATCTACGCTCAAAAGGTGAAGTTATCAAAAGATGTTGACTTGACGGCGATCGCCGCTCGTACCCCTGGTTTTGCAGGTGCAGATCTAGCGAACTTGGTGAATGAGGCTGCGTTGCTTGCAGCGAGAAATGATCGGAAAGCCGTCATCCAAGAGGATTTCGCGGAAGCCATTGAGCGTATCGTTGCAGGTTTGGAGAAGAAGAGCCGCGTCCTCAACGATAAAGAGAAGACGATTGTTGCTTATCACGAAGCCGGACATGCGATCGTCGGCGCAGTGATGCCCGGCAGCAATCCAGTGGCAAAAATCTCAATCGTACCCCGAGGAATGGCTGCTCTCGGATACACGCTCCAACTTCCAACGGAGGATCGCTTCCTGCTTAACGAAGATGAGCTGAAAGGACAAATTGCAACCCTCCTCGGTGGGCGATCGGCAGAGGAAGTTGTCTTCGGCAATGTGACCACAGGAGCTTCTAATGACCTCCAGCGGGCAACGGATTTGGCTGAGCGTATGGTCACCTCCTACGGCATGAGTGATGTGCTTGGTCCGCTAGCTTATGAAAAAGGACAGCAGTCTAATTTCTTAGACAGTGGTATGGCAAACCCTCGTCGAGTGGTTAGCGATCAGACGGCCGAGGCTATTGACCGAGAAGTCAAAGATATTGTTGAGTCGGCTCATCAGCAGGCTCGCACTATCCTGACGAAAAATCGTGAACTGCTAGAGGCAATGGCTCAAACGCTGCTTGAGAAAGAAGTGATTGATGGTGATGCATTGAATCAACTTTTGGATCAAGCGCAGCCCCTAGAAGAGCGAACTCACGCCATGGCGTGAGTAATAAGGTGAGCGTTGCACTGCAACGCCCACCTTATTCAGCTTGGCAAACTTTGCCAAATCGTAGCCTCACTAAGTTGAACATTCGGCCGTTTTATGAAACAGCCGAATCAAAAAGAGGGAGAAGGATTGTGAATCCTTCTCCCTCTTTTTGATATGGGCAGAGCGAGACTCGAACTCGCATGACCGAAGCCGCCACATTTTGAGTGTGGTGCGTCTACCAATTTCGCCATCCGCCCAGACAGCTTTGTTATTATAACGCCCTAGCCTCACTTTTTGAATGGATTTCACTAGGTTGTGAATGAATTCTCAACTCCATACCAACATAGAAGTGGCACAGATCGACATCCGTTCTAGGAAAGTACCCAAGGAGGTACTGGATTAAGGCAGGTTGAGTGGGGTTTTATGTTGAGGCAGGGGAGTCTACTCTAACGCTCTTGTTGAAAGGATTCACCATATCTTTCCAGGTTTGCCAAGACGAGATTTGACGCAAAGCATAGCGAGCCGGAGCCTAGCGCTAGATACGTTTTGCAACGAATCTCAAGCGCAAGAATTAAAGAATTACAAGTTTGGGAAGGACAAAGCAAAATTGTATGGTCAGATAAAAGTATCTAGTTTACGGAATGTTTGTCGGGCCTAGCGTAGGTATCTTGTGATCAATTGATTCGATGATAGTGCTGATTTGAGGGATGGATTCTAAGGGTCTCCAACTTGAACAGTCTTCCCGGATTTAAGCATTGCCGATTCAATTGATTAGAGCGTGAAGCGGGAGTCGTGATTGATTGCATTTCATTCTGAATGCTTGTCCGCGATCGCAATCGAGGTCCTCGTGATAAGCGATGTCCTTGTGTCCCCCTTATTTCATTTGTCATTACATCGCAGGGAATGTTCATGGCACAAAAGCCTTATCTCACCGTAACAATCCGGGACTTCATCCACAAAGAAGAAACTGCAGCAAATGCTGGAATACCCGGACTCAAGCCTCATCCGGACTTTGAATTCAAAGCATTGCGCGATGGCGAAAAAGGTATTGTACGTCCGAAGTTAGTCGACGGAAAGCCTGCCTTTGCAAAGCCTCCCCGAAATACAGAGCCCCAACGAAAAACCGTTCACAGTGCTGACTCATTCAATTCATGGTTTAATGATCGGCCAGAATTCAATACGGTTAAGACAGATTTCAAAATTCTCTTAGAAGAAGATCCGAATCGCCCTGGTTTTTTTCGTACAACGTACGGAAATCCTGAAGAGATCAATCGTGAGAATTTTGATGAGATTGACGCAAGTAAGATGTACTTTCCCATCAATAAACAAGAGTTGGGAAATGAAGGGCTGCCCCACAATTATCACTTTACAACTGAGCTGAAGCCCCACAAATTCACCTATAAGGGAGATGAGGTATTCACGTTCATTGGAGATGATGATCTATGGGTCTACATTGACGGAAAACTGGTTATCGATTTGGGTGGAACCCATATCTTTCAAAAAGAGACGCTTGATCTCAGCCTCAACGGAAAGCCATTTTTTAAGAAAGATTTCTTTGGGCAAACGCTGAAGCTTATTCCAGGTCAGGAGTATGAATTCGTTTTGTTTCATGCGGAACGTCATACCAAGCGATCGTTTTTCTATTTTGAAACGACATTTGAATTAAAAGAGCCACCTACGGTTAGGCTATTGACTCCTGTCCCTTCAACCAAAGAGCCAGGGGCTCCAGGTGAACAGCCTGAGCCTGGAAAATTCAGATTTGTTATTGATGAGCCGATTGACGAAGATTTAGAAATCTCATTCAATGTCACTGGTAAAGCGAAAGAGGGAGAAGACTACATTAGCTTTAACCGGCCAGTCACGATTCCTGCAGGCCAAAAATCTATCGACGTTCCAGTTTTTCCACTCTTTGATGAAGAGATAGAAGGTGACGAAGATGTCGTCGTGACGCTAGAAGACACGGCAAACTATCAGCGG
The DNA here is from genome assembly GCA_038520475.1 of Cyanobacteria bacterium J06627_8. Lineage (GTDB taxonomy): Bacteria > Cyanobacteriota > Cyanobacteriia > CAKZMO01 > CAKZMO01 > JBCCWF01. The sequence goes on from JBCBLF010000151.1 coordinate 7,345, forward strand.
GGAATGCCATATATTGGCGTCGTGACAATTAAGGACTGCCCTCCACCATGCCCAGTTGTGTGTGTCGAAGCAACGGTTCCTGAAGCGTTAGAGCCTGGATTTGGTCAACAGAAGAAAAATGGTGTGTTCACCATTACGCTTAGCGAACCATCGTTTAAGGATTTAGTGATTCACTATGTGGTGGAGCAATCATCGACGGCAGAAGCCGGAGTTGATTACAAGACACTATCTGGGTCAGTGACGATTCCAAAGGGCAAGACTGAGCGCGAAATTTTTGTTGAGCCGATTCAAGATGATTTGAAAGAAGGGAATGAGACGGTCACCATTCGTTTGAAGCAAACGGACGATCCCACTGGAAACTGTTACAAACTCAAGCCCGATGGTCGCGAGCAAACTGCAACGGTCACGATTATCGATGCACCTTGTCCGATCGCTTGCATCATTGCTAGTGACCCAGAAGCCATTGAGCCAGGGTTGAATAGTGCTGGGGAAAATGGAGAATTTACGATTACGCTCGATCGCCCTGCTTGGAAAGATCTAACGATCAACCTCAAGCCGCCTGGTGGCGATGCAAAGCCTGGGGTCGACTATCAGCCTCTTCCAACTCAGGTCACCATTCCAAAAGGGGACGTTGAAGTTAAGATTCCCGTGATTCCCATTGAGGATGATCAGAAGGAAGGTGATGAAACCGTGCTGCTTGCTTTGGCTCCTGGCGATGGGTATGAGGTGTGCCCTGACCCGAGCGAAAATAGAGCCGTTGTTGTCATCATCGATTTTTGCCCCGTTCCCTATGCTGGAGTTAGAGCGGTGGCTGATGCCATTGAACCCTGGGCTGGACAACCAGGCGTCAACGGCCTGTTCAGAATTTATCTGACTCGACCAGCGCATAAAGATATCGTCGTTAACTACAAGATATTAGATTCTAGTTCTGCAACCCCCGGTACTGACTATGTGACGCTGCCTAACAGTGCGACAATCCTGAAAGGTAACGACTCGGTCGATGTTCCGGTTGTCCCGAAGGGGGATTTGGTGCGAGAGTCGTTTGAGACCGTTGTTATGCAGCTCCAACCGAGTTCGCCACCTGATCCAGATTATGAACTCAACGGTCAATTTGCCCCAATTAAAGCAACTGTTCGCATTCAGGACAAGTACGTTCCGCCTTGCGTATCTATTGTTGCGAGTGTGAATCCCGCCATTGAGCCTGGCTTTAAGAAAGCCGGTAAGAATGGGGAGTTCACGATTAGACTCGATCGTCCATTCCCACAACCCATTCGGATTCATTATCGAGTTGGCGGAGCAGCGATTCCAAATACTGACTATGTCAAGCTCGGTGTGGTGGTCATGCCTGCGAATCAAACGGTGGTTAAGCTACCGGTTGTTCCACTCAAAGATGATGAAACGCCTGAGCGGAATGAGGCCGTCGAGGTGACCTTGCTAGCTCCTGCTGGTTCCCCATATAAGCTTCATCCTGATTCCCGATTTCACGCTGCAGCAGTTCGCATTGTCGATTGCCCACCCATCAAAGTAGAGATAAAGGCTGTGAAGCCGAATGCTTGTGAACCCCGAGAAGCTGGGGATGAAGCACCTCGCGGCGATTGGGGCCGATTTATGATTACACTCAGTCAACCTGCTCCTGCGAGAATGAGAGTTGCCTATGGGATCTCTGGCTCTGCTGATCCAGGTCAGAGAAAAGATTACCTCTTGAAGGATGAACGCGGTCGCATCCTGGGGGCTGCTCCGCGCAACAACAAAGTTGTGTTTAAGAAGAATCAACGAAAACTACTGATCGATGTCGTACCTTTAGGCGATCGCGACTATCGTGAAGGCGTCGAGAGGGTTGTCTGTACGCTTCAAGATGGGAACGGGTATATCTTGACTCGGAAGAAGCGAGACAATGTCAGAATTAAGCCGTTCAACACTGACCCTGGCCTTGTTGGAGGCGGTGAATAACCTCAGTAAAATTACGTCGTTACCAGTCATCTATCATCGATTATTTCATTAAACAGGTGTGAGGATTTAAGCCATGTTCAATCGTTTTTTGGGGCGCATGATGTGTGTGGCACCTGCCGCATGGGGGGCGATCGCCGTTGTCTCTGTCATGCCTGCTGATGGGCTAGAAACAGGTGCCGCCCCTCAACTATCATCAGATGCATCCGCCCATTCACAGCCTAGAGTGGCTGACCTATGGGCTGATGCATCTGAACCGATGGCCCAGGTAACATCGGTGTCACAACTATCTGATGTGCAACCGACCGATTGGGCGTTTCAAGCTCTCCAGTCTCTTGTTGAGCGCTATGGCTGTATTGCTGGATATCCAGACGGGACGTTTCGCGGCAATCGTGCTCTAAGTCGGTATGAGTTTGCAGCTGGCTTAAACGCTTGTTTGGATCGCATCAATGAGCTGCTAGCGGCTGGACTTTCCGACACGGTCAGTTATGAAGAGCTGGCTGTCTTAGAGCGCTTACAAGAACTATTCGCAGCTGAGTTGGCAGCGCTTCGTGGTCGAGTTGATTCGCTCGAAGCTCGAACGGCTGAACTGGAAGCGAATCAGTTCTCAACAACCACTAAGCTTCATGGAGAAGTGATTTTCGATGTTAGCGATCGCTTCCAAAATGAAGACTTCGTTGGTAACGATATCGATAATCAAACGGTTTTCCGCTATCGAGCACGGCTCGATTTTGTCACCAGCTTCACGGGTCGAGATGCGTTGCATACTCGATTTGCAGCAGGCGAAGAAAATCAGTTCTTGGGTCCAACTATCTTTCCCATCGGCGATGATTTGGGCATTGATGCTGATCCAGCGTCCGCAGAAGGTATTCTTTCTCAGCGGGTTGGCGGTAACACCGATGGCGATATCGTTTTAGATTGGTTGGGATATTACTTCCCGATTGGCGATCGCATTGATGCGTATGTTGTTGCGACTGGTGGACGTCACCAGCAGTATGTCGCCAGCACGGTAAATCCTTACTTCTCTGATTTTGATGGCGGACAGGGTGGAATTTCGACCTTTAGCCAAGAAAGTCCCATCTACCGCATCGGAGGTGGAGCTGGAGGTGGTTTGAGTTACGCTTTTGATGATGATGAAACCTTTGTGCTATCAGCAGGATACCTAGCCGATGATCCGGCTTCACCTGAAGAAGGCGACGGCCTGTTTAACGGCGATTATGCTGCCCTCGGTCAGTTAACGATTTCTCCGGGAGATAAGTTACAAATTGGCCTTACCTATGTTCATGGTTTTCATACCGATGACAATCTGATTTTTGATAATGGATTCGGGAATGAATTCTTTGTAGGTACGGTTCCTGCTAGCGGTACCCATGTGGAATTAGATACGGCGGCGGTCACCAATTCCTATGGTGTTCAGCTTTCCTACGAGTTCAGTCCTCACTTTGCGATTAATGCCTTTGGCGGCTATTCTGACGTCATTTTCGTTGAAGAAGACGATAGCGAAATCTGGTACTACGGGCTTGGCCTGGCGTTCCCTGATCTCTTTAAGATGGGCAATCTTGGTGGCATTATGGTGGGTGTTGAACCTTATCTGGGTGATGCCGAAGTCAGCGATATTGTAATTACTAACGATACGTCGGTTCACGTTGAGGCGTTTTACCGCTATCAGATTACTGACAATATTTCTTTGACTCCCGGTATTATCTGGTTGACGGCTCCCAACCAAAATGAAGGTAACGACGATGCCGTCGTTGCCACACTCCGGTCAACGTTCCGGTTTTAAGTTAACCTCCTCTGCTAGAGGACAGTCAGTCTGATTCACATAGAGACCATACATGACAATGGGAAGGCC